>JBDNFN010000170.1:0-4886 GCA_041689795.1 Fuerstiella sp. | reverse complement strand
CCGCGAAGTGGTGGAGATCCTGACGGTGGAAGAGGGCCTGTCACTGGCCGATCGAGAGCCACTGTTTGCGGCAAAGACTGCGGAGCTTCAATCGTTCTCCGATGACAAAACCTACAACGCGATGGCGAAGATGAGGACGTCATTTCAGGTTGGTCTTTTCGCCGGTGCGCAACTGACCGATGACCCGCATGACAACCTGAATCTTGAGCGTTGGTTCCGCTTGCCGAAGTCGCATGAACGTCGCATTCATGGCCATCATTATGCGGGGATTCGTATCGTGCGTGAAGGAGCACCGCTGATTCCGACGCTGGACGCCCACTCACAGCATCCAGGCGTTTTCACCCAAGATGAACTGTTGAAATTCGCCACGGCCACCGCTCTCGCAAGCCAGGTCGCATCTCAGCAACGGCACGGCGTCATGAAAAAAGCCCGCTCAAAAAAAACGAACCCTGCTCCTGAATCAACTGGAAGCCCTTATCCTATATCCCCGTGATTAAGCGGGCCATTGTCTAAAACCATGTGTTTGTGCAAGTCGAGCTTAATAGTCGAACCAAACACCAGTTCCGATTTGATTGTCGTAGCGACGGAAGAATTCAAATTGATTGGTGGGGCCGTTGTAATAGTGCAAACCGACTCGCATGGTTCTTCCGGAATCAGGGCCAGTCCACTGCCAACCGCTCATCGCGGTCACACCCGCGGCATAGTTGACTTCCTGTCGCAACTGCAAATTGACGGCCGAAAACGGAGCGCCGTGTCCTGGTGAATCAGGCAGAGACGTGTGTTCGGCACCAAGCTGGAATTGTAAAGGACGAGCTCCGCCGCTGTAAGCAAAGGCCCAGGCGAATTCACCATAAAGTCGTACGTTTGGTGTGGGGTTCAGTGTGCTGCCAACGATCAGCGATTCACGTACAAAGTTGTCTCGTTGAAAGTCCGGGTTCTTACTGAGAAACTCATCGCCCACGTGAGAGCTAATATGGAAATAGCCAAATTTGAAGGCCACGTTGTCCTGGCGTGCCGTCCACAGTAGTCCGAATCGATAGTCGATCGATTCCACGTCCATCTGCAACTGTGGATCAAGTCGCGGAAGCGCGGCTCCTTCCAGGTCAATCTGCCACACATCCAAAGCGGCAATTGCCGGCTGGTTTTGGCGAAACAGTCCAACGCGACCGCCCAGCGTCGAATCCCAACGCCAGTCGCCTTTAGAAATGTTGTAATTCAGAATCGTCGCGAATCGCGATTCATGCGGAGCGGCAATGTATGATCGATACAACAAGCCGCTGGGAAGTATGCCGGATTCGTCATTGTTGCGGTGGCGAAGACCAGTCATTGTCTCTCTAAAAAATGGTTGCTGATCCGGCAACATGACCTCGTCGTAGGTCGGATATTCGCTGGTGAACACCGAATGCCCGCTCATTCCTGCCGACCCAGAATTCACGTCACTGTATTCGTAATTCTGCTGACCCAAGACGGCGTTACCGGGAGACACAATCAGCACAACAGCGGCCACGCTCATAACGTGAATCCCATAGGAAGCGAAGTTGTGTTTGCCAACGAACATTCAAACCTGCAATTTACGATAAAAGAGCGGACCGCACTGCGGCGCCGTCCGACGGCTGGCAATTGAGAGCTCGATGAAGATAACTACCGTTCTATGGTAGAATTCATATACAAATCAGCACCATAGCACTTCCGGATTTGCCGGCGGATGAGGCAGCTGGAATTACTGCTGTTTACCGACATGGGCAGAATCTGCAGCAGGCGGACCGCCACGGCTGGTTTATCGACTGTCGGTTTGAGTACCTGCCCGATGCGAAACACCAATGTGTTTGAGTAGTGAGGGCGGGAGAACGATAGGTCCGTTTGAATCCAGGCTGAAACGATTTCTGAAATATAGGTCAGCAAGTGCCTTGCCTGGTCTGACTGGAAGCGAATGAATTCCCAGCGATTGCGGGACTCATTCGCTAGTGCTGCCTGCCGCTAGAAAAGTCGTTTTCAGAGGCTGAATCGCTCTGTATGCATCGAGCCATTAGCGAATGCCACGCGTCGATTACGGAAAACTCGTGCCTTTTCTGATTTGGATAACTGAGACCTGCTCCGACCTTGGCTATTCAGGCAACCCTGCCTATCCCGGCAAAACATTGCCCGTCTTGTAGTCCGTTGGGCTCGGGAAATAGCCCCAAAGCGAAGTGCCTTTGACACCGCAAACTATTCAGGCAAATTTCGAGCAGCGCATCCGAGAACTCAGAGCCACCAGAGACCTAGGGTATTTGCAAGCTGGTCACGCTCTGGGAGTCGGGTTCGCTTATGGAGTCTAAACGAAAAAGCCAGACCTACCGGCGGGTCCCGGTAAGTCTGGCTTAGCGAATTTCGTTTAGGCAAACGTCAACCAGAAACGTCAACCAGAAACGACTACTGAAACACAACAGTGATCCACCCGTCAGTAACTTCGAGCAGCGTTACCTGAAGCCCAAGAATGGACTTGTCAGCCATCTTCAGGTCGATATTTGGGTCGACCGTAATCAATGGTTCAGTGAAAGCTTTGTCGAGAATTTCCTTGGCGATCCCTCGAGCCTGAGCGACCGATCGCAAAGAAGACTTGCCTGCGATTGGCTGCGGCTTCAGAGACAGAATGCCACGTGCATCGGTTGCTGGTGGGATCAGTTGAATATTGCCATCGCGAAGTTCGATTCCCATTGGGATTTCGAATACGTGTTGCGGAATGCGACGATCATTTTCCGCTTCGTAAAAGCCTGTTCGAAGAATGAATACAATCTTGCCTTCGTCAAATCGAATGCGGATGGCATCGGCTTCTGTGAAGTCGAATTCGGTCTTGTCATCGTCAGCTTTGCCTTCAGGCCGAAAGCTGACTTCACGATTCAGGAAATCCTCCAGGGACGATTCAATTCGGTCGACAACTTCCGAAATCTTCATTTGGCCTGAAATTTCAAGGCTATCAATCGCGGCATTGATTGCCGATTCGTGCATTTGTACGGCAACACCGCGAGACGGTGCTGGCGTCGTTGGTGGAGCCGGTGCGGCAAGGCTTTCGGCTGACATCGTGCGTGAACTTACTGCCAGATGTGTTTCGCTGGAACGTGCACTGTAAGTTTCCGGAGCAATTCCCTTGTCCCGCAGGTTCTTCAGGATGTTGTTTTGCAGGTTGTCATTTGCTTCGCTGAACTTATTGCCAACTTCGCTTTCGAATCTAGGCAAAGCCTTAGTCGCAATTTTTTGAGCAGCAATGGCTTCCGACTCGCCCTGTTTCTTTGCTGCTTCATTTGACGCAATGTTTCTGGCGATCCCACGGATGATTGGAATCCGGTCATAGTCAGTGCTGACACCAACTGTTTTATTGTAGGCATGCACGTCCATCGTTGCAGCAGTTGTGCTGAACGACGTCCCGTTGAAGTAAGTCGGCTTAACGATATTGAACGTGTGGTTACCATGGGTAAAAATGGTGGCTGGAGACTTTCGTCCCTGAGTGTTTGACGTCGTGTGGCCGTCAACATTTAGCTCAAACATTCCGCTGCCAACGGATGGCTTTATGTCTGCTCGAACCGAAGTGTCCGTAGACTGAGAGCCTGTGACCCATGCACCAAGAATACATTCCGCGACACCGCCCGTTTCGGTGCGGTAATCAGAAACCAGTCGCGATAACATCGGTTCCGACAAAACAAAGTGCAGATTATAGTTGAAGTACTCATCCATCATCACCGGACGAATGGCTTCGTATAAAGCAGGATGAAGCTGCTTGATCGTCAGATAGTCACGTCGAACCAATTCCGAGTGAGCATCGCGATTGCTATTTTCGTAATCGACCGCAACACGAATCAGCAGCTCATTCGTCAATTCTCGAGCTTCGCCTGCATCGCCGGCAGATTTCAAGACGGTAAGGCCGGCTTCGGCCAGACGAGTTCGTCGTCGGATTTGACGTGACAATGAACGATGCTCGGTCGTTGCAGTGCCAATACTTTCCACAAGCTGGTTTAGGTCGGCCGCCGCCTTAAGTCGGTCGTCGTCAGATTTGGTTCCGTCGTAAAGCAGGTTCAGTAATGGTTCCAGCTTTAATCCAGCTTCTTCGCCCGCTAATTCGCCAAGTGTCTTCGCATCCTGAGCGACACGCGTGGCCGCTGGAGACTCATTTTCTAAGACATCAACCTGTTCCGGCGCGCCTTCATCATAAGCAACAGCCGCCACCTCCAGTTGCTGAAACGCGGAAACGCCAGCAAGCGGTGCCAGACCGGCTAAAACAGTAAACGCAACGCGGAAAATCAAACGCATTCGGACCATAGTCCCAGGCTCCATCAAAAACACAGTCAATAGCCAGTCAATCTAGACCTATCCCAAGCGGTATCGTCACAATGCGGGGGTCGTCTGCGAAAACTCCGTAACATCCCATCAGGACTTCGCAGTGGCTGTAATATGCCTACGTTCCTTATCTTTCACTGATGACGCAAGGTGTAGAATGCGCATATTTCCAAAATTGCCCTTAGAACCGGAATAATCGGCCAGACTTTACTTAGTTGAGAATTGGGTTTGGGGTGGGCTGTTGGGAATTTGGAATAGCCGTTCTTTGTGGTTCACATGGGAAATGCTGCGCTAGTTCTGTAGAGCGAGTCGGCGTTTCGAGAGGAAGGTTTGCCTTAGGTGCTGCTTGACCCAGTGCTTTACGTTTTTGCCGGGGACGGAGACCAACGCATCGGAGATTGTATCGGGAGTCAGTTTCTCCACGAGCGCACTGAAGACCGGAAGCAGACTCGTAAAACCACTTTTGTCGAAATCACCTTCGAAGGACTTCAGTTTTCCCAGCGACGATTCCAGAACCTCGCTGTTCCCGGGAAGGCGTTCGTCCGCTGCCAGTGATCTGGTTTCGTCCGCGATGAATG
>JBDNFN010000169.1:0-6920 GCA_041689795.1 Fuerstiella sp. | reverse complement strand
TTCCGGATATTGGACTTACTAGCCTCAAGAGCAACTATTGGCCAAATTTCCCACGCCCACGGCAAGTTGGGCAATCCTTCATGATTAGTTGGCCGTTGCCGTCAACGTATCGATATTGCCCCGCAATCAGGATGGCTTTCCATTTGAACCGCGCAAGGCGACTGCATGCAGTCAGAAACCGACTGCGGTTGGTCACGGTGCAGTCCACGATGTCTGCCAGACTCTTGCGTTCTAGGCACAGCAGCGTCTCCATCGACTCCACGGTGTAGTCGCCGGTCTTGAGTGTTGACCGGCGTTCCCCGGCAATCCAGTTCGGATGATTCGCGTGGAGGGGCAGCGGATGCTTTTCGCGTGTGTCTACGAGGACGACAGGTTTGGGGATCGCCTTGCTTCGAATGATGTTGTGTCCGTCGCGCATGACTCTGAGGCGGCTACCGCTCGGCGCTGCGAACTCACTGTTCCCTGTTCTCATACGAAATACCTCGAGCTCGTTAAAGTACGCAGCCATTCGGATCAGCCGTTAGACAAGACTCCACGCCATTATTGATAGTTTCCCGTGTCTCGTCACTCGGCTTCAGCCTATTCTGGAGCAGATTGCGACTGGAGATGCAGCCCTTTAATCCCGGGAAACTGAATTTGGCTGGTGCTTTCGTCGTAGATGTACCCTGCCTTCTGGCATTTGATTTCGCACCACGGCGGTTTCCGAATGAGAGCGAAATCGCTCCATGGCTATTTGCACGAACGCAGTCCCGTTCGTTGCAGCCACCTATTGAGCATCGCAAGCCCAGCCGATTGCTCCCACCACCATGCACTTCATATATTCTGCACTTCAGAATTCAAGATGCGGTGTTTCACGTAGCACGGTTGGTGACAAGGCGGGCTGCGTATTACAATCACGGCTGAATCACAACGATGGGCGTAACTCGTGGTCCAATTCTTGTCTGCATTGTTCAGACTGATCGCCCGTCGTTTACCCGGTACGTTGCAATGATTGAATGCTGAATATGAACGAAGCTCAAGACGAGCATACAGCCCCAACGTCTGGCGAATTGTCCGGTCCGGTTCGGTTCTCGAGCGGGGTAGAGCTGTTTGATTGGCAGCAAGATGCGGTCCAGAAATGGCTTGATGGTGATGACCACGGTCCATTTCGCGGCACACTTGAGATCTTTACCGGCGGTGGGAAATCCCTAATTGCTCTGGATGCATTTGTGCGTGTGAGTGCCAGTACTCCGGACGTTCGTCTGGCAATCGTCGTTCCCAGTGAAGCACTAGCTCGGCAATGGGTCGGCATCCTCCAGCGAGAGACCACTCTTAAAAAATCAGAAATCGGCCTGCTTGGGGCAGGGGGGAAGGACAGCTTCGAAGGAAAGCGTGTCCTTGTTGCAGTCCTCAATTCGGCAGCTCGCAAGCTTCCGGATCTCGCAAACAGCGTTTCCTCTTTGATGCTGGTAATCGATGAGTGTCATCGTGCAGGTGCCGCGTCGTTTTCCAAAGTGCTGGATACGAAAGCGAAATATCGACTTGGTTTGTCGGCGACACCGTCACGCGACGAAGTCGACGAGGCAGGACTTCCCCTTGCCTACGATCGACAGATTGTCGGTCGCAAGATCGGTTCAGTAGTATTCCGGTTTGGACTTCGCGAAGCTCGCGAAATCGGCTGGCTACCGAGCTACACGGTTCATCATCATGGCGTCCGGCTGCATGAAGATGAACGACGCGAGTACGAGAGAATCAGCCGTAAGGTTACCGACGCGGCTGACCGGCTCACGTCCAGTGGAGTCCAATCGTCTCAGGCGTGGTCGCTCGCGGGCAGAGGTGGAGAGATCGGCCCGCTGGCACAGGCCTACATCGGTGCATTGACGGCGAGAAAGGACTTCCTGTATCGAGCCACTGAGCGGGGACGAGTTGCGGCACGAGTAGTCGAGGAGTCGCTCATGCGAGAACCCCGTCCGAGAATACTGTTGTTTCACGAACGAGTAGCCGAAGTTGAAAAACTTTTTGAGAAACTCCAATCGAACGTTCCGTCCGCGAGAATCGGGATTGAGCACTCTAAGCTTCCAGCACCTGCTCGACGCAGTGTCCTTACTAAATTCCGCTCTGGAAAACTTGATGTGCTTGTCAGTGTGAAAAGTCTGGTGGAAGGAATTGACGTACCGGATGCTGATGTCGGAATTTCAGTTGCCTCATCATCGAGTGTTCGACAAAGAATTCAAACACTGGGGCGTGTCCTGCGTCGCCGCTTCGATGGGGGCGTAAAACAGGCCGAAATGCATGTGATATATGTGCATGACACGGTAGACCAGTCAATCTATGGCAAAGAAGACTGGTCCGATCTGACCGGTGCAGAATCGAATCGATATTGGTTGTGGCCATTAGATCCAGCAGCACCCCCACTGGCACAAGCTGAGCCACCTCTGAAACCGCGGCCGACAGAAGAAACCGAATGGGTGCGGTTTGGAGAATGTGTGCCCACAGAGCCCGGGCTGTGGCTCGGCGAACTTCCGGCCTACGAGTTTTCAGTTGATACGCGAGGAAACGTCAGCACCAGCGACGGCTCTTGGATCGAGAATCCACAGGGGGTCAGTAAGATGGTTGAATGCGTCCGAGGCCGCCCGGGTGGACGTTTTCGAATTACGCCGACTTACAACCTTGTTATCGTCTTCGGCGAATCTGGTAAAGGAGTCGCCCCGTACCTTGCCGGTCAGATTTCTGAGCCGTTCCGCGTTCGAGAAGACAACGCTGATGGTGGCGTAACATTAGATGTAGAGTCGCTCACGGCAGGGGCGATCTATCAGGGACCTCAGGACAAAGTGAATGGCACTTTCAAGTTCCGCCAAAAAAAGGGTGGGGTCATCGAACGTCGTCAGAAAGACGTGTTCCATTTCGCTCTTACTGAGGGCGGAAATGATTTACTCGCCCAGAATACAAAAAAGTGTTTATCGGCATGGAAAGCGGTCAGCGCCGAAGGCTTTTCGTTCTTTGTAAATCGCCTCGATCATGCGTGGTATCGCGCAGACGGCGGTGCCAGATTCTTGGCCGCAGTACCAGGTGGATTTCTATGGCCAGAAACGAGTTCGAAATCTCCGGAAATCGTCGAACCCCAAAAACCAAGTGAGAAACAATCATGAGTAGCGGCAAACAATGCACATGGGCACTGGCGATGAACCCCGAGTATCTGAAAGAGTTCAAGCGACTGCAGCGAAAGTATCAAAACCAGATTTCCCGAAAAACACAGGATCTGATGAATGATCCTACGCCTGGAGGAAGTCGTACTCTGCTGACCCAATACGATGGTCTCTGTCGTTTACGAGCTGGGGAATTTCGGATCATCTACGCCTATAACGATACTGTTGTGGAACTGCTGAGTCTTCGACGTCGTAATGAGGGCACTTATGATGATCTTGATCAACTGGAAGTGCAGCAGTTTGAGGCATTTCGCAGTCTAGGACCAACTGGCCCAGTAAAACACAGCGTTCCTGAATGGGAAGAACTCACCAAGAAATGGGCGGCTCCAGTGCCAAAAGCTCCTGAGCCCTTGCCGCGCCCGATCACCTCGAAATTGCTGGATGAGTTGCAAATTCTGGGCGTGTATCACACGGCATTGCTCGGAATACGCACCGTGGATGATTTGCTGGCGTGTGACCTGATTGCGGCTGACGTCTGCGAGAACCTCCTTGATTGGCTGTCGCCAAGAGACGTGGAATTGATTGACGGTGATCCACTCCCTGTCGTTGTGCTGGGAGATCTCGTCGATGACGCCGCTGCAAATGTCAGCGGACCGATTGACGCAACTGACGACAACCAAGGTGTGGCAACTCTCGCGCCGCCAGTAAGAAAGGAACTCTCATATGGTGTGCCTGCTCCTTTGCTTCTCGTATCGACAAAACGCAACGAACGGATGTATCCCTACAACGGCAACACAGCAAAGGCCATTGGGAAAGATGCTCGCTACACGGTGAAACTTAACAATACGATTCAGCTGATGTACTCGGTGAATAGTGCGGAACGCGCTCTTTTGACGACTGACGGGCACTCGGAGCTTGTTGCCTTGGTCAACGAAGCCAAGCAGCATGGGGGAGCCACACAATTCGGTGGTGCTTTCTTCATTAACGAATATCGCCACGTTCTGGTGCCGACTCAATCACGCGACGTTCTTTTTGCCGGTATCTACACGCGAGATCTTGAGTTCACGTTTGGCGATTCATTGATCTCGCCCGTTGCTCGTTCCGGGACTCGGCCGGGCGAGGTTTGGCCGGGGCCTCACGTCGGGATGAAGTACGTCCTTACGGCTGGAGCGTCGGACATCCGGTACGAGACAACGGAGGACGGAATAACAAGACGCATTCTCCTGTCTCAATTCCATGCGAAAGACGAACTGGCCGAACTGTTGGCCATGTTTCGGGTTGTCAAGCCCGGTGGAGGTTCGATCTACGTCAATGAGGCCCGAGAGTGCTTTGCCCCAGTGGAAGGCGAACAAGGCTACGAAAAATTGTACATCGGCCATCTCGGTTCCCGGCCTTGGTTTCCAGAGCCCGAATAGACTGGTGCGACGGCATTCGGGGCTCAGCGGTCACCGCAGCACAGTCGGTTGCTGACACTGTTCATATCATACGCATGCGCTCCGCAGCTTAGCAGATTTGCATTGTCGTCGTCGAAGGTAAAGAGGAACCCTTCAAACTGTACCATGGCTTGAGCAATGGCTCCAGTTTTGCCTTGCGGCGAGGCGTGAGGAACCAGAATCCCATGTGATAATGCCGCGACAAACTCGTTTCGATTCTGGGCCTGAGCTGTGATGGTGCGATGGACATTTTCAGCAAACGGCGAAATCACGACGAGACGACCAGAGTCGATGGCTGTCCGCTAGGCAGTCGGCATCCGGTTTGGCGTGGGGTGTTTTGCAGGGCATATGATGACACCTCCCGGACACTTCACCGAGCAAATTAATCCGAGGCCGCGATGCCTGATGGTTTCGCGGTTTCCAATTCCGTAAAGTGTCTTCCATTGAGACGCCAAAGGATGCTGCTGAAGTTGAGGAGGGTAGTCGGAGTCAGCCGAAGCAGTCTGCCACACTGAATGATTGTCGCCCTAGCCTTCTGATGGCCGCGATCGATCATTGGAGCGGGAGCGAACTGAGTCACGATTCATCGGCCGATCTTCCGGCATCACGATCCTGTCTCAGGAAGATCTGCAGCGTGTCGGTGGCTATGCCGATCGTTTCCAACACTCGCCGCAAGACGTCTCGAACCCCGTTGGCGGACAGGTTGCTTTCCACAAAAAGCCCTCCACAAATCTGCATGGCTTTCCGCAGTCGATCTTGGTCGCGAGTGAATGTTGGATTCCCTCGATTCGTGGTGAAATCTGGATGGTCACAGAGCGTGATCAGTCGTTCAGGATCGTCGTCGTATAACTGCCGAAGGACCAACTCATACAGGCGTTGCCACGTCGTGATTCCGGTGGTTGCTTTTGACTGGAATATAACGCCGTGCGGGCGTTTGAAGGTAAAGTCTTCCTCAAGGCTGTGAGGTTCCTCACGGTTCAGTTCAGCGATAATCCGATCATTTGCCTGATGATCGGCACCTCCGGATTGTTCCGATTCCTCAAGCCGAACGCTTGTGTACTGCTGAACCAGTTCCGACAACTCAGAAGCAACCACATCAAATGCGGCGGCCTTTGCGTTGAACGCCCTTTTGAATTCCACACCGCCTTCCAGGGCCTCAGGATCGTTGTGATCGATGGAAAGCCAGATGTCGTCGGAAAGTGCCAGTAAGTTCTCCCGGACGGCTTCAAGGTCATGCAGGATCTGGCGAGTACGAACTGTCGCCCTAGGGTTTGTTGGATTCATAGACTGTTTTCCTCGAATTCGGTTTCTGGTGATTCAGCGACAGGGGACTGAAGGCCTTCGCCAAAACCGTGTTTGGCGACACGTTTTTCCAATTTTTCCTCGGCCTTCACCTGAATTTGCCGAACGCGTTCTCGGGTGATTCCCATCCGCTCAGCGACTTCCTGGAGAGTATGTTCCCGTTCGCCAATTCCGTATCGCAGTCGCAGAACTTCTGCCTGCCGCCCGGGAAGTGTCTTTAGGCATCTTTGGATTTCCGCACATACTTCATCGGCGGCGGCTTCGTCCAACACGGGTGTATCGTGTCTCGAATCGATCCGAGCCGTTTGGTCAGCTTCGAGCTCAGAAAGGAAGTCCACATGGCAGGCCGTCCAAAATGAAGACCATTGCTTCGCTGAAATCCCCTCCAACTCTCGAAAAGCCTCAAATTCAACTTCGGCGTCGCGTTCGCCGTACGTCGCAATGAGCCGGGTCCGTTCAAAAGCCAGACGATAACATCGCCAGAACACGTGTGGCGGGACGCGAATCTGAAGGCCCCATTCCAAGCCGTACCGTTGGCATGATTGCCGAATCCAGTATCCCGCATAAGTGGAGAACTGAAATCCTCGCTCGGGATCGAAGCGACGAGCCGCTTCAATCAGACCAATCATGGCTGTCTGCTCGGCATCCTCCGGGTCCATGTGAAACCAACGAAACAACATTCGTGATGCATGCCGTGCCAGCGGCATGTGGAATTCGACGAACTCGCAAAATGCTCCAGCGTCTCCTCGTCTCATAGCAACGGCCAGACGATCACTCTTTTCTGCGTACTCGGGACGTTTGGCAAACAAATTCAGTTCACTGTCGGGCAGCAGAGCGTTGCGGACACGGTGCAACACGTCTGTGAGTGTCGTTGTCTCTTCCTGATCGAGGTTCACTGCCAGTTCGCTGAGTCTCTCCAGCAGCCGGTTGGCGGCGTAACGCTGCATGATGTCCGGGTTCATCGCCAAGGCGGGCTTGAACTGAGCCATCTTTACTTTGCTCTTCACGCCCAGCACGTCAAAGCCGTTACGCAGCACGTGCAGTGTGCCGCTTTGGTTGA
>JBDNFN010000168.1:0-30552 GCA_041689795.1 Fuerstiella sp. | reverse complement strand
GGCACTGGCCAAAGCGACAAAAGACTGATCAACGTCATCGAAACCGCTGTCCAGTGATATCACGAACGCCTGTGGACAGCTCTGGCCACGTGCCGAAAACAACAACGCAACTTCTTCGACTTTCTGACGTCTTCCATCAATGCAAAGCTGAACAAACAGCCTGCGCCTTCGCTGATGAACGGCTGATGCCGTGAACGGTTCACGATTTATCAAAATCGTTTTCACATAGTTTTCAGACAGACGGCCTTCCTGAAGACCTATTCCATTCGTCTATGAATCTTCGCGATGAAACCGTTTTCGCATAGAAGCGGATGGTGTGCGTGTGACCAGTTCCGGAGTTTCAGGCTGGAGCTCGAAAACGCTGTCCTCTTATTTGGCAATCGTCGGTGACTTTGACGTGACAGCGTCGTTTGCGGATTTGTCGGTGAAGGCTCCGGACTCAGATAAGTCTTCCGGCATTCAGCTTGGTCTGACTTTCATGAACACAACCAAAGACACCGTCGAAGTTATCCGAAGGCTGACTGGCAGCGGCGTTCAGGTTGTGGAAACGATGCGCGTAATTCATGAAGCGGGCGGGACACAGTATCGCTCTCAGTCACGGCCACAGTCTTTGGATTCTGGACGGTTTCGGTTATCCCGCCGCGGTGATGTGATTGTGTGGATGTTTTCTGCAAGGGACAATGGGCAGTTTGATGTGCTTCGCGCAGAGCGGATTTCTGATGCTCACGTTCAGCTTGGTGGGATCGACTTTGAGGCGTGTCAGTAAAACGGTGCACCGATTTCGTTCTGTTATGGAAGTGTTTCATTCCAAGTGTTGACCGGACGCTCAAAACAGTTGACGTTTGATGTTGGGAGCGACACAGCAAACACCGTGTTTTTATTTGTCTGGGAATCAACTCACCTATTTAGTGCACACTCGGGAGCCTACCTGACGGCGCTGTTTGATACAGATCGCTATCATCGGGTCGACTTCATACCGTTTTTCATCAGGATGGCCACGAAGAAAGCGGAGTGGTGGAAGCAACCGAAGACGATTCCGGAAAACGCAAATACGACGTTCGCGGTTCTGTTCGTATTTCGGCAATCGAAGTACGTTCATTGCGGATTATGCGACAGGGGCAGACAATGTCCTTTTATTTTGTGGATGCAAAAGGCAAGCCGCATAAAGTTTCAAAAGCGCAGGTTGGCACCGCGGCAGTTGCTTCCCGCGGTTTAAGGCTGTCGGTGCATACTGGCGGAGATGGGAACATGACAAAAGTTCTGTGGAAGAAACTGACGCTGCCTGCAGATGGTTTGACAGACTAAGGTTGTGGCTATCAGGCCAATCCTGTCACATGCTTGACGGCGGCTGAATCAGGGTGGCACGTAAGTGCCGGTTTTGGCCCGCAGGAAAACGTGTGTGAGGTTTGCCGAATTAGGTTGTTGTTAACTCTCGTAGAGTCGAATTTTAATGGGCGGAGTATTCTGGTGATTTCAAGACTTGAGCGAACGCTGGGGCGTTTCGCGATCCCGAATCTGACACTGTTCATTATCGTGGGGCAAGTGGCCGTCTTTGTTGCGATGCAACAGGATGCCAGAATTCTGGAACGCATCGCTCTTGTGCCGGGAAGTGTGCTGGCCGGCGAGGTTTATCGGCTGCTGAGCTTTCTGGTGATGCCGCCTGTGACGGCTCCGATCTGGGCGTTTTTTTTCTGGTACCTGTTTTACCTGATGGGCACGGCGCTGGAAGGTTATTGGGGAACGATCAGGTACAACCTGTTTTGGCTGATCGGTTACGTGGCAACTGTAGGAACGGGATTTATTACGCCGGATGCGGTTGTTTCCAATTGGTTTCTTCAAGGCACGGTGTTTCTCGCGTTTGCGTACCTGAATCCGAATTTCGAGCTGCGAGTGATGTTTATCCTGCCAGTAAAGATAAAGTGGTTCGCTTTGCTGACTTGGATTGGTTTTGTATTGGGATTCGTTTCCGGTGGCTGGTCAGAGCGGCTGACGATCGGATCTGCAGTGGCGAACTTCTTGGTCTTCTTCGGAGCGGACATTTGGGCTCGGGCAAAGCACGGGCAGCGGCATATGACCGGGCAGGCCAAACGGTTCGCTGTCAGGCCTGCGGCATTTATTCACAAATGCCATGTATGTGGAATGACGGAAAAAACAAATCCGGGCATGGACTTTCGGTATTGCAGCAAGTGTTCAGGCGATCTGTGCTACTGCACAGACCACATTCGCAGCCACGAACACATAAACGATGGACAATCCGAATAATCAGCTGTCGAAGCAGCCAAGCGAGATAGCAATTTTCGTTTTCAAACTGAAGTCGATCTTTTGCTGCCGAAGTGCTAATATTCGGTCGGTGAGAGTTAAGGAATTAGATGCATCCCGGTTCGCGGGACGTCACTTACGGGGTATTGAAAATGCGATTTCAAATTGTCTTTGTCCTAAGTGCTTTTGCCTTACTCGGTTGCGCTGACGAAGCCGTTGTGTCTGTCGCTGTGTCGGACGCGGCGCCTGTGGCCGATGGTGTTGGTGATGCAACCGTGGTTCAGGAATCTAATTCAGAGGAAGCAAACGTGTCTGAAGACAGCCCCGCACAGTACAACAAACTCACGGAATTCGAAGACTATGTGATTGATGGCAAAGGTACAGAGCGAGCTTTTGCTGGGGAGTATACCGACACAGACGCTGCTGGGACGTATATCTGTCGTCGCTGTAACGCTCCGCTATATCGTTCTGATCAGAAGTTTCACAGCGGTTGTGGCTGGCCGGCCTTCGATGACGAAATCGAAGGCGCGGTAACTCGTCATACTGATGCCGATGGATACCGCGTGGAAATCGTCTGCCGCAATTGCCAGGGGCATCTCGGTCACGTCTTTGAAGGTGAAGGCCTCACGGACAAGAACAGTCGCCACTGCGTGAATTCAGTTTCAATGATCCTGATTCCCAAGGGCGACACCATTCCGCCAATAATTAAACTCGCCCCGAAGACGGAATAAAATCTTCTCAGCAAAGTTTGCGTTGTCACCGCCAGGAAACGTTGCTGCGCTTCACATGCCTATTGGACTTTTGAGCCACGAATTTTCAACAGGCACGAAAAAGCCTTCCGCTAAGGCGACAAACTGGTGAATGTCGATCAGCGGAAGGCTCATGCGTTATGGACGCAGTGATATTAGTCAGACCGATGTCGAGATGCAGGGCATCTGAGGGGAATCCCTCAATAAATGCTGGTTAGTCCTATCTTCTGCAGGATCAGGCATGGCTTTTTTTCTCGGCGAGCCTACTCGGCGGAATTCGATTAAGGACGTTTTTTCACCCAAATGGTTTCGTCGGCACGCGTTTTTCTCATTCTATGTTGACATAGCAAAACAGCAGGTTCACGTGACGGCGTGCACATTTCGTTTCCCGATAGATGTCAGGTAAAGAGGCTGTGCTTTTCCGTCGGTGGGATTGGTTTCGGGGAAAAACTTCTGCACGGCTTTGAGTAGGTCGCAACGACTGATTTGACCATCTATTCGGCCATCTTCAAGGACAGGTAACTGCCGTGCGTTGGAATTCAGGAATCGCTGGGCGATCGTCAACACATCGTCCGTGTGGCTGATGCTGGCGGCTTCACCATGCATCCATGCTGCTACGGATGTCTTTAGCCCGATCTGGCCTGCGCCTGTCAATAAACGAGATGCGGCCAGCGGTTCGGTATTCATCTTCAGGGCGGCCTGCAGAGCGTCCTGGCGAGTGACCTGTCCCATAAATTGATCGTTCCGGACCACCATCAACCGACGGTAAGCGGTCTGTTGGAATCGATCGATGATTTCATCCAGCCCGGTTGATTCCCCGATCTGGCGACCATCATGTCGATCAATCCAACTGCTGACGCGCGACGAGGGAAGTTGCTCCCAGCATAGGCCGATAAATACATGCATGGCGGATTGTTCAGAAAACACGCCTTGAAGGCAGCCATCGACATCCAGTACCGGCGCACCGGATACTTTGCGTGTGACGAGTTCGTTGATCCCGTGAAACACATCCTGATCCGATTTGAGGACCAGTGTCGAGCGGTTCATTAACTCAGACGCTTTGACGTCACGTAAACGGGCGGCGACATTCGAATGGCAGCACAGTCCACCAAGGTCCAGCGCGGCAATTGCACATCGTTCAGTGAATCGGCCGACAAACTGTCCGTTCCTGTCGATGACCGGCATGCCGGAGATTTTGTAAGCCACCAGCTTTTCAAGAGCATCAATGACGTGCGTTTCAGGAGAAGTAAAAATCAATCGCCGGGTCATGATCTCTGTTGCGGTGATAGTTAACGTTTTCATGAATCTCCCTTTCGCCATAGATGGGGTTTATTGATGAACTGTTACGTCTGAAATGTTGTCGAGTCACATGCATCAAACACCTGTTTCGCAGATTGCGGCGGGCCCCAAATTGACCCGGGCCTTTAGATTACGGCCATCAGATTTGACGAGTGCTAACTCAGGGTTCCCTTTCAAGTGGTAGAATTCGCGAATCCGGAAGTACGGGTGCCAGCGGTTGTTATTCTGATTTTCAACGATAAATCTGGATACGCAACCGGAATTTTGACTGTTTGCAGTGGCAACAGGCTCTATCTGAAATTTCATTGGTTTCGGTCTTGCGGAATCCGTTTTCAAGCGATCGACATTCTTTACGTGGTATCGATACGATGATCTTTCAGCGAGAATCGGCACCACGCGGAAACGCAGTTTTGACCTATTGCCCTGTTAAACTGAACAAGAAACATCGATATGCGTATGCGAATCAAAGACGGAAGGTGGTTTGAGACAACTGAGGCGATCCGCATCAACAACAAACTGTGGTATACGCAAAAAGGAAGCTGGCTCTACCACCGTCTGGCTGAACCCGACCTTATCAACGAAGCAGAGGCTGTAAAAGTGATGTTGGCTGATGGCAACTGGTTTGAGGACCACGAAGGTTTTGCTCAGCTGCCTCAGCGAGTGAAGGATCAGCTACAGCGCCATCTTGAAGAAGACTTTCCGCCCGACGAAGAAGTCTGAATTCGGGCCTTTTCAGTTTTGCATCGTGTTTGGCCAACCTTCTGCATCATCGCTGGCATGTTGGCGCTGGTCAGGTCACAAAGTTATCGAATGGTGCGGATGATCTCGGCCGTTACATTTTTAGAAGTCTTCGATCAGTGCGATTGAGAACAGGCAACTATTGGGATTGATTTCAATGTTCAATAGAAAAGAATGTCAACGCGCGACGCATTTCCTGCTGGCGATTGTTGCCATTACAAATTTCTCCATCGCAGGGGATAGCCAATCGCCAATTGTCGGCGAAGATGTGGTGTTCGCCGTTAATGACAGCGTTGCTACTGTGGAAGCTGAACACTTCTGTTAGCAAAAATAAACGGCCGATCGAACTTTGCACCTGATGACTTCGGTTAGTGCCATGGGAATTGAGCCTGACGGAGATCCGATTCATGTTGGCGGAGCAAGTGGCGGAGCATATCTGGAAATCCGGCCAGACACTCGCAGAACCCACGCCGACAAGTTGATTCGCGGTAAGAAGTTTTCGCCGGATCCCGGAAGGATGGCGGTACTTAGCTATCGCGTGCACGTCGAAATTCCTGGACGTTATTACGTGTGGGCCCGAGCATATTCGACTGGCGGCGAAGATAATGGACTGCATGTCGGGCTGGACGGCAACTGTCCTGAAAGCGGACAACGTCTGCAGTGGTGTGAAGGCAAGCAGTCATGGCGTTGGGAAAGCAAACAGTGGACCGCTGCGGAACACTGCGGTGAACCTCAGAAGAGTTTTCTGGATATCGAACAACCAAGGCCGCACGCAATTCAGTTTTTGATGCGCGAAGATGGGTTCGGATTTGATAAATGGCTGATCACCACAGACCGTGAATTTTTTCGCCCGACCGATGTCTGTCCGCTCAGTGTGTTGCAGGCCGGAGTTTTGCCGATGACCTTTCCTTTTGTGAAGGCCGATTCGCAGTTTCCAGCTTATTGGGGAACGCCACCAGCGATTCAGACACGAGATCCTGTACCAACTGCTCGGAGGTTACAGGCGAGGTAGCGGCACCCTTGCCCGGTGGGTCCGCGAGAATATGGATGTCGATGCAAAGAAGGACTTGGAGCCAATGCCGAAGCAAACGGCGGCGACAGAAAAACAGCAGGCGGGCACACGGAGTTCAAACACCAGCCCCACAATATCGCTCAGCAGCGTTCCACATATCATGCCTCGTAAAGCGGATGGAGACGGAAGCTTGACGGTTTCGGGTGAGCTGGAAATGTGGCACAAGATTACGCTCACGGTGGATGGCCCGTATGCTCATGAACAGGGCAATGTTCCCAATCCGTTTACCGACATATACTTTGGCGCCAGCTTCACGCATGCTGACGGAACTCAGTACAACGTGTCGGCTATTTTGCTGCCGATGGTGATGCGGCGAATTCATCAGCCGAATCAGGCAGCGCAGCACATGGTCAGTGTCCGGACCTTGGCTACCAGGGCTTTGACGGAAGAGACAAAACAGGAAAAATAATTTATACGGAACACGAAGTTCGTAAGCAGACGTTGTGGGGCACGCTAATGTTCGGTGGAGCTGGCGTTGAATATTACTTCGGTTACCAGTTTGCTCAGAATGATCTGGTTTGCGAAGACTGGCGTTCTCGCGATCGAAGCCGGGACTATTGCCGTGAATTGTTTCCGCAAAAACCAGATTCCATTTCAGGATATGCAACCTGCTGACGAACTGGTCAGGAATGCTGATAACGATAATAGTCGCTATTGCCTTGCAAAACCTAGGCAGATTTATCTTCCCATCGGCGGCAATTCAGAATTGGATCTTTCCACACAGGATGGCACTTATTCTGTGCAGTGGTTTAATCCTCGGGCAGGTGGGTCACTGGTTTCAGGGCCGGTTCAACCCGTGGCGGGCGGCAATAGAGTTGATATTGGCGAGGCGCCGGATGAGCAGGACTGGCTGGCAGTGATCAGGCGTCAATAGCTGCAGCGGCTTTAGTCTTAGCGATGTTGGCAACAAGAATGAATTCGAAATCGCGGACGGCTTATGGAATGCCACGGACGATGCTAGGGCCAATAATTTTTGTGAGCCACACCGGGAGTTTCTTCCAGGTCGCAATGACGGCGTCGTATTTGCCGCTGTTGGGGCGAGCATCCGTGACGCTGCCTTTGCGGCTGTAGTATTGCCAGATGGCCGGATATTCTTCTGAACCCCATTGCTTTTTGAATTTGTACGTGCCAGCGTCAAGCGAACTGCGACCGAAGTCGAAGAACTGCTGGCCTCGTGCTGTGGCTCGTTTCAGTGCATGCCAGTACATCAGCATGTTGCAGCTGGTTTTGTTGTGTTCTCGTAATGCACTGGCGCTGGAGATCAGAGTTGTATCGGGGCCATGTAGCAGGAATCCGGAGGCAATGGCCTTTCCATCTAAACGCACCGTGCAGATTTCGGCTTCGTTCGGGAATTCGTCCAGCATCATTCGGAACAGTGATTTTGGGAACGGTGGTGTTCCCAGGTCTCGCATGTTCTGACAGAAGATGTTGTAGAAGTCGTCCAGCAGTTCGTGTCGCCCAAATTCAGCGGTCAGTTGTTCGTCGTTCAGAGGCTTTCGAATCTGACTTCGCACTTTGGACTTGAAGCTGTCCCACAGCAGTTCGGGGGTGGCCGGTAACTGTAGTCGCATATGTACTTTTTCGGTGGCCGTGGCGTTCATTTTGGGGTGTTCAGTATGACGCTCGTGACGCAGTTCCAGGTGCTTCACGTCCAGTTCGTCTGCCAGTTCCACGGCGTGATCGATTAGTTGCCGAGCTATCGCTGCTGAATCGGCAAGAACTCCGCCCGTGTTCAGGTATGGCTGGCTGGCGAGGAATTTTCCAAAGATCGGGCCGGACACGAACATCAGCGGTAAAACGCCGACAATTTGGTTGTCGGATTTTGCCCAGATAAACCGTGGTTGATGTTTTAACGCGGCATGAAATACGTTGGCCCATTCGCTGCGCAGATGAAAGCCGTCATAGCCCCATTTTTGCAGATAGTTGTTCCAGCCCTGGGGAGCAGCAATTGCGCCGTGTGTCGTGGCCGTTTGGGTGTTTGTGAATTCGATTGTGGACATGTTTGAAGACTTTAAATCTCGGTTCACAACTACTGAAAACTAAGTAGAACGCAGGTGTTGTTGTTCAGGATTCTTGTAACTGGCCTGCTGCCTTCGTTTTTGGAATCGCGGTGATGCGTTGAGCCAGCGATGTGCTTTGACTGCGGTAAACGTCCACGATCTTTTCCATTCGCTTTTCGAAGCTAAATCGTTCCTCAACCGTTTTGCGGCCCTGACCTGCAAGATGCAGACGACGAGTATTTTTGTTCAGCACCTGATGGATCCCGTAATACAAAGCTTCAACGCAGCCTGTCTTCACAATAACACCGTTTGTGCCATCGGTAACTAATCGAGGAATTCCATTGACGTTGGTGGTCACAACAGCGCGTTGTGAAGCCATGGCTTCCAGCACGACATTTGGTAGTCCCTCGCGAAGGCTGCTTAAAACAAAGACATCGATGGCTCGGTAAAGTTCCCGCGGGTCTTTCAGAAATCCAACCAGTTGCACGTGATTTTGTAGTTGCAGTTCATCAATCTGCTTCTGCAGTGATTCTTTGAGGTGCCCTTCTCCGGCAATCAGCAGGCCAACCTGATGTCCGCTGCGAATGAGCCGATAGACGGCATTGATTAGATGGTCGAATCCTTTTTCTTCGGACAGACGGCCAACTGCTCCAAGTACCACGTGTTGGTCATCAAAGCCAAATCTTCGCCGTTCCTGTTGAGTTGGTGGCGAGGGATCGTAATCATTAAGTACAATCGCGTTGTCGATCAGTTGCAGAGCATCTTTGCGAACACCGGATTTTTCACAGGCTTCGTAAAGGTCTTGGGAAACGCAGATAACTCGGTCGTACCGCTTCATGCAAAAGCGATCGATCCAGTAGTACAATGGAGTACGTGAAGTGAATCTTACCCAGCCATGAGCCGTAGTGACCAGATGCATTGGGTGGAACCGTTTGACGAGTAAACCCAGTGCGTTGCTTTTGTAATCGTGAGCGTGCCAGATGTCGACTCTGCGTTCTTTGCAGATGCGGATGCATTCTCTCACGACTTGCCGATCGAACGGACCACGATCATCGACGCCAATAATTTCCGCCTCGGCAACAGCAGCTTTGGATTGCAAAGATTTGAATGCGGGATCACCGGGCGGCTTCATGAACAGGCATGCGGAATCGATCCCGTGTTTCGCAAGAAATCGGGGTGAATTGAGAATCGTTTTTTCCGGGCCGCCACCATTTCCTGTGACCACACGAGTATGCAGGACAAAGGGGCGTTCGTTAGCGTGTTTCTCTGTTGGCACGTGTAAAATCCTTTTAGTTCTTGTGTACCAAATCGACTTGTCGATGGTCGCGATTGCCCATTGCTTCGGTCAATTGCCGGGGGCAAGTTGCCAATAAGCTGTGTTCCAGTTGTTTCGCCTTTGATGACCAGCTCTCAAGGCGCAGCCGAGTGCGAGCTTGTAACTGTACGTCAGGAATTCCACTCGATAGGCGCTGAGTTACCATTTCTGCGAAGTCGGCTGCGTTGTCGACAATGTCCAGACAATCGTTCCATTCACGGACAGCTGGCAGGTTACTAACAACGACCGGCTGCCCGGTGACCATGTATTCTTTCATCTTTAGCGGCTGCATGGCTTGTGTAACGGGAAGATCAGCGTATGGCATGATCAGCACGCTGGCAGCTTGTGCGAGTGTCGGCAGGCTCGAAAATGGTAGCGGTCCCGGAGCATGCACGTTATGAAGATTAAGAATGCGTTCATCCGGATCCTGTTGCGGACCTACCAGAAGAATATTTCCGTGCTGCATTCGTTTTGAAAGTGCGGCGATCATATCGGAATTCAACCGCCGATCTACGACGCCCCAGAACACTGCCAGCGGACGATCGCAGTTGTTCGGTAGTATGTTTTGGATGTCTTTCGGTGTTGCTGTGTGCTGCCAGCATTCAAGATCGACGCCATGAGTCAGCAAAGTCGAAGAGCGACCATGCGAGCTGATCATCGACTGCAGGTGTTCGCTGACGGCGACGATCCTGTCAGCTCGCTGAATCATCTGCACGTCCATCTCGCGCAGTGTATTGCCATCGAGTCCCGGCCATTCACCAAAGTCATCGACGCAGTAATAGATCCACTGCTCGACAGCCAGCAGTTGCGCAAGGTCGGCGGTGATTGGCAGAGTTGTGATGGCGGTTACAGGTTGTGGAAGATCTTTAATCAACGGAGCAAGCTGCCGCGACAGCAGGTATGAATTTAGCCGGCGATCGTGCGAACGACTGAACCACGGCCACATACGAGGATTCACGACTTTCAGGTTGTCGTGAGCAACAGTGGCTTCTGATTCTTCGCTGGTCGAGTTCTTTTTTTGAGTCCACTGCTTAAGTTTTTCACCCACACGTTTGATCGTTGTCAGATCAAGTCGTGGCGCGCGAGTACCAATCGTGTTGACCCACAGCACGCGGTAGTTCGGCAGTAATTTTTTGATCAAATGCTGACACGACGATGGATGTCGTCCCCAGTCGTCTGAAAATACAATCAATGACGGTGGCTCAGAAACGCGTTCAGCAATCATTCAGCATCTCCTCGTAAGTTCGACAGTAGCCGTTTAGCATGCCATCCAGCGAAAATTCACGCTCCGCGGTGGCTCGTCCTGCAAGGCCAATTGTACTTCGCAGTGAAGGCAACTGACACAGGCGAACAAGGCTCTGACCAAGACTCGAGTGATCTCCGGAAGCCGCAAGAAATCCGTTTCGCTCGTGCTGGATCATCTCTGGAATTCCACCCACAGCAGTGGAAACGACCGGAATTCTCGCCGCCATGGCTTCGATAATGGTCAACGGAATTCCTTCACTAATGCTGCTCATCAGAAAGGCCTCGGAAGCTGCCAGTAGATCGGCAACGTCAGACCGATTCCCAGTCAGCACAACGTTCGCCTGCAGATTGCGTTCTCGAATTGCATTTTCGATAACGCTACGCTGGTCCCCTTCACCGACGATCAGTAGGCGGATGTTAGGTGCAATTCTGCGAGCTTCATCAATGGCCTTCACTGCTGTCAGGTGGTCCTTCAGTTTATGAAGCCGCGCGACTTGAATGGCGATGAAGTCGGTTTCTGTGAAACCAAATTCCTGGCGAATTCGGTCTCGCGTTCCGATTGTTGGCTGAGACAGGGCATGCAGGTCGACGCCGTTGTAAATGACTTCGATGCGTTCTGCCGGCAGGCCTTCGTTATCGATCAATGCCTGGCGAACGGCTCCACCACAGCCGACAAGTCGATCCTGTTTTCGCAGCAGCAAACGGTTTACGACGCTGCGTTTGCGACTGGGCAGATCGGGGAAATGCCGGCCATGTTCCGTCAGCAGGACTGGCCGCGAACCCAGCAGGCCTCGGCTAAGCATTGCCTGGAAAAATGGCGTGTATTGATGAGCGTGCAGAATACCAGCGCCTTCTCGCCGAGCAAACGCGTCAAGCCGCCTGGCACAACCGCGATCGATACCCGGCTGACGATGAAGGTGTTCAATGACGAAGCCATCTGCACGAAGTTGGTCACCGACTTGGCCGACTTCATCCAGAACGGCGACGACGCAGCGGTAGTGGTCACTGAGTCGGCGAACCATCACGTCGACCAGCTTTTCCGCGCCGCCAATGCCGAGCGCGTGAATGACGTGACAAATCGTCGGCTTTGTCGTACCGACTTGCTGGTAGGTGTGAGTTGCTGCTGCCTGTATCATGTTTGTGCCCTGATTTTGCTCTGTCCCGTTGTCTGCTGAAGTCGTTTGCGATTCGTCGTGTGTGTTTCATCACAGTTGTCGGCGGAGTGCTTTGACGGTGTTCAGAACACGTTGGGGATTTAGCAGTCTCGTTGCTGCAAGCACAGCGGTGATGGGGTTCTTTAGCATTTTTTTGACTCGTAACTTCTGAGGGACGAACATGGTCCAGGCGAGGGGTTTGCACTGCACTTTTGCTGGTGGCATATATTCGGGTTGGCAGGTGCGGTGGAACACGTCTCGCAGGCCTTCTGTCATCAAAATGGAAAGACAGCGTGCCGTGAGATGCTGTTCACCAAACGAATACAAATCTCGCCAGGCTGCATCGTTCAGGTCATCCGCCTTTTGTCGCATCCGGCATTCAGCGGTAGTGTCGTCGGTGCATGAAGCGGCAATTCGCAAAGCGTTGGCTTTGCGAATGTCCTGAGCGGCCCAGGCTTCTGTGGGGTACTCAAGCGATTCCGGTTCTGACAGAGTTGGCTTTTCGTTGTCCGCCATCCACTGGCCATAGTTTGCCAGTGTCTGTCGAACATAGTCGTAGTTTTCGTCTAGCTGTCCGGCTTCCAGCTTTTCGGATAGATAGCGTCCCAAAGCTGTCATGCACACGGTGTAAGACCAGTGGCCTTCGGCATCGGCCAGATGTAGTGTTTCGCAATTCTGTAGCGGGCTGACGCTGCGTTGAATCAGTTGTTCGGCTTTGGAAAGATATCTGTCGTCACGGGTCAGTATCCAGCCATCCAGCAAGGCGTTGATGGAATTACCAACGCCTCGGCCAGGACCGTGAAAGTCTTCGAACACTGTTGACGATGCAAGGCCCGTGTCGCCGGAATCGAACAGGCCGAACACGGTTTGCGAACCATCGTCCATGTTGATGACCCAGTCGGCCAGTGACACAACCGACGCACGTGCTTCTGGATTGCCGGTCAGAAAGTAATAGTACATCAGCCCGGTTGTGTAGTTGTGTTCGTTTGACGGACCTCCGCCATAGCCATCTTTTTCAGAGGCATTGTGTTTCGAATAGGTTCGATGCGTGGCTGTTCGAGCATCAACGTAATGGTCGGTGTGCCAGAACAGGCCGCCATTAAAGCACGCTCGGTCTTCGTTAGTGTGATAAATGTCGATGTCCATGATGTGGCGTGCCATGGGCTCGAATATTTCGAACCACGCTGGATCTCCAGTTATCACAAGGTTTTGAATCGCTCCAAAAATTAGATCAAATTGATTGTTGTAGTGTGAAATAATTGTGTTGCTGCCAGCGTAGTGAGCCTGTTCGTGATCCGCTGGAATGTCGCCGAAGTTTCGCCAGCCGAATTCGTCGATTTTTGCTCGACGCGCGGCGACGCTGAACTGACCGGATGTGGATTCATGAATGTAGCGTCTGTATCTGCCGAGCGTGTCGTCAGCAAAGCCGGTTGAATCGGGTAGCCACGCCATCGCGTTGGCCTGTTTGACCCACTCGGTAGATTGAACCATTCGTGGTTCGTCATAAGTCCAGTTCAGGTGACCTAGTTGCCCACCGGTGAAACGTGTTGAAATACAGACAGATTGCGTTTTCTGTTCTCCGCCCTGCAATTCAAAAACCTGTTCGATTGTGGCCGGAAATAATCCAACGCAGATACCATTCGCATTGACGCTCAGACTTCCGGGAAACTGTTGCCAGAATTCCGGCACGGCAACGGTCAGTTGAACATCTTCTGTGACAAGGCACACGGTCGGTGAACAGCGGTCGCCATGAAAAACGCCCGCAGATGACTGTACGTGATATCCGCGGGTGCGAACAGTTGATCGATTGTCTGCGTCGACGTGATTTGTGTTTTTCCACGCAGCAGACCCGCTGCCCTGTTGCAGGATTTTCAACCCGTCTGAGGAATTGCCATGGCGAGTTTCTGAATCAACTTCTGCTTTCCAGAAAAGTTGCCCACCACTTACATTGCCGCTTTGAATGTTCAGGTGCAGGCCGCGAAAGTGGAACGAACCGGCGTCGCCAAGGTCCCACAGCCCACCTTTGTGTTGAGCTCGCCGAGTGTTTCTGATTCTCGAATGAACACGCACAACATCACCTGTCGGCCAGACTTCAATCCGAATCTGAATGTTCACAAACGGAACATCGATGACTTCTACGTTGGCAAGAAATATGCAGCAGACGTCGCCCTGCATTTCTTCGCTGATGGATGTAATGTGCAGGTTCAGCGACTGTCCATTCTGCCCCCGCAGTTCAGGCGTCAGTTTCAGAGTTGTGTCAGAAGCGTTGTGTGGCTGCCGAAGACTGAGTGTCAGTTCGCCTTTGTCCTGCTGAAGAGTCGTTATTCCGTTGGCATTTTTCGCTCCTTTCTCTGGACGAACCAGTGTGCCGGAAGTCTTACCTGGCAGGATTCGACTGGGGGCAAACCGAGTCAACAACCAACGCACACTTCCGTCGCTCCAGCGATTAAGCACTTCCGTTTGCGCGACAAGGTACGACCCACCAAAACCTTCCACAAGCCATTCGCCCGCTTCAAATAGACTGCCCTTGGGAAGGCAGACTCCGCCGCATATGGGCGCGTGATGAAGCTTGGCCGGCGCCGCGGAAATTACAGTAAATGGGATATCCTCGCAACGTGGCAGTGAACCTGAACCCGTCATTATTGGTTGTGAAGTTGGCATAAGTGGAGTCATTTGCTGCTGAGCATTTCTACGCGTGCGGGCATCGTGGAACTGTTGGTTTCGCGTTGCATAGCGTTACCGGATCCGTATTGATCAAGCCAACGTCCCAGAACCAACAGTGACCACAACACCTGACCGAAGCGGCCGGTCTGGTTGCAATGCGATTTAAACATGCGCCCGACATGATCTGTGTTGATGTATTGAGCGATCGGCGCGTTCGGCTGCAGCACAACGTCTTGAATTTGTGAACGCAAGGGGCCACGCAGCCAGCTGTCGATGGGGATTTCGAAGCCCTGTTTTTTTCGTTGAGCCACCTTCGGAGGCAGACGAGATTCGAAGATTTCCTTGAGGATCCATTTCTTCGAGCCGTCGCGAACTTTCAGGCTGGAAGGCATTGATGCGGCCAGTTCCATCAGCTGAAAGTCGATCAGCGGTGGACGAACTTCAAGGCCAAAGGCCATGCTGGCTCGATCGACTTTTGTTAGAAAGTCGTCCGGAAGGAAAAAGTTTGTGTCTGCTGCCAGCATGCCACTCAAAGCATCGCGATGGCCGGATAGAAACGCCTGTTCGGCAAACGCTTCCGGCCGATGGTCACTGACGGCGTCTCTGAAACTGGGGTTCAGTAACTGAGCTCGCATGCCGATTCGACAGGTGGAAATCGTGTTTGCATAAGCCGCTGCGGGATCGAGTGAAAGGTTTTGCAATAACGACTTTAGTCGCATTGGCCGAGGCAACCAGTCAGCCTTTGGCCAGATGGCGGCCAATGGGCTCAATGCGGCACGTCGAAACCAAGCTGGCATGCGGTCTCGAATGCTTGCTTCCTGCAGGTCGTGACCGTACCGCGCGTACCCGCCAAACGCTTCGTCTCCGCCATCGCCGGACAGGCAGACTTTGACGTGCTGAGCCGCCATGCGTGCGACAGCCATTGTCGGAATCGCGGAAGCGTCAGCGAAGGGTTCGTCGTAGAAAAATGTCAAGTCATCCAGATCGCGAACGGCATCCGGTGTAACGATTTGTTCTCGATGCTGAGTTCCGAAGTGTTTGGCGACGGCTTCCGCATACGGCAATTCACTAAACTGCTTTTCCTGAAAGCCGATCGAAAACGTCTGAACAGGTTCTTCAACAATGTCAGATACAGATGCCACAATAGCGCTGCTGTCCAGCCCGCCGCTGAGGAATGCGCCGACCGGTACATCCGCGAGTAAATGAGCCTGCACGCTTTCGCGAAGTTTCTCGCTGATGCGTGCTTTCCATTCGGCATCGGTTGCATGCACTTCGTTATCAAACGACAGTCGCCAATACCGAGTTGCTGCGGTATTTATGCTGTCTGCATCAACTAGCAAATAATGAGCGGCTGGTAATCGTTTAACGCGGTTGAAGATGCTGCGTTCTCCGGGAATCACACCGAACGTGAGGTAATCTTCCACAGCTTCCGGGGCGATGGAGCGGTCAACATTGGGATGAGCCAGGATGGCTTTGAGCTCTGACCCAAACAAAAGTTTTTCATTGTCGCGGTAGACATATAATGGCTTCTGGCCAAGATGATCACGAGCCAGCATCAGCCTGCGTTGTTTGGCGTCCCATAGTGCAAAGGCGAACATGCCGCGCAAGTGAGTTACCAGATTTTTACCGAAGTCTTCGTAAAGATGAACGAGCACTTCGGTATCGGAGTTTGTTCGGAAGACGTGTCCGCGGCCTTCAAGCAGAGATCGCAGTTCCGGGTAGTTATAGATTTCTCCATTGAAGACCACCTGAACAGATTCGTCTTCGTTGGCGATGGGCTGATTTCCGCCGGCAAGATCAATGATCGCCAGTCGTCGATGAACAAGCCCCACGTTGTTGGCGCGGAAGAAACCTTCGCCGTCCGGACCGCGATGCGCAATGGCATCGCCCATGTTCTGCAGAACGCACTTTTCCGCAGAACGATGACGGTTGGTGTAGAGAACTCCGGTGATCCCGCACATAGCTGTTTCACGTCGAATACAGGCAGGTGCGCCTCGGCATGCCACGATCAGCATAGAATCCGGGCGCGCGTTTCGATTGAAACATAGGTTTTGTGTGGTTGATGTGCCTGATTTTTTGTCACTCGAGCAAAGTGCAAATGATTCCGGTTTGCAACGTATCGATGATGCAGGTCGGGCACCGTTGGTGCGTTAGCGCAACACGTTTTGGAGATACCGAGCCGCAATTTTTGAGAGAATTTACCTGCCTTTTCCGCATGACCCATCCTTGTCGTTGATGTTGACTACTGATCGCTGTGTGGATTCAAGGATGGAATAATCCGTGTTTTCTGGTTTTGACGGTTAGGAATTTCAAACAAAACTGCGACGATGTCGAATCGCAGAACCGTACCGGCCGCTACTTCAGTTTGATTGTGCCCATGACAACAAAGCGACTTATTCCATCGTTCGAACTGCCGTTGATTAAGCGTGAACTGATTGAGCTTGCACAACGAAGGCGAACATACATTCTGCGTTGCGTTTGCCTGGCCGTTTTCGCATTGGTCTTCCTAACGGCTTATGCCAATATGACGTCGCGGGCTGTGAACTTGATGTCCATGCTCGGTCAGGGACGCGAGATGACGGCAATCCTGTTCGTCACTCTGATGGTCACAATTTATGCTTTGGCTCCAGCAATGGCGTGCGGTGCGATCACGTCTGAAAAGGAAAAGCAGACTCTGGGATTGCTGCTGATATCCAAGCTTACGCCGGGTGGAATTGTGGTCGAAAAGATGTTGTCGCGAATGCTGCCACTGCTGTCGTTGGTTATTGTGGCTTCTCCGTTGTTTGCGATTTGCTACCTGTTTGGTGGGGTAACAATGTCAGACTCGCTGATGGGCGTTGGTCTGTTGCTTTTCGTTGTGTTTCAAATTTCGGCCGTTGCCGTGTTTTGCTCTGCTCTGTTGGAGTCCGGGATAGCGGCCTTCTGGATGACGTATTTTGTGTTGGCCTGCCTTTATTTTACCTGGCCGCTACTTATTGAGATTGGCATATTGCCGCGTCATTATTCGTTTTCGGGGCTGGGGGACGAAGAGTATGTTTTGTTTCCCGGTTACCTGCTGGCCAGGTTTGTGGGTGGCAGTAGCTGGAGTCAGACAATATGGCTGACGGTGCCATCCCTTGCAGTGACACTTTGTTTTCCAGTCGCAGCTCGTTTTGCCGTTGTGTGGTTCAGCTTTGGATCGACATTTTCGTTTCAGAAACGTGTTCAGTCGACAGGCGTGCGAACATTGGGGTGGTTTCGAAACCGGTTCTCGGGCTCAACGGCAGAAGTCGATGTGTCGGATTCGCAAAAGGGCGAGCAGAAGGCGACGTCTTTTCCGGATGCTCGTCCGATTTATTGGCGAGAATGTCGGCGTGGTTTGATGAACAGACTGTGGGTGCAATGTCTTGCTGTAGTGGGGTTATTCTTTCTTGAAGTATGGTCGCTGTGGGGGTCTCGCTACGACGACGACATCGCCGTGTTGTTTAGTATCGTGCTTCTGATTGTTGCCATGCTGTTGGTAATGAGTCTGACATGCCGCCTGTTTGCCAAAGAGCGTGAACAGCAGACGTTGGATTCACTGCTGGTTACGCCGCTTAGTAACCGTGAGATTCTTCGTGAGAAAATATCGGGCGTGAATCGACTGATTTGGGTGCTGCTGACGGTTGTGCTGCTGACCGGGCTAATTAACGTTTTTGCCGTACGAATGAATGCGTCAACTTTGACGCGGACTTTCGATTCGCTAAATTACTTTGGAAGTCAAAGGCAGGCTCGTCCCCTCAGTTTCGAGTGGCTGGTGGCATCGTTCATGTTTTTCACCTGTGCGATAGGCAATGCCTTTATCTACATGAACATCGTTAAGTGGACGGCCGTTTATTTTGGTCTGAAAATGAATACTCAGATGAAAGCCATGATGGCAACTCTGGTGGCGATTCTGTGTCTTTGTTTTGTGCCGATGCTGCTAGGTATTCTGGCGTTATTGTCGGTTGGGGCTGACCCGAACGATCTTCCGCTATGGTTCTTTTCGAGTCCCGTCATTGTGACAGCATTGAATGAATGGCACGATTTGTCAGAGATTTATTGTCACGGCTGGTTTCTGCGAAGTGACGTAATTGTGGTACTGTTAAACTTTGCCATCTATGGTGGATTGATGTTAGCGTGTCGCGCATTCGTGACTGTGCGTTTGGGGACACTGCTGGGGCGACTCGATGATGATTCCCGTACAATCGTCAATGCCGGCTCGATGGTGGTCTTCGCCACCGAGACGCAACTTTCTTAGACGCGACCGGTAGAGCCGGTACGTTTTGCAGAAAAGCGTATTTCAGGATGGGGATCATGCTCGCGAAGGTCTTCGCACTTTCTAAGACCCACGTGTTCACATGATCAGCGCGTGTCGGTCATGGGGCGTCGTCGAACACGCCGCTGAATCTTCTATCGCTAACCGACAGGCTTCGATTTCGGATTGGAATCATGTGGCATGCAGCAGGCCGAGTATGCCGAGGCCGTAGAAAGTGTATTCAGCGTCTGCCTGTTGGTCCCAGCTGGCACCTCGGAAGCCGCCGGTGGGAAATTCAATTTGAGTTTGCAGCCATTCCAGAACGCGCGGTGGCTTGATGATGTCGCGGCGACCGAGATCGTGGCCAGTTAGTAGGCCGGTAAATGTTGACAGTCCGTCGGCAAACGGAATGCGAGTGTTCGCCTGAAAGCCACCTTCGGAACTGGCAACGTCTGTCAGAAACCCCTGCACGTCATCAGCAATATCATTGTCCATTGCATCAAGGCTGTTTAGTAGGGCGACGGCGGCCGCTGTGGGATTGGTGCCGCTGCGACGCATCGGTGCGATTTCTACGAAACCTCCATCGTCGCGTTGCCTGTCATACAGAAACTGTATCAGCCGGTTTGGGCGAGGCACGCCGCGTCCAATGAGTTCATACGTCAGACTGACCATGAACGAGTGATAGGTGCTGCCGGCTGAACCTTCGGTGCTTTTGGCGTAGCCGCCGTCGGCCACTCGAGTTGCTTCCAGTTTTTTTGCCACTTGATCGGCAAAGTCCGGCGGGGCTTCGGCCAGCAGGTCGATTCCGCCAGCAGCCTGAACTACCAGTGCGCTGTAGAGCCAGCTGAGCAAATCGATCACGCCGAGGCTAAGTGGCGGCGTTTTTGCCAAAAAAACGGCCACACTGTCACGAACTGCTGGTTCCAGTCCCCCTGTGACGGCTAGAGCTCGCACAGCGAAACCGGTGTAGTAAAGGTCAGAATCGCCTTCGCGGCCACGAAAGCCTCCATCAGCCATTTGCTGAGTCATCAGAAAGTCACGGTGCCGCTGAATGCGGTCTGTGTCCAGCTGCCTGAGTCCACGAGCAACACGGTCTGCCAACTGAAAAAGGTACATTTTCTTATTATTTCCGCCGAGGGAAGGCGACAGGGGAGCAGTAATAACGAGTTTTTGAGGTATTCCACCGAGTCTGCACGGACGACGGCGAGGACGTTGAGAAACGCTGGCCGTTTGTTATCCTGCGACGTTTCCCCTCTGGGTTTACGAAACCAATTTGGCGGCCACCTTACACGCCATTGCCAAATTAAGCGAACAAACTGATGACAGGATCAACCTCCGCCAGCGATTCGGCGACGTCGAGTAGCAATTTAATTGAGCACGACGAAGTCGTGCTGGTGATGGATTTTGGGTCGCAGACGGCTCAGCTGATTTCGCGTCGAGTGCGCGATCAAAACGTCTTTTGTCAGATCGTTAGACACGACCTGACGGCGGATCGCATTAGGGAACTTAACCCTAAAGGACTGATTTTGTCCGGCGGACCCGCCAGCGTCTATGGCGAGCGCGCTCCCAGGGTTGATCCGGAAATATTTGAACTAGGGATACCAATTCTGGGCATCTGCTACGGAATGCAGATTACCTGCCAAACACTTGGCGGGAAAATTCTTCCCGCCGCTTCGCGTGAGTTTGGTCGATCGCCCTGCTCTGTTGTCACCAGCAACGCGCTGTTTAATGGCATTCCCGAAACGTTTACGGCGTGGATGAGTCACGGTGATCAGGTTGATACCCTGTCCGGAAGTTTCGATTCTATCGCATCGACCGCGACCTGTCCGAATGCGGCGATCAAACATCGCGATCGACCTGTTTACGGAATACAGTTTCATCCCGAGGTCACACATACACAACACGGTGCCAGGCTGCTGGGCAACTTTGTACGTGAGATCTGCGGTTGCAAAGGCACCTGGCGAATCAGTTCACTGATCGAACAGCAGAAAAATCTGATCATTGAACGCGTGGGTACAGACCAGGTGATTTGTGGGCTATCCGGTGGAGTGGATTCGTCGGTTGTCGCGGCACTGATTTCTGAGGCTATCGGCGATCAATTATCATGCATCTTTGTTGATAATGGCTTGCTGCGAAACGGTGAACGTGATCAGGTTGAAAAACACTTCATCGATCATTTTAAAACTGACCTGCATGTCGTTGATGCTCGTGAGCAATTTCTTGGAGAGTTGGCTGGAGTCTCCGATCCTCAGGCGAAACGAAAGATTATCGGCAAAGTTTTTATTGACTGTTTCCGGCATGAAGCCAAATCAATCCCAAACGCGAAGTTTCTGGCTCAGGGAACACTATACCCGGACGTGATTGAAAGCGGTGCGAACCCGGATGGTCCCGCGGCGACAATCAAATCACACCATAACGTAGGCGGTTTGCCTAAGGAACTGGGCTTTGAATTGATTGAGCCATTGCGAGATCTGTTCAAAGACGAGGTTCGTCGAATGGGAATTGAACTGGGCTTGCCGGAAGAAATGGTCTGGCGGCATCCATTCCCTGGACCCGGTCTGGCTGTGCGGTGTTTGGGCGAAGTTACTGAAGAACGCCTGGCGATCATTCGTGAAGCCGACGAAATTTTGATCGAAGAACTGCATATCGCCGGACTGTATCGCGACATTCAACAGGCGTTTGTTGTGCTGTTGCCCGTTCAGTCAGTGGGAGTCATGGGAGACGATCGAACCTACGAAAACGTCGCGGCGATTAGAGCTGTCGAATCAGAAGACTTTATGACAGCAGACTGGTTTCCGTTTCCTCACGAAGTTCTTCAGAAGATTTCAACGCGAATTATCAATTCCGTGCGAGGAATTAATCGTGTCGTCTACGACATTAGTTCCAAGCCACCTTCCACGATCGAATGGGAATAGCGTTGGATTATTCCAACAGCGAGCTTAAACCAGATCGCGAACTTGCGGATGGCTGTACTCTGCTGTGGTCGCTTAGTGTGTTTCCTTGTTTCGCCGAATCGTGGAACCACTCTTCGGAAATTGCACCGGTGGCGCTGTCAAACTGGTGACGCCGGGGCATGTTGTCGGCAGGAAATGCCGGAATACCACGAAAACGCTGGGTAAACACGCCTTTCGGTGATTTGCGTGATTTGGTATTACTTACCAGCTGACAAGGACGTTTCGCGTTTGCTCGGGGGAAGAGCTGCGCAATTTAATTCATTCGCTGGGGAAGGATTCCCATGCAAGGTTCATTCTGGAAAACGGTTGCGGTTGTTGGTGTGATTGGCATCGGCAGTCTTGCAATCCTTGAAGTTCAAAATCGGCTTCCGCGGCAGAATGGGTCTGCTGTAACGGAAGAAGTCGACACTCTGGCACAGCAAATCGCAGAAACGGGTGATAAATCCGTCGAGGCATTGCTGACGACGTCAGACTTCGACCAAATGTTGGTCTCCGCAGATTCTGGCGCTCAGCAGTTCGACATGTCCGAGCCTCCACAGCATGAGCCGGCGTTGAAGCCAACTCCAATGGCTGAAACGGACCAGCGTTTTCATGATAGCGAACCGATTGCGCTTCGGCAGATTACGCCGCCAGTCAACACCAGCGTACGTGCCGAACAGCTGGTGCAGGGTGAAAATCCGTTTGCTGAACAAGGTGCTGTTACAGCCGTCGCAGCCAACTATCAGAGACAGCCGGAACCCGTTGAACCAGTTGGTTTTGTTCAGGCAGAATCGTTCGCTGGCAATAATTCCCCCGCCCAGGCTGAGCCGTTTCGTCGAGACAACATGGCTCCAGCTGCTGACCCCGATGCTAATGAGCCATTTTCATTGTTCGTTGAAGAAGCCGCGAGTGATAATCAAACGCCGGCGCAGTCACAGCCGCCAGCCCTCGAAGTGCCCAATTTGCAGCCGCAGGCTCAAAACCGGCCAGGGGCTATAAAGTTTTTTAACGGATCGGGTCAGACCGATGGCGTTGATGGTGCTGCTGCCGATGAAAAATCCGTTTCGGCCGCAGCGTCCCCATTCTATGAATCAGACACTGCTCCCCTGCGACCGACGCCAGCTGCAGAACAGCCGGTCCCGTCCGACAACACACCGATGTTCGATCGAGATTCCGACCCGGCTCCAACGCTGGAAACGCCGGATATCAATTTCCCATCGTTGCCTGATCGAACCGCGCCCGCCAGCAATCAGCCACAACCACAGGATGACGGATTTAGTCCGCCGGGCGGATTATTTACTGAAGACGCTAATGATCTGGTTCCCTCACCTCGCGAACCGAGCGTTACACCGCCTAACTTTTCCAGTGACTTTGATTCGTTTGACGCCGAACCTAATCGTCCGATTAATCAGCCGCAACCACGTCCTGAGCCCGTTCGATCGTCACCGGAACCGGACAGTTCATTGCCATTTGCAGAGGACGTAGATTCGGGACCGTCACCGCGGACACTTGATGTTCCTGTTCTGGAAGAACCCGGTCGGCTAAGTATCCCCGATACAAGTCCATCGTTTCCTGACACACCGATTCGTGAAAGTGATCCAGGCTTCCGTATGGATGCTCCGTCACGATTGGATTCGCCCGACATTCGTCCATTTCCGTCCAATCCACTTACGACGCCGGGGCTAAATGTTCCCGAGCCCAGTCGGCCAATTTCCAACGGTCCCCGTGAATTTAACGGTGGAACCCGCGAATTCGAAAGCAACGGATCGCGTGACTTTGATAGCGATATGAATATCAGTCCGCGTAGCCCAAACGATGAAACTCGCGAATTCAACGGAAGCACAGATGTCCGTGATCCTGGAATTAGAAACAATGGAAACAGCGGAGTTCGTAGTGTTTCAGGCGTTATGCGACCTAACCTGGTGCTCCAAAAAGATGCCCCACAAAACGCGACTGTGGGAGCTCCACTGGACTACACGATTTCAGTCAGTAACGAAGGCGACGCGACAGCGTTTGAGGTCATTGTCGAAGACGAAATGCCTGCCGGAGCAAGTGTTGATGGTGCGAATCCGCAGCCGGAGCTGGATCGAATAAACAAACGCATGGTTTGGAAATTCGCCGAAATCCTGCCCAACGAAACAAAGAAAATCACCGTTCGAGTGACGCCAACCGGCGAAGGAACTCTGGATGGTGTGGCTTCTGTGAAATTCAAGTCTCGTGTGAAGGCCACAACCGTTATCACGGCGCCAAAACTGCGACTGGAAATGGTCGGCCCGGATGAAGTAAAGCTGGGTGAAGAAGTTTCGTACCGCTACGTGATCACTAACGAAGGCAGCGGAGAGGCGCGGGACGTATTTGTCAGAACCGTGCTTCCAGCCAGCGGCGGTTTGAAGCATCCCCAGGGCCGAGACCTCGAATACGAAATCGGCAATATGACTCCCGGACAGCAGCGAGAACTGGTTCTGGCCGTAGTTGCTGCGGAACCGGGCGAATACAAAACCGAAGCGGAAGTGTCTGCAACCGGCGGAGCGAAGGATCAGGCCGCCTATCGCACAAACATCATCGGAGCTCAGTTGCAGATTGTTCGGCGAGGACCGAAGCGCCGATTTGTTGGTCGGTCAGCGACATACGAAAATATCGTCAGCAACGAAACAAACTTTGATGCTGTAGATGCCAGAATCGTTGAGACAGTACCGCTGGGAATGCGGTTTATGGGAGCCTCATCGGGGGGACAGTTTGATGCCGCCTCTCGAACAGTTACCTGGCGAATTAATCGTCTGGGACCAGGTCAGCAGGAACAATTGCAAATCGAACTGATGCCTGAAGATGCCGGTGCACGCGAAAGCATCGTGAAGATCTTTGAAAACGCGGGTCTTCAAAGTGACGACTATGTTTCAACAACAGTTGTTGAAGATCTGCACAACGTTGGTGCAAAAATGAGCCGACTGGATCAGCCGATGGCTGTCGGTGAAACATTCGGCTTTACAATAACGATTGACAATCGCGGTACGGCAGACGCGACAGATGTGAAACTGATCGTTGAAGTTCCACCGGAAATCAAAGTTGTCGGTGCGGGCAGTAAAGACAATCAGGCCAAGTTGCTGGCCGGAAATGTTGTTCAATACAGCGTGATTGTTCGTATTTCGCCAAACGAACAGCAAAGCTTCGAAGTGAAGATGGAAGGCGCTGAACCGGTTCGCAACGGAGTTGTCAAAGCCAAGGTTAGCTACAAGCAAATGGAAGAAGCTTTGGTTGTTTCTGAATCGGTAACGATTTATCGCGAAGAGCCGTAGAAGAATTCATTAACTGCGACAAGCAGACACAGCAGTCTCGTAACATGGGACTGCTTTTTTGTGCGCAGTTGCATTTGTGAAAATAAAACGCCGTTCTATAAGCAGCTTCTAGTGGTCGAGCGTTGCAGACCCGCTCGGAAACTCTGTGTTGCGCAAAGCACAGACGGTAGACAGCTATGTAGTGCCTGGTTGTGGGATGCCGCGAACATTGATGAAATCAAGCCGAACAGGTCAGCGTCTTGAGTTTGTCAGCGGTTGGACAATATTCCAAATTCGCAGTTCGGTTCTATTGTCACGATATTTGGCAACTGCACTCGGTGTACAGACGGTGGTTTGTAGCACAGGCTGGTTGACGGATATTCGCTGTGCTAACATCTTCGAAACCTTCGTTTGCATTTCAGGAGTAAATCCGGTGGCTGAAGTCCTTGATAGCTTTGAAATTGAATGGCACGGAAACGTGGTTGTTGTGATTCCTGCAAAAAGCGTGGAATCGCTCAACTGGGATCTGGTTGAGCAGGCCGCCGATGTGATCATGGAACCGCTGGCAACCCAGGAAGTGCCGATGGTGGTTGTGGACTTAAAAGATGTTGGATACTTCGGATCGGTGTTTCTGGCACTGTTGCTGCGGTGTCATAAATTTCTAAAGCGTCGCGGTGGCGAACTCGTACTTTGCGGGACGAATGAAATGGCTCGTGAATTGCTGAAAATTACCGCACTCGACACCATCTGGGCGATCTACGATACTCGCCAGGAAGCTATGCAGGCGATTGACGGATAGAACACAATGAGCGTTCTATTTGCTACCTGCGTGTTCTGACTTCCGCATTTTGGCCGTTCGTTCTTCATCATAAATTAAGCTGTGTGGCGACTGCTCGGCAAGAGAAGATATTTCGCGCATGGAGGCGTTGTCATAATGACCAGGAAAAGACACATCACCCATCCGAACGAATCTGAAGGGGATGTGATTGAACATCTTTCTGAGTTGCGTCAGCATTCAGAATTGATCGATGAAATAAAAGAAACGGCTGACAAACTTGCCGCCGACGGTGCCACTCGTGGCGACCTGAAAATTCTCAGTCGCGCGCTTCGAGAACTTCGCTACGCATTCAAGGTTTTCACGCCCTATCGCCGTAATCGCAAGGTGACAGTGTTCGGTTCGGCTCGGACAAGACCAGAAGACTTAGAGTGGAAACAGGCTGAACTGTTTGGCAAACGCATCGCCGAAGAAGGCTGGATGGTAGTCACGGGTGCTGGCGGCGGCATCATGGAGGCGGCTCATGCCGGATCCGGTCGCGAAATGGCGATGGGTCTAAATATCCTGCTTCCGTTTGAACAGGAAGCGAATCCGATCATCAACGGTGACGAAAAGCTTGTTAACCTGAAATACTTTTTTACTCGCAAATTACTGTTTGTTAAAGAAGTGCATGCCGTTGTTTCATGCCCCGGCGGTTTTGGAACGCAGGATGAAGCTTTTGAAACTTTGACTCTGGTTCAAACTGGCAAACGCGACCTGATGCCCATCGTTTTCCTGGACAAGCCGGGTGGCACGTACTGGTCGGGATGGCTTGAGTACATCAAGGCAGAGCTGCTTGATAAGGGAATGATCTCTCCCAGTGATCTGAGCTTGTTTAAGGTGACCGACGACGCTGAAAAAGCGGTGGATGAGGTACTGGATTTCTACAGCGTTTATAACAGCATGCGATTTGTCCGCGATCAACTTGTACTGCGTTTGCACCGAGAGCCTTCTGATCAGCTGATCGAACGGCTGAACGATGAGTTTCAGGACGTCGTTGAATCGGGGCGAATTAAAAAAACGAAGATGCACAAGATTGAAACCGATGATGAGCATCTGCGCGAACTGCCTCGGATCGCCTTTACCTTTAATCGTCGCGCCGTCGGGCGACTTAGGCAAATGGTGGATATGCTGAATCTGGAACTTGGTGGCGACTAATGTGAGGCTGTTGCAGCTCGCGAAAGTCTTATGTTCATTCAGGAACGCTGCTTGAATTCGGATTAGACTGGTGAAGATCACGTAAGCAACGCTGCTCAGTTCTGATTGAGAATGTTTATCGTTTACATGATGGAAAATGGCGAAACGAAAATCAGAAATCAGGATCCGAACCTTCGGTATCTATTCGAAGTGGCAGAGTGATTCCCAATGCCTGCCTCAAATAGCCGAAGTGACAACTCGCGTTTGTGCCATGATCGACGTGGAATTTGGTTTTGTGGTCAACGTCAAGGGCGCGAAGAATCAGAAGCTGGCTTATTGCATTGATCATCCCGGAATTCTGGATGCCGAAGGAAACCGTCGTGCTTCGTTTAATGGCTTCGTCTATGTCAAAGCCAACGACTGGGATTTTTATCTCGGCGACACGATTTGGGAACCGATCCACGACAAACTTGGTCCGTGGCGAATGACAGTACAACTGGATCAGGTGACTGTTGCGGAAAAAACGTTTAACCTTTACGCCGTTAAATGACTCCGTCGAGCCCTCTTCGAGGGTGCCGTTATCGGCCACATGCTACCAGCGTTGGCAGAGGCGATATACTGGCGAGGAGGCCGTTACTAATTCCAGATGTTAGAACTGCTCTGCCGTTCAGCGGCTCGCATTTGCAGCCCGATTTCCTTGATGGCGATTGCCACAACGTTCTGCATTTGTGATTCCAGCGAGGTGACGTCTTCTTTCTCGGCATGTGTCTTCACGGTGATGGGGATTTTGTTTACGGCGACGTTGTTGTTGTTTAGTGTTACTTCAATTTTGACGTGGCAGTTCCATCCCGATTTCTTGTCGCCGGTGAGTGCTGTCGGCAATGTCTGAGCTGCGACGGAAAGTTGTTCGGCTTTGTTGATTTTAGCGTTGCGTTTCTTCGCTGGCTGAACAATTGTCTCATGGATTATTCCTTTGAAGACCTTACTGCTGAAGCTTTCGTCGCTATGGTGTCCGGATGTGGGTAGTCCAAGCTGGCGTTGATTGTTTCGCCACTCGCGATCATTTGCCTCTACTCGCGTCTTGCGTTCCTGTTCCAGGTGTTCCTTTTCTTCGCGATCGTCGTCCCAGTTTTTGAAGTCATACAGCAGTTCTGCTTCGCCGCGTTCGCGTTCGTCCAGCGCAACGTGGAACGACTGGAGCTTCACCGTGATCGAATCGTATTTTAACGCATCCTGCAAACTGTCAAGGACAGCTCGGCGGACGATTTTTTCGAAGCCGGGTTGGAAACTTTCGAGGGGCAGAATAGTGACTGCATCGCGCCAGCGGTGGGGATCTGTTTCGCCGGGGTAGAATTGCTTTTCAAAATTCGAACGATCGTCGGCGAACGAAATAGTGGGTTCCAGTCGATTGGAGACTGTTGAGATTATCGGCGCACCGTCCGGCACTAGATCGACTTTGGGCGCCTGTTCGGCAGAAAATGCCGCCGCAACAACAGACCTCTTTGTTTGTTGTTGGTGGACGCAGCCCGTCGCTATTGTTGAAATTAGCAGCCCCAAGAGCAGATATGTGGCAATCCTTGCCTTCATGGATTTTCTCGTTGTGTAATCCCGCGTTTTTGTCTGGTACTCAAAGTATAGATCGGCACTGTTTCGGCGACAATGTTGCTATTTTTTGTCGCCAACGTGGATTCCCGGATGCCTGCAGGGTGTGTTAGCTTTTTTCCGATTTGCAATCCAGCTTTACCTTCAACATGGTGTCCGGTTTATGAAACAAATTTTGTGCTGTCTTGTGTGGCTTCTGTTCACCCAAATCGTGGTTGCTCAGCAGGAAAATTACGCTGTTCCACCGGAAGCCGTTGAATCCGCTGCGGTGCCCCAAGGCCGCATCGATGGGCCTCATGAATTTCGCAGCAAGATTTTTCCGGGAACGGTCCGGCAATATTGGGTGTATATTCCTGCGGGCTACGACGCGGAAAAACCACCCTGCCTGATGGTCGTTCAGGATGGTCTGGGAAAGGCTCAGGGCTGGCGACTGCCAACAGTGCTGGACAATATGATTCATAGTGGAGATGTTCCCGTTCAGCTGGGTGTTTTTGTCAGCCCGGGAGTTGTTCCAGCAGCGAATCATCAGGCTGAGGCGCGCTACAACCGCAGCTTCGAATACGACGCGATGGGTGATCGATATGCTCGATTTCTGACGGAGGAACTTCTGCCGGAAGTTGCCAGAACATGGAAGTTTAGCGACGACCCCAATGATCGCTGTATAGCGGGAAGCAGTTCGGGCGCCATTTGTGCTTTCACTGCTGCCTGGGAACGTCCGAATTCGTTTCGGCGAGTTTTCAGCACGGTTGGAACGTACGTCGGACTTCGCGGCGGCAATGAATATCCAATACTGGTTCGCAAGACGGAACCGAAGCCTCTGAGGATATTTCTTCAGGACGGAAGCAACGACCTGGATATTTATGCGGGCAGTTGGTGGAACGCAAATCAATCGATGTTATCTGCCCTGCAATTCGCGGGCTATGATGTTAAACATGTTTGGGGCGAAGGTGGCCACAATGGCAAGCATGGCGCAGCCATTATTCCTGAGGCATTGAAGTGGCTATGGCGAGACTATCCCAATCCCGTCGTCAACGTTGTCGGCAAGGTTCGACGGACAGACCTTCTGATTGATGGCGAAGACTGGCAACTTGTCAGCAGTGGGCATCGGTTTACGGAAGGGCCTGCTGTTAATGATGCGGGTGAGCTGTACTTTACCGACATACCAAACAACCGCATTCATAAAGTCAGCGTGAGTGGCGAAGTGTCTGTGTTTGCCGAAGACACTCAGGGTTCGAATGGATTGATGTTCGGTCCTGATGGAAAGCTGTATGCCTGCGAAGGGCAAAGCGCAAATGTGGTGCGCTATGCAGCTGATGGTCGGAAGGAGACATTTCTTTCAGGCATCAAGTGCAACGACCTGGTGATTCTGCACGATGGAAGTGGCTTCGTGACCGAACCTTCAGAAAAGAAGATTTGGCGATTTACGGCGGATGGTGATAAGTCGATCGCTGACGAAGGGATTGAATTTCCGAACGGGGTGGTCACTTCGCCCGATCAAAGCGGGTTGACTGTCTCTGATACGCGAGGTCGGTTTTGCTATTCATTCCGTGTGGAAGCAGATGGCCGGCTGACTCATCGACAACAGTATGGCTGGCTTCATGTGACCGACGATCTGAAATCCAACGCGGATGGAATGACAGTTGATACTGAAGGACGGACATATGTCACTACAGCTTTGGGCATCCAGGTGTTGGATCAGCCTGGCCGAGTTCACTTTATTATCCGCCAGCCGATCGATGGCTGGCTAAGCAATGTGGCGTTTGGCGGCGCTGACCGAAACATAATTTATGCAACTTGCGGCCACAGTGTTTACTGTCGGAAAATCAACGCCACGGGAATCGATTCGCGCAACGCACCAGCGAAACCGCCAGAGCCACAGCTTTAGACCGCCTGATTGCGTGCGGGACGGGTGCGCTCATAGACGATTGCGCGAATAGAGAAGATGGGTTACTGTGGTGTCTTCGTATTTTTTTGCCATGGAGTCCTCCCGATGAATTTTGAAGAATTGAGTCGCGCCGAACGGCTGATTGCAGAACAAGCTGTG
>JBDNFN010000167.1:0-31472 GCA_041689795.1 Fuerstiella sp. | reverse complement strand
GCGTCCGGACCGCGTTGAACCTCGAGAAAACAAGCGGCGTCCCAAGGTTCTCAAACTGATGACGGTGGCTAGGCGGATCTACCACGCGGCGATCGCAGCGCTTGCAAAAATCCCGTAAATCCCCGTGGACAATGCCATTCCTCGTAGCCACCTTTTGACAAGTCAACCAGTAACGGGCTGCGGTCTTCTGTCAGCGACACAATGCCTCCGGAATACAGCGTCGATCGGATGCCATGCATTTCAGATTCAGTAATGTGCAATGTGTCTGCACTGATCGAGCACGTCAGGTCCAGGGCAGAGTCGATCGGCGATCTCAGACCATCAACATTCGGTTCAGCGCAGACCAGCATTGATGAGGTCGGATTTTCAATTCGCAACCGGTCTGACCGCCAGCTTAGTGTCGTCGACGTATCGAAATATTCGCCACGTACAAAAAGGAAACCTTTTGATACTCGAAAGTCGTCCGTGAGGTCGCCCGGCAGGGAAATGCTTTGCTTCTGTTCAGCAAAAGGTATCTTGAAAACGCTGACGGATTCTGCGGTCAGCGTTCTTTCCGCTGAGCGGTTGAGCATTCCGGCTGCATCACCCGTCCTAGCGACAAGGGGCAGCAGTATTGCGAGTGTACATAATTTAAGAAACATTGCTTTTCCAGTCAGCGAGAGAGCCGCGTTTTTGTGCAAGTGGCATTTAACGCCGCCGACAACGACTGCAGATTCGTCCATGAAGAGCATTTCTTGGTATGAAACCTCCGGGTTTTTTGAACTCACAGCGACATTAGTGAGGGTGCCATACACGCTGCGCATCGGACGTTTTTTTTATGAAATGTCTGGAGATTCTCGCATTTTTTTAATCCATGCCCTGGGAACCAGATCACCATCGCCGGAGTTGCAGTATCCTGCCGTCAGGTACAAAGTCAGTGACGGCCCGCAGGTGATTGCCAGCGAAGAAAAGGCTATCGAATGTCCCCCGAAAACGCAACGTCCGATGGTCACCATAAGCCAGTCCAGTACGGGCGTCTGGAATTGGTTGCCCGACAGTTAGTTGAAGGCTTGATGATTGGGCGACATCGAAGCCCGTTCAAGGGATCAAGCGTGGAATTTGTCGAACACCGCGAGTATTATCCGGGTGACGAAATTCGCCACATCGATTGGCGAGCGTTCGGCAAGACCGGGCGTTATTACGTGAAAGAATTCGAAGATGAAACCAATCTTCGCGCCCACTTGCTGGTAGATGCCAGTGGTAGCATGTCGTATGCCGGATCGACCGTCAGCAAGTTCGAATATGCTTCGCAGTTGGCCGCCTCCATGGCGTGGTTACTACTCGGGCAACGCGATTCGGTCGGCATGGTTACGTTTGATTCAAAAATTCGCAATCAGTTGAAGCCGTCCAGCAATCGCGATGTGTTCCGGCAGATGGCGCATGTGCTGGAAAACACCGAACCCGGTGATGACACAAGTCTGGCATCCGTCGTCGAATCTGTTTTGCCGACAATCAAGCGTCGCAGCCTGGTGATCCTGATTAGCGATTTTTTTGATTCTTTGCCTGCCATTGAAGCAGCCTTTCAGCGATGTCGCCATGCGAGTCATGAACTGGTTGTGTTTCAGATTGCCGCACCGGAAGAAATTGACTTTCCATTCGAGCGACCAACTCAGTTTCGAAACCTTGAAGACATTGACCACCGTCTGTTAGTGGATCCGGCTCGGTTACGCAAAGAGTACCTGCGGCAGTACGGCGCGTTCTCCGATGGCCTGAAGAAAGTCTGCGGCTCAATGGCGATTGATCACCGCGTTGCGAAGACGTCTGATCCGCTACAGAAAGTGGTCGGCGAATGGCTGGCGGAACGCATGGCCATGCAGGCGAGTCGTCGGTAGCGAGTCGTCGGTAGCGGTGTGTCGTTTGCCGTATGACGCGGTTTTGGCTGGGGCGGTGTGGACTTCACTTATAGGCGAAGTGTTGTTCGGCGCGTAAGAAAGCTGCCACGAGACTCATGGCAGCTGTTGATCGCCTTTCCGGCCTTGGCCTTATTCAAACGCTGACTTACCAGATTTGAATACGGTCCTCGGGCTTCTTGTACAGCTTGTCGCCGGGTTTTACGTCAAAGGCTTCGTAGAAGGCCTTCAGGTTGGTGACGGGCCCGTTTGCTCGAAAGTGTGACGGAGAGTGTGGATCCGTGAGCAGACGATTCAGCAACTCTTCGTCGCGATACAGCCGACGCCAAATCTGACTCCAGCCCAGAAAGAATCGCTGTGGGCCGGTGAAGCCATCGATCATCGGAGCGTCCTTACCGTTTAGCGAAAGGATGTAGGCCTTGTAGGCGATTGCCATGCCGCTTAAGTCGGCGATGTTTTCTCCAAGAGTCAGGTTGCCATTCAGCGGTTTGCCATCCAGTACTTTGTAGCCTTCGTACTGAGCCACCAGTTGGCCGGTTAGTTTTCCGAAGGCGGCTTTGTCTTCATCTGTCCACCAGTTTTGGAGGTTTCCGTCTCCATCGTATTTGCTGCCCTGGTCGTCGAAGCCGTGGCTGATTTCGTGACCAATGACGGCACCGATTCCGCCATAGTTGGCAGCGTTGTCTGCTTCTGCATCAAAGAACGGTGGTTGCAGAATGGCGGCAGGAAATACGATCTCGTTCTTGGTGGGGTTGTAGTAAGCGTTGACAGTTTGAGGCGTCATGCCCCATTCTTCTTTGTCGACGGGTTCGCCCAGCTTTTTGATCATGCGATTGTGCTCGAACTCGGACGCTCGCTGCATGTTGCCGAGCAAATCGTCTGCTTTGATTTCCAGTTTAGAATAGTCTCGCCACTTGTTTGGATAACCGATTTTTGGAGTGATCTTGTGCAGCTTTTCCAGAGCTCGTTCTTTCGTTGTGTCGGACATCCACGCCAAATCATCGATGCTGATCTCGTAGGCCTTCATTAGATTGGCAACCAGTTCGTCCATTTGCTGCTTCGCTTCGGGCTTGAAGTGTTTGGCGACGTACAGCTGACCAACGGCTTCTCCCAGAACGCTTCCCGTAGTATCGACGCCACGCTTCCAGCGAGGTTCCTGTTCTGGAACACCGCCCAGTTGTTTTCTATACAGGTCAAAGTTGGCATCAACGAATGGTTTGGGAAGATAATCAGCGGCCGTATCCAGAATTCGAAAGCGTAGATATTGTTTGGCAATATCCAGACTCAGGCTGTTGCCGATCTTGTCAAGCCCTTCGAAAAAGCTCGGAGTCATGACATTGATTTCCACAATGTCGGGAACTCCGGCGGCTTCAAAAAACGACTTCCATGGAAGTGAGGGCGTCAATGTCGGAAGGTCTTTGACGTAATACAGGTTGTAGCGTTTCTCGGCGTTTCGAAGTTCTGTTCGAGGCCATTGAATTTCGGCAAGCTTGATTTCCAATGCCAGAATGTCAGTAGCCGCCTGTTCGCCGCCGGGAATTTTGGCCAGCGTAAACAGAGTTGCGATGTAGCTTTTCAGGGCTTCTCGAGCCGTTGCGTACTTCTCACCCTCTTCAAGGTAATAGTCTCGGTCGGGCAACGATGTGCCACTTTGGACCATGGCTGAAAGGTAGCGGCTGGAATTCTTTGCGTCGGTCGTCACAAAGAATCCAACGGGACCGCCCACACCAATCGAATTCAGGTAGCCCATGTGGCGAAACAGTTCTTCCATGTTGGATAAGCTGTCGATCGCGTCAAGTTGTGGTTTGATTGGATTGATGCCCAGCTTGTCAATCAATTCTTCATTCATAAAGCTGGCGTGGAGGTCGCCGACTTTCTGGCTGTTGGCATTGGTTGGGTGTTTTGCTGCCTCGTTGATGATGGTGCGAATGTTTTCCTGAGCCGCATCAGCCAGTCCGGTGAACGATCCATAATTAGACTTGTCCGCGGGAATCTGAGTGCGCAACAGCCAGCGTCCGTTCACAAACTGATACAGGTCGTCCTGGGGCCGAGCAGTGCGATCGAATCCATCTGGATCAATGCCAGAATAAAGATCCTGAGCGTTTGCAGCGGACCACGAAATTAAAGCAGCGACAACAAAAGTTGTGCAGACGAAACGAGTCACAGCAGATTCCTGACAAGAATGTAAAAGTTACGGACGCGCCGTCATTTTGCGCGATTTCTTCAATGTCTGCAAACTGCAAACTGCGAAATGCACGAGTTCAGGTATTTCGTGAGCTGAACGTTTTGCCGGCGTGTCCCCAGGTGGCCCGCAGTGCTACCGATAGTGGTTACTTGTCCGCACTCGCTATTTCTCGAGCGGCTCGGATTTTTCCGGCGCGTTCAGGAAGGATATGCTGAAGCCAATGAACCAGAAGTCCGAATCGCGACCGTCCGTCGTCAGGTGATACTGAGCACTCGTGGTCAGTCGAATTGAACTGTTGAGCCACCAGTGTACGCCAAGTTCCGGATAGACAGACGCCATAAAGTGCGGATCGCTCCGAACTTCACCACGTTCATCAACGCTGCCATCGTCGTCGTTGTCCAGATGGTCGTCTGTTGCAGCAACATGATTTCCATTGCCGCCGACAAATGTGCCGATTCCCGCAAACGGTGCCAGTCGGGATGGCGATTGTGTTCGCAGCCCAAGGTCCAGTCCTGCGTACCATTCGCGTGCTCCTGTGCCCGCGAGGCCTTTCAAGCCGATGCGACTTTCAACGGCTGGCCCCAGATACTTAAACGCACCAAGTTCAAGGCCGCCCGCTGCAGGATCATCTGCTCCGGCAGCACCAAGATAGTACCCGCTTCGATCGGCGACAAATCTGGCATCGACGGACTGCTTGATCATCCGAGCTATTTTCCTGGCGTCGTTGCTCGGGTACGGCTTGTCGTGCTTTTCTGCATAGACCTCGTCATCCATCGCCCATCGCGATGTACCGATTCCTGCGCAGCCGGACAGGCTCGCGGTTAGGCAGATTGCAAGCACGAAGATTTGGCGTTCCGGCATGTTCACGGTTTAAAGCCAACCGAAAAGTGAAAGGAAGGCGGTGACGGTAGCACCGGAAACCTACCGGGCGGTCGGCTTTTAGGTCAATGTTGACTTTCCGGACCGCGGGTTTTGTTTTGTGGTGTGTTCGTCGCAAGGTGTTTTGAGTAGTTAACTTACGGCATTTGGAGCGTTGCTGGCAAGGTGGCTAAAAAAGTCAGCGGGGCCACCATTTGTTTGGTTCAGATGTCGTTCTGTCTGCAAAACGTTGAGATCTGGTCCGACATGGGGGCAAAACCCGAGCTAGATTTTCATGGTTGCAGTTTTGCAACATGAATAACCAGTATCAGAGTTTTGTTACGACCGTCATAAACATCTCAATGCCATGTCAACAGACGCTCCAGCAGAAGTCGTGACTTCTTTTAATTCATTTTCTGAGCAGCCACTGCGTTCCTTATCCTTGCGGAAGGTGCTGTGGCTGAGCGTGTTTGTGCTGTTCGGTTTGGTAATCATGTCACGCAGTAAAGCGGACCCTGATTTGTGGGGCCACGTAACGTATGGCAAAGAAGTGATTCGAGACGGGCACTTGCACGCCACTACCACATGGTCTTACGCGGTTGATAACTTTCGTTGGGTGAATCACGAAAACATCGCTGAACTGATGTTGGCTGCAGCAGACAATTTTGCAGGACAGACTGGTCTGTTATTTCTGAAATCGCTGCTCACGCTAATCGTACTTGGTTTACCAATTTGGGCCGCCGCCAAACGGGGTGCCGGACTGCTGACATGTTTTATCATTGTGGTCATGTTGGCGTTTAATATTTCATTCCACTGGCTCGTGCGACCTCACATGTTGAGCTACGCATGCGGTGCGGGGCTGATGGCGATTCTTGCGACATCTTTATCCGGAGCAGTGACGACTCGCGAAGCAGGGCGATGTTCCAGCAGGTGGTTATGGTTGATTCCGCCGCTGATGTGTTTCTGGACGAATTCTCATGGTGGCTACCTGGCAGGTCTTGCTATTTTGACGGCCTGGCTGGGTTTTGATGCTCTGGAACTGTTGCTGCGTCGCGACGATAGATTTTGGCCAACCGTAAAACGACATGCATTACTTTATACAGCAACTCTGGCCGCGTGCCTGCTGAATCCGTACGGGCTTGAATTGCACACATGGATGCTGTCGTCTCTGGGGCGACCTCGGCCGGAAATCAGCGAATGGGCGCCGCTTCCGTTGCTTTCAGTCGATGGGCTGCCGTTTTGGTGTTTGGCATTGGTGGCGTTCCTGTGTTTGAAACGCACTGATCAGCCGATTCGCTGGCCAGGCATGATTGTGATGGCGTTGCTGTCGTGGCAGGCCGTGAAACATCATCGTCATTTGCCGTTTGTTGCCATGATGGCAAGTTATGTTCTGGCTCCCCACATCGAATCTGTGATTCGACGAATACTGCAGTCTTTCAACGACCGAGTTGCCAGCAAACGAAGCACTGAAATCGCAAAGCCTGGCTTCGCTGGTCTGGCGATTCCGGTAGTGCTGTTGATCGCATTGTCTGCGGCACAATATCCACGCCAGGCAATTTTGCATGTTGATAAAGACTACTATCCTGTAAGTGCCATGCAGTATATGGCCGACTATAAACTGGCAGGCCGGGTCTTTGTAACCTTCAATTGGGCTCAGTACGCGCTGGCCGTGTTTTCGGACAGTAGCCCGACTTCCAGAATCGCGTTCGATGGTCGCTTTCGCACCTGCTACCCTCAGCAAGTGATCGACATGTACTTCGATTTTATTCTGGGAGATCTGCCGCCACACATTCGCTACCGAGAAGAAGCTTCTGGCGCGTTTGATCCGGCCAAATCGCTGGAGCACAAGACTCCGGAGCTGGCACTGTTTGAACGCAAACGAAAAAACTGTGTCGCAACAATGGAAGCTTCCGCGGATGAATGGTGTCTGTTGTATCAGGACAGTCTGGCTCAGCTATGGGGCCGGCGCACAATCTACGACAATCCATTGTCAGGACGCTATATGTCAAAATCGTCGCGACACATCAGTGATGATGTCCAGGAAGACACTGTAGCCTGGCCCGGCTTTCCGAAGGTGCGTCGAAACGTTTCGCGAGTCGCATTTCGGTAACTGAATCGCCATCTGGAAATTAAAAAACATCGTGTTCAAATTGCCTTTTCGGGTTCGATGCGGTCAACGGTCGGTTAATCTACCAGCTAATCCCTCCGTTTTGTCCTGCCTGAATTCTGGAAATGTTCGCAATGCGACCGCTCGCTTATTCGTTGCTATTCGCCGCGTTTTTTTCCCCATGTTTGTACGCTCAGCCAGTGTCCAGTGCTCAGCCAGTGTCCAGTGCACAGCCAGTGTCCAGTGCACAGCCAGTGTCCAGTGCTCAGCCAGTGTCCAGTGCTCAGCCAGTGTCCAGTGCTCAGCCAGTGTCCAGTGCTCAGGCGGATAACAGGGCGGAAGCCGTCGTCAAAGACGCTGAGCGTCCGATTCATGCATTGCTGGTAACTGGCGGTTGCTGTCACGACTATGATCGCCAGAAGCTGATTCTGACTCGCGGTATTTCTGCTCGAGCCAACGTGCGCTGGACGGTCGTGCATCAGGGTGGGACAACCACTGACACGCCGATTCCACTGTATGACGATCCCAACTGGGCCGATGGCTTTGACATCATCGTGCACAACGAATGCTTTTCGGACGTGAAGGATCTGGAATTCGTTGACCGAATCCTGGAGCCTCACAAAGACGGCACGCCAGCGATTCTGATTCACTGTTCCATGCACTGTTATCGTACAGGCGACGATCGCTGGTTTGAGTTTGTCGGAATGCAGTCGCCGGGACATGGGCCGCACTATTCTTACACGGCCGAAAACGTAAAAGCCGACCACCCGATCATGAAAGATTTCGGCCCCTCGTTTGTGGCACCGAAGGGCGAACTGTATCACAGCATGAAAGTGTTCCCGACAGCCACGCCGCTGGCTCAGGCTAATCGTCAGGCGGACGGCATGCCGCAGGTTTGTGTCTGGACCAACGACTACAACACAGGCGACAAAGCACACGGCACCAAAGTCTTTGGCTGCACGATGGGCCACTACAACGAAACGATGGCCGAGCCCAAGTATCTGGACATGATGACGCGAGCCGTATTGTGGGCCACCAATCGCGATATTGAAGCCGACTTCACCCCGACGACCGAAAAAACAGACGACGAGATCAAAGCTTTGATCTCGGTTCCAATCGCCAAAGCTGATACCAGCGCACTGCCACAAACGTGTTGCGGAGATGGCAACCTTGCACTGGGAAAGGCCGTAAAATCCAAAAGTGAACAGGCCGACAACTTCAGCCGGAACCTGACCGACGGTCGTCTGGATACTCGCTGGTGCGCCAATGGAGGCCAGACAGAAGAATGGGTGACCGTCGATCTGGGTGAAGCTTTGCATGTTCGCAATCTTCGCGTGCACTGGGAACGCCGTGAAGGTACCGCCTATCTGTACGCCATCGAAGCATCGGCTGACGGCGAAACATGGTCTACTATCGTTGATGAATCGAAGAACAAAGATAAGAACGGCATTCGCAGTCACGCCGTGGATTCGCCGGGCACTCGTTATCTGCGAACCACATTTTTGGGGTCCAGCACGAACGGTTGGGGTTCAATCTGGGAACTGGAAGTCTACCCCGGCGACATGCCAGCTCTGCCCGAAAGCGCGAAGGCTGACGTCAAGCCTCCGGCTGCCATCAGTGACGTACAGGCTCCGGATGGCTTTGAGGTTCGTCTGTTTGCGGCGCCACCGGAAGTGAATTATCCTGTCTGTCTGACGACCGCCGCCACGGGCGAAGTGTTCGTCGGCGTGGACGAACAGGGCTCGTTAGGTAAGGAGCCTGGTCGAGGAAAAGTGCTTCGCTGCATTGATACGGACGGAGACGGCGCGGCCGATCAGATCAACGAATTCGCCAAGATGGATCATCCTCGAGGACTGGTCTTCGACAACGGTACGCTGTGGGTGCTGCATCCTCCGTTTCTAAGCGTTTATCGCGACACCGATGGAGACGGCGTGTCTGACGAAAGCGAAATTCTGATCGAAGGCATCAGCACTGAAGAAGTCAACAAGCGTGGGGCCGATCACACGACTAACGGTATCCGCATGGGCATTGATGGCTGGATCTATATTGGGGTTGGTGACTTTGGTTTCAATAAAGCCGTTGCGAAAGATGGCACAACGTTAAGCAAGCGGGGGGGTGGAGTTGTTCGCATTCGGCCAGATGGCACCGACATGGAAATCTATAGCTGGGGGCAGAGGAACATCGTCGACATTGCCATCGACCCATACATGAATATTTACACTCGTGACAACACCAACGATGGCGGCGGCTGGGACATTCGATTGTCTCACATTATTCAGACCGCCAACTATGGCTACCCGTCGCTGTACATTAATTTTACTGACGAAATCATTGCCCCGCTGGCCGATTACGGTGGCGGATCCGGCTGTGGTGCGATGTACTTTCACGACGATCGCTGGCCGGCTCCGTATAACGATATTCTACTGACCTGCGACTGGGGTCGCAGCGAAGTTTTCAGTCACAAATTGCCTGCCAGCGGAGCCACGTTTGATGCTCAGCAGGATACGTTTCTTAAGTTGCCTCGCCCAACGGACATCGACGCCGATGCCAGCGGACGCATGTATGTCACCAGCTGGAAGAATGGCCAGTTTGCCTACGATGGCCCGAACATTGGCTTCGTCGCGATGGTCACTCCGATTGATTTCGTCGCGCATCCAGTACTTGATGTGAAGACTCTGGGTGACGCAGCGTTAGTTGAGTTGTTGAAGAGTCCATCAGATGCAATGAGGCTTCATGTTCAGCGAGAGATCGTTCGACGCGTTCACCATGTCATGCCGCAGGCTAACAACGTTGGCTCAATTGGATATAAGCTAACGTCAACATCATCACTGGCCACGCTGAGCACGCTGGTGGCTGAAGTTGCTTGTGATAAGTCTGCTTCTTCAGCGGCGCGAGTTGCCGCGGTCTGGACACTGCGTCAGGCGGATGCAGTGGCTTTCGACAACATCGAAGTCGAACTGCTGAATGACCCGGTTTTGCGAGAACACATTATCCGCGCCGTCGGTGATCGCCCGGGGCAGATTAACGCCGAAGTGATTCCTGCTATCACGGCAGCAATCAACGACGATAACCCCCGGGTTCGTTCAGCGGCAATTGTAGCGACAGCGCGTATCCTGAAGGCCACATTTCGCAAAGACAGCCACTTTGTTCGATCATCGACTGTGGTAGATGTCGCTCAACGGAACTCCGATGCGGTAGCCAAACAGCTTTTACTGCTCGCCTCCGGTCCGCTCAACCCTCCGTTGGCAGACACAGATGCATGGAGGCAGGCCGCGGCAGAACGAGTCATCCCGCACCTTGCCGTTAAGGCTCTCGTCGAACTTAATGCTGTCGATGCGTGTGTCGAAGCACTCAACGGGCCGAACAGGTTCGGAGCACTTTGGGCTTTGAAATCGATGCACAGCAAAGAAGCCGTTGATGGTTTGTTCAAGGTCCTTAGTACATCACGTGACGAAAGCCTTCGCCGCAAAATCTGGACAACACTGATTCGGCTCTATCATCGCGAAGGTGATTTCACGGTCGATAGTCCAAAATGGTGGGGCACTCGACCAGACACGACCGGTCCATACTACGACCGCCAAAAATGGAGCGAATCTGATCGGATCGGAGACGCCGTTAAGGTGGCACTTTCCGAAGCTGATGCATCGCTGGCGACTCACGTAAAAGAACAGCTTAAACGCCACGTCGTAAATCTCGAAGGCATCAGCGCGGCGGACATTGCTGCCCTGCAGGAACCTCAGAAGGCCATCGAACTGCCGAAGGTTGATCCGAGTAACTCGAACCAGATTGCAAATCAAAACGTGGCGGACGTGATCGCTAAAGTTATGCCGCTGGAGGGCAGGGTAGATGCGGGCAAAGAGCTTTTCAACGCCCAGAGTTGCATCAACTGCCACACCTTCGCCAACGGTCAACAGCCCAAGGGGCCACATTTGGTTGACATCGGCAAGCGATACAAAAAAGAAGAACTGGTAGAGTCGATGCTCGATCCGAGTAAGAAAATCGCTCAGGGCTTCGACACCTGGACCTTTGCCATGGTGGACGGCAAAGTTCACACCGGTTTTGTCGTTCTGGAAAGCGCGGAGACTGTTACGGTTCGCGGCACCGATGGACTGTCGAAAGAACTGCCTCAGCAGCACATCGATGACCGAGTCAAGCAGGAAATCAGCATGATGCCGAAAGGTGTTGTGGGGAATCTGACGGTGGAACAACTGGCAGACGTGATCGCTTATCTGCGGTCACTGAAGTAGAGGTTTTATTTGGAGTGCGTTTTGGCAGCAGTTTGATGAATCATGTCTGCTGTTGCACGACGATATCATGTGTTGAGTGCGCTGGAAGGTGCTGCATTCAGAGGCTAGTGTTGCCGGCGCAAAATTGAACGCTGCGTTTGATTAAATTTGACTCAGGCGTGATAAGTGTCCGGCAATGTGCCGGTCAGGCTTCGTTAAGTTCAGGTTTCGAAACAGACTCACGCATCTTGCTTTTGTTGCATGTGTTGTGCCTTGGCGACAAACTTCATCAAGTGTTGCGATTGCAAAAAATTTGGTACTCCACATCCGGAGTGTTCTGAGATCTACGCTTTCTATTTCTCACGCATTTCTGGCAGCGAACTGGTTTTGTTTCGTTATGCGAGGTCAGCCTGACTTCGCTCGTTCGCCACCAGACGAAAACCCAATGCCCATTCAGAAGATTTCGACGCGATCCACCTGATTGATTCTCTTGAATAATTGCTGCTGCTGTCGGGATCTACTATTGAAGGCACTGATGCTGGTGGATGGTTATCCGGTGATGAATGCGACAATACGTTTCTGACTGGTGGCGGCGATGACGAGATCTACGATCCGCACGGAAGCAACATCATCGCTGGCGGCGATGGCATTGACACTTTGGTGGTCTACGAGGGCAATTTAGTAAACGACAGAATTGTGCATGAAGACGATGGGCCAGTTCGAATAACCGGGCCGGGGATGGACGGAACAACGGTTCAAAATCTGCTTGAAAACGTCGAACGAGTTCAAGGCAACGAGCAGACTTTGGAATTGTCCGTTGCGGCAGACGCAACGTTCGCCGCGCCGTCTGAAGTTGATGGTTTTGGTCGATCATCGAGCGAAAAGTCTCAGGCGGAAGTTGTCCCTGCCGAAGAAACTTCCAGTTGCCCGATGAACCTTCGTCGAATACCCGCACCTACGCCGAAACAGACCTTGAAGTAGTGCCCGCCGCAAGCGATGTGAGTGATCCGGAACCGCCGCCCTTTCCTGAGTTGCCTGCTGCTGAAATCGTAGACGCAGAAGAACGGCCTGAGACAGATCCGCCAGCGGTTGAGCCTCCGGCAGTCGAGTTGCCATCGAACGATGCTGTAGTGGAATTGCCGTCGGTGACACCCGAGCAGGCTCAAGCGAACGAATTCATGGCCTAGGTCTTCGAACTGACGAACGCGATTCGCCAACAGTTTGATTCGGACGTATTTGCTGAGAATTCTCAGCTACAGCAGGCCGCTCAGACGCAGTCTGAAAATCTTGCCTTCATGGATTTTTTCAACCACACGGGACTGGATAGTCAGCAGCCTTGTGACCGTGTTGCGGACGCCGGCTACAATTAATAGGACTGTTGGTGAAAACATTGCTGCCGGACAGTTGAGTCCTGAAGAAGTTGTTCAGGCATGGATGGACAATCCTCCGCATCGGGCGGTGATTCTGAATGCTGACTTCCACGAGATCGGCATCGGTTTGCAGTATCTCGCGGACGATACGGGCGAAATTAACCACAACTATTACCGGGCTCAGGTGTTTGGAACTCACGCATAAGCGGATAAGTTTGAATTGCACTCAGCCTTGAGCGGGAAGCTATGCGGACGACGATTTGTCACCTGCCAGAGTATTGATCAGGTCCTGCACTTTTGCTTTCATGTGCGAACTTCGAGCTTCGCCCTGAATGCTGTTCAGGTACTTGATGGCGGATTCAGATTTTTCTTTCGCGATCAGCTTTGCTTTGCGAAATCGCACTTTCCAGATTTCGGCGGCCATCATTTTTCTGCATGAACGTTGCGTTGTTCTGTTGCCGCCACATCCAGTTGGCGAGTTAGTGAATTCAATAATTTGGATTTTTCACTACCAGGCAGAATGGAAGCTGCTATTTCGGCAACGACTTTTTCGTATTGATCAATCACATTTGCTAATGTGGTCGAACGCGATCTGGCAACTCCGCATCACTCCACTTTGAAGTGCTTCACGGAATTCTTTGGCGGCTTTTGCATTTATTGCAGGGCTTGATTCTTTTTCGAACAGGTACGCCGCCTGCAACTGAGCCGTCAGGCGAGCCCGATCTTCACTCAGACGATGCTTTTTAGAAATGGCCTCGCTTGCCGCGGCGCTGGACCGATCAAGTTGTCGACGTTCCGATCGTCCTGGAATCCTTGTAAGCCCGAATGAACTCAGGTTTCTTGCGATAAGCGACGTTAGAAAAACCAGCGTGCCAATTGCGATAAGGATGGCAAAGAAACCGAGCAAACCGTTACGAAGAAGTCGCCACTGAAAGCCATCCAGTGCTTCGCCCAGCGAGTAGATCACAGCGACAAACAGCAACGATACAAGCAGCACGAAGCCGCCCACGCCGAACCGGTACAGGTTCTTTGCTGCGTCAGCGGGCAATCTTAAAAAATCGGGAAGCTCGTCACGCATGAGCATTTCCTGTGTGCCACTGGATCACGTTTACTCCAGATCGTATTTTGAAACGATGGTGTCCTGCTGAATTCGCGCCAGCATTTTTTCGAAATTGGCAAGGATGTCCTGAATCAGCCGGTCCTTCCTGACTTCCGGCAGGCTGGAAGTTTTGGCTTTGTCGAGTGCCGTTGCGGCCGACTCGTAAGCGCGCTGCAGGTCGGCGTTGCGAGAATCCAGGCGATCAATTTCGAGTGCGCGAATCGTGGATTGCACGTAGGTTTTGATGGATTCGGCGACTTCTACGGACTTGGCGTCCCAGAATGCTTTGCTTTCACGAATTGCCGCTTCCGCCTTGTGTTGGATCAGGCGAATATCCGTTTCGTAGGTGACGCGAGTTTTTTGAAGTTCGTGAGCGGATTCGGCATGGCGACGTTTTAGTCGACTGATGATGCCCATCTTTTCTGCCGAAATCTCCTGAGGATCATCGCGATCAGATTCGGCGATGATTTCTACTTCCGCTCGCACAACGGGAAGCGTTTCAGCGGCTTCTTCGCGTTTGCGAAAAGCTCGCTTCAGGTGATCGTTCAGATCGTTATTTTGGCCTGACATCGATCGCTGCCAAGGGCAGGAGAAGTAGAAGGGTGTCAGCATTTTGTGGTCACGGATAGCGGCAATGTTTCGACATTTGAAATACTCCGAAATTTGTTTAAGCCATCTGTCAGGACCGAGGCGAGGCACTGCCGAGCCGTATCTATACAGACTATCTCGGAAATCGTAGCGCCGGACGTCGAAGAACGCTTGGTTGTGGCAAACGCCCACGTCTTCAATTGGGGGGGCAGAATGATAGGTTTGCGAATGCACGACTGTGCTTGAATCGAATTTGCCCGGTGGCGGAGAATGGATTAAGTGTTTGGTTTGAGTTATGTTGCTGTTTGGCCGATCAAGAGTTCTGGTAGTGGTCGGAATACGGATTTCCCGCACATTTTTTCTGTTTTGAGTGTTCCAATAGCTCACTGGTAAGCCATGCAAACCATCAAGAAACTGCTTGTTGCCAACCGTTCTGAAATTGCGATTCGAGTGTTCCGCAGTGCGACCGAACTGGGCATCCGCACGGTAGCAATTTATTCCCACGAAGATCGTTACGCGTTGCATCGTTTTAAAGCGGATGAAGCGTACAAAATTGGCAAGCAGGGTGAGCCGATTCGTGCGTATCTTGATATCGCCTCAATTGTTCAACTCGCAAAAGATGTTGGTGCTGATGCCATTCACCCGGGCTACGGGTTTTTGTCCGAACGTCCCGATTTTGCGCGAGCCTGTGGAGAGGCTGGTGTGAAATTTGTGGGGCCATCTGTTTCGGCCCTGGAATCTCTCGGCGACAAAACGTCGGCTCGAGCAATCGCTATTCGGGCTAAGGTGCCGATTCTTGGTGGCACTGACGGCACAGTGGATTCACTGTCAGAAGCGCAGTCGAAAGCCGAAGCTGTTGGGTTTCCTGTGATGATCAAAGCGTCGAAAGGCGGCGGTGGCCGAGGCATGCGTATCGTTCGGACGGCGAATGATTTCGCTCAGGCTTTTGAGAGTGCTCGCAACGAAGCGTTGACGGCCTTTGGTTGTGCGGACGTCTTCATTGAAAAATTCATCGCTCGAGCCAAGCATATCGAAGTGCAGTTGCTGGGTGACGAACATGGAAATCTGGTTCATCTTTTTGAACGAGACTGTTCTGTTCAGCGACGACATCAAAAGGTGATTGAACTGGCACCGGCACCGGGGCTGGAAGCCAGTCTTCGCCAGCAGATATTGGATGCGGCGATCAAGATTGGTAAAGAAGTCAGTTACAGCTGCGCCGGTACGGTTGAATTTCTGGTTGATGAAGATGACCAGAAGGCTTACTTCATCGAAGTAAATCCTCGAATTCAGGTTGAACACACCGTTACTGAAGAAGTAACGGGGATTGACATTGTGAAGTCGCAGATTCTTGTTGCTCAGGGATTCAAACTTACTGACGACGTTATTGACATTCCATCGCAGGAATCCATTCACGTGAACGGCTTCGCTTTGCAGTGCCGTGTTACAACAGAAGATCCTGCCAACAACTTCATGCCCGACTATGGCCGTGTTGAACATTATCGTTCGGCAAGTGGCATGGGGATTCGTCTGGATGCAGGCAGCGCGTTTTCCGGTGCGGTAGTAAACCCGTTTTATGATTCGCTGCTAACGAAGGTGACTGCACGAGGACGCAACTTTGTAAGTGCGACCAGCATCATGGAACGCGCACTTCGCGAGTTTCGAATTCGTGGCGTGAAAACTAATATTCCGTTTTTGCTGAAGACGCTGGCTCATCCCACATTCATCGCTGGCGGCTGCACAACGCGATTTATTGACGAGACGCCTGAACTGTTCAAATTCAGTCCTCGCAAGAATCGCGCCACAAAAGTGCTGACGTATCTTGCGGAAACTGTCGTGAATGGAAACGAACTGGTGAAGGGACGACCGGTTGCCACGCGCCGCGAACCTGCTCCGGTACCAGCTGTGGATCACAAGCAACCGATTCCGAAAGGGTCGCGCGACAAATTCAAGGAACTCGGCGCTGACAAGTTTTCGGAATGGATTCGGCAGCAGGATCGACTTCTGCTGACCGACACGACATTCCGTGATGCTCATCAGTCGTTGCTGGCGACACGTATGAGAACATTCGACCTGCTGCAGGTCAGCGACGCGTATGCTCGCAATTGCAGCGGCCTGTTCAGTCTCGAAATGTGGGGCGGAGCGACCTTTGATACGACTATGCGGTTTCTGAAAGAATGCCCATGGCAGCGTCTTGCCGACATGCGAGAACGTATTCCCAACATTCTGACACAGATGCTGCTGAGAGCATCCAATGCGGTTGGCTACACCAACTATCCAGACAATATCGTCGTCGCGTTTGTCAAAGAAGCGGCGGACTGTGGTATGGACCTGTTTCGTGTGTTCGACGCTCTTAACTGGGTGCCGAATATGAAAGTCGCGATGGATGCGGTTATCGACACGGGCATGCTTTGCGAAGCAAGTATCTGTTACAGCGGTGACCTGACGAATCCCAATCGCACGAAGTACAGCATGAAGTACTACGTTGAATTGGCGAAAGAGCTGGAGAAAATGGGAGCTCATATTCTGGCCATCAAGGATATGGCTGGATTATGCAAGCCGGCCGCCGCCAGTGCACTGATTAAAACGCTGCGAGAAGAAATCGGCATTCCGGTGCACTTCCATACTCATGATACGGCCGGAATTCAGGCGGCGTCGATTCTGGAAGGCAGCAAGGTCGGGCTGGACATTGCTGACGCGGCAATGGCTCCAATGTCAGGTGGAACCTCTCAGCCAAATCTGAACACAGTGGATGAGATGCTGCGGTTTAGTGATCGCGATACTCAGTTGGCTTCAGAGTCGCTGGATGCCGTCGCTGAATACTGGCGAGACACCCGCGAGTTCTACACACCGTTCGAAAGTCAGGTACTGCCGGCAACGGCCGATCTTTATCACCACGAAATGCCAGGTGGCCAGTATACAAACCTGTTTCAGCAGGCAAGGGCACTCGGACTTGCTGACCGCTGGGCAGAAGTCTGTCGCGTTTACGCGGGCGTGAATCAGCTGTTTGGCGACATCGTAAAAGTGACGCCTACCAGCAAGGCAGTTGGTGACATGGCTCTGTTTATGGTGGCCAACGAACTTACCAACGAAGATGTTCTGAGTCCTGATCGCGACATCGCGTTTCCAGCCAGCGTGATTGACCTGATCGGTGGCGGAATGGGTCAGCCACCAGGCGGTTTTCCGGAAGAAGTCAAGAAACGCGTACTGCTGGGCAAGAAGGAATTTACCGGTCGTCCCGGGGAAACGTTGCCGCCCGCCGATTTCGCTGCTGCGAAAACGAAAGTTGCGGAAATTCTAGAGCGAGATCCATTGCCGCGCGAAGTGATATCGTGGCTCCTGTACGAACGGGTGTTCGAAGACTTCGCGAAACATCAGGCAACATATGGCCAAGTCTGCATCCTGCCGACGCCAAATTTCTTCTATGGGCTGGAACATGGCGAAGAAATTGCGATCGACATCGAAGAAGGCAAGACGCTGATTATCAGGTTCCTGACGATCGGTAATCCTCACGCGGATGGCACGCGAACGGTTTTCTTCGAGCTAAACGGTCAGCCTCGAGAAGTCACGATTACAGATCACAGCCTTGAAACAGACATCATCAAGGCACTTAAAGCTGATCCGGCGAACAAGGGGCATGTTGGCTCCACAATGCCCGGTATGGTGGTGGCGGTTGCTGTTAAGCCGGGTGATGGCGTTAAGAAGGGCCAGAAGCTGCTGACGCTCGAGGCCATGAAAATGGAGACGATGATCAATGCCGAACGTGATGGCATGGTCAGTGAAGTGCTGGTAAAGAGCGGCAGTCAGGTGGAAACCGGAGATCTGCTGGTCGTTATCGAAGGTTGATTATGCCGGCTGTGTTTTTTCAGCCAATTGTTCTGAGGCGCGAGCGAATCATAACGTTGTTGTTCGTGTTTGATTCGACAACCTTTACCTGATTGGTTTGCCATGCGATCCGTTGCCCTGTTGTTTGCAGTTTTGGTCTGGAGTTCGGCCGGTATCTGTCAGACTCCTGACCAGTTTTCGCCGCAGGCCGAGCAGCCTGCCATTGAGACTCCTGCGTCAGTGCAAACTGGCGAGTCACCAGTGGCGAGTGAATCGAATAACGGCCTGAGCTCAACTGCAGACGAAGGGCAGACGCCTGCTGGAACGACTCTTAAAGAAGTCAGCGACCAAACCAAAGAACTGGCGTCGCAGACAAAAGAAAAGGTCAGTGAGATTGCAGAAACGCTTGACAAAACGGCAGCGGCTAAAAACGTATCGGCCGGCCTGTTGAAACCGATTTACACCGTTGCTGAGTCCCTGGCGTTTCCTGCGTTCTATTGGATCTCGTTTGCTCTAATGGTCGCAGGCACTGTCAGCTATGCGTTTCAGTTGGTACTGGGAAAAGTGGTTGTGCTTAGCAAAGGCAGCATGAACATTCGCGAGATCATGTCGGATTCGGTGGGGCTTGCTATCTGCGTGATCGGATTGGTTTTGACTACGCAGGCGGCTACTGAAAATTCAACCTTCCCCCAGACTCCGTCGTCTGTTTTGTCTGCAACAATCGCCGGCGCCGTTCTTGGTCTGTGCCTCTACCGATGGGGGCAGGCTGAAGAGGTGGACGCTGCTATGGGCCGTAGGAAGGCGACGTCGGCGAAGAAATAATCGCTGCCTGCCCGCCTTGGCGTATCACTGAAACAGCACAAAACACTTGGGGGTTTCCACGTGTTGTTTAGCTGCGTCGAGGTTGTCGACGAGATCAGGTTTTGGGGAAAAGCATAGCTGCTTAAATGTTCGGCGAACTGCTTACCAAATGAACGTCGCCCTTCATTTTAATGACCGTTCTTATCGCACGGCTTTCGGCGTTGCTCCGTTTTTGCAAGGTTTTTCAGACTTCCGTGAATTCGTAAAGAATTGGTCCGCGATCTGCTTCAAGGTTATGTATCGAGCGTCAGCCAAGCTGGTTAGCTCTGCATTTGCTCTTAAATGTAGGTTTTGATATGCGTCAGGCAAAGATTTCAATTCGTTACAATCCGACACCGGAACGTGGTGAACAACATTTCGGAGATCCTGAAAATCATCAACGGCAAGCAGCGAATGCCGTTTCATCGCCTGGATACGTTAGCCGAATTGGCCTGCGTGTTGACGACATGCCATGGTTCGGTAACAGAGTTCCCAATGGCTATTGGGACATCCGGGAACACCGCGTTCGCTACCTTGACTGGCTGGGCGAACAGTGCGGATTTGTAACGGAAGCTGATTGGTACAAGGTGCGGAAGCATCACTTCCAAAGCCACAGCGGCGGAGGCCTGCTGCGTAACGAGTATGGTTCGTCGGTGCTGGCCGCAATGTGTGATTATCGGCCTAACTATGATTGGAAGCCATGGTTGTTTGGCGGTGCACCGAATGGCTTTTGGAACGTTCGGGCAAACCGGTTGCGATATATGCACTGGCTGGTCGAGCAACTTGGCATTGACACAATAGAAGGCTGGTATGACGTCACTGGAGCCGATTTTTTTAACCATCATGGCGGCGGTTTATTGAACAATCAGTTCCGGGGATCTGTGCAGGCGTTGCTTCGAGACTTCAACCCTGACTTTGACTGGAAAGCCTGGCGTTTCACCAGCGTGCCTCAGAGCTTTTGGCAGTCTCCTGTGAACCGAAGAAATTACATGCTGTGGCTTGGAGAGCAACTCGGATTCCGAACTTCCAACGATTGGCGAAAACTAAACCGCGAACACTTTTATAGGTTCGAAGGTTCAGGCTTGTTTGTTACTCATTATCACGGTTCTACTCAGCAGGCAATTGCCGAACTGTTTCCAGAGCAAGTTGCTGAGGCTTCATGAACAAGTCATTTCCATCTGACGCATGATGACGGCGTCAAAATTCTGTTCCTGCCAGTTGGCAAAACTAAATAAGATAAAAGCAAGAGTCCGCACCTTTCCTTAAGGAGCGGGCTGTTGCGTTAACGCAGTTTGATAGTCGTTACAGTATTTTCTTCGACTTCTGCTTTCGAAAACCAGGCGGGCTTAAGTTTCTTATCAGCATAGAGTTTCGCCTGATCGAAAAAGTGGGGCGACTTTCGTCGTCCGCTGGCTCCGAACGGCATGATGCTATGAGCCTGGACTTCACTGCCAAATTCGGCCACCGCCATGTAGGACGCTCCCACAACGGCAAAGCGTTGAGTTCGCAGTAGCGGAATTTCGGGTGTCGAATACACCGTGCAGATAATGCCCAATGGGCCCGGTGTTCCAGGGCAGGGCAGACTGTCAAACAGCGGACTCAGTCCTACTCCTGCATGCTGAACGTCTGGCTGATCTGCGACGCGTTGCAGGCGATGAGCGTCTCCCCACGGATGTTTCCATGTTCCGTACAGGCCGTTTATTTTTTTAGCCGCTTTGTTGAGCGCCTGAAACCAGGTCAAACGCCCGGAAGCGTATTCTGCTCTAAGAGTTTCAGCGGGATAGCCAAAGCCATACAGTTCTTCGTACCACGCGACTGTCAGTGTTGTTTGCGTTGAAGCGTTGGACGACTTAAAGTCCCAGTTCTGCAGATGATCCCAGTATTCGGCGACCTCGTCAGCCAGTTGCGAGTCATCGACTTTAAGGCGTTCATATTCGTTCGCCAGATTTGGGATCTCAGTCATCGCCCAATACAGGCGAGTGTCGTAGGCGAGTGCCTGCCAGTCCTGATACGAAACCTCGTTGGCGTTTTCCAGAATCAGACGCGACATCTTTGAACGTCGCATGTCTACGTCGGCATCTTCAATCATGTACGACGGAAAGTTGACGGCCTGCGGATTGTCTGCATTAATATGAGTTGTGGTGAATGGCGTTGAATTGCAGCTTTGTACATAGCCGGAATTTGGGTTTAACACCTGAGGTAATTCATCAAACGTGTGATACCCCTGCCACTCGGTTTTAGGGTTGCTTCCGTCCACCGGTCTGCGCCAATTGAAGGTTGAGTCTCGTTTTGGAATCGAGCCATTGTAGGCGTAGAAGATGTTGTTCTGATCGTCCGCGTAGACAACGTTAAACATGGGGATGGCACATAGTCCGATGGCCGCTTTCCACGATTCGAAGTTTTTGGCCAACACCATGTTCCATGCCTGATTCACGCGGTCATTGTTGAACAGGCCTGCGACCTGAACGGCAAGGAACCCATCACCGTCTTTGCGAACGATTGGTCCGTGATGCGTTTTTCGGAAGGTAACCTGCTGTTCGATCAGTTTGTTGCCCTGCCTGACGTCCAGCGTTTCTGTCCATTGCGTGGCTTGTCGATACGCTTTGTCGTAGCGATAGTTCAGCGGGTTGGATGCGTCGTTGAATGTGACTCGCCATGCATCCGCGATGTCCGGTTCGTTTACCGTATAGGTCCAGCCAAGGTGTTCGTTGTGCCCGATGGTCGGAAATGGATTTCCAAAGAAGCAGGCTCCCGTGAAGTTCAGGCCTTCATCGCTACGGATATGAGCTTCATAGAATTGTCCCATGCCATACCATGGTTGGTGAGGGTTTATAAACAGCATGGCTGATCCGGATTCTGTCTTATCTCCGGAAATAGCCCAGGCGTTGGAACCAATGGCGGCCTGGATCGCCTGATCAAACCCTGTTGCCCGGGGCGGTTGCCAATCCCATGAATTCCAGTGAGTGCATTTTTCTATGGCAGCGAAGTTTTCTCCGGAACGTACTTCAGGCTTGCCGGCGTGCGCCTGTCGATAAATGAATTCCAGAATCATGTGACGATCCATTGCCACCACATACCATGGTTCAAAGTGATCGATCAGTCGCCGCTTTTCTGCGGGATGTGTCGTCAGATAATGGTTAATTCCATCTGTGAATGCTTTTGCCATACCCTGTTGTTCGGCAGTAAGCTTATGGAAATCTTCCTGAGAGCGACGGGTGATTTCGAAGCTGCGATTGAGGATGTCTGACCGAATTCCATCTTCGCCGGCCACTTCTGCATAACGCCCAATCGCTCGAATGCACGTGTCTTCCAGTTGCCAGAAATAGTCTTCTGCCTGAGCGTAACCCATGCCAAAAAATGCGTCCGCATGAGTGCGGCCGTGAATATGGGCCACTCCCCAACTGTCACGATGGATGACCGTAGCGTCGCGGCTTTCATCTGCGGCTGAACGCGTTGCCGTTGTGAGAAACAGGCAGGCGAGCAATGGCCAGTAGCCGACACTTCGCCAAAACATTCGAGTCTGTGGTGCAAATTGCACGGGATACTTTCAAGTATGCTGAGGGTGTGGATTAACAGAAGAAAGCCCGCCTGTGGCAATCCGAGATTGCATAGGACGGGCTTCTGATCTTGCGCTGACGGATCTGTTTCGGCCGCCGTGGGATTACTTTTCGATTGTTCGGCTGCTTGTGCTGTCGGCTGTTGGAAAGTCGTCCGGAATGCCGATCGTGACTTTGCCTGTCGCCGCCCATTCGGTTCCGCGTTGCAGAGTTGTGATAAAGCCAACGCAATCCATTGAGTATTCTGCATGTCCCATCGGCGTATGAAAAATGCGTCCCTTGCCGTACTTGACGGTAAACATCATTGGTTCATGACGGTTGGTAACCTGTGATTCTGCAGTGGCCAGAATTTCCATATTTTTGGCTGGCCCGCGAAGCTGGTCGTACAGTTCGTCTTTAGCGTGGAGCCATTCAACGGGCATACCTTTGGTGATGGGGTGTTGTTTGTCGCGAATCACAATGGGGAACTCCCACTGAGCTCCATGGTTGCCGCCTTTGCCCGGCGAAGTGTCGCGAATAACGTCGCCTTTGTCGTTGGTGTAGACGTAAGGGCCGCTTTTTTCGCTTCGTCCGCCCCAGCCGCCCAGGCCGATCATTTCGTTGTAGGCAGGCCATTCCGGAAACGAGTTGTCTGCGGCATGCACGACAACCATCGCTCCGCCTTCGCGGATGTATTTTTCGAACGCCTGCTGCGTTTTTTCCGGCCACGGTGCCGCACCATGGCCGAAGTTGTTCACGACCACGGCGTAATCGCTAAACGTGGGCTTGAAGTTGGGGTCGGTTCCTTTTGGAGCTGCCGTGGCAACATCAACGGTAAACAGCTTGGTTTGTTCAAGATAGCCCTTCATCATCTTTGTCGTTTCGGGCCAGACTTTATGGTTGTTCTGGCCATCAACGATTAACGCCTTCATGGGTTCAGCGGCGAATATGGCGGTGGACATCAACACAAGCAGGGCAAGTGCCGTTGCGGGGCGAACTATACGAATCACGTTGGAAGCTCCGTGGGGACAGCGTGGAAAACACAAGATCTCCCAACGTAACCAAAGTGCAATGCAATGGCAAAGCCGGGCATTCGTAAATCTGTACAGTGGATGCACGCGCACAAGTCCTGCTTATGGACCTGGAATCCCACCAATCCGGCCTTTGCTCAGAATATCGGCTATCGATTGTGCCCAATTTTCGGAGTCCGCCAAACAGGAAGCTCGTTTGGAAATGTTATGTGTTAAGTGAAGAAACCACTTTGAGTTCCTTGATGATCGCAACAAAGCGATTGAAGTACGGCGTCTGTGTGCGGTTCAGCGGTTTTCACTACATGTCGGGTTCAACTGTGCGGCGCTGGCCTCCAGTTTTTCGAGATCGATATCCGCAAACGCGATGCCAGAGCCATTCTGCAGATGCCCGCAGTCTGTTGGTTTTCGTGATATTCACGAATGCAGTGCCACCCATGGTTTGAAGTGGCGGCATTCGGCATTTGCAATGTTGCCGCTGCAGTTTTGGGATGATATGTTTATTGAGCGGGCAAATTCCTAGAGGCGGTCCGAAAACCGCAAGTTTACCAACACACGGCGCGAGCAAGTGAATCCAGGCATTGCAAAATACACTCGCTCGTCGTGCTTGTATTATTAAGTTCTCCGGAGCAGTTTTAGGCCGCCCTCTAGTCTTTGCGAACACAGCAGCGTTCACGTATGTTTAATTTTCAGGGAATTTTCGGCAATGCAACAGCGTGATCTAAGCGTGGAGTCGTTCCATGAAGTAGCCCAGGCAATCCTGCTGAACGACTCGGTGGTTCAAAGTCAGCATGGCTGGCATGACGCTTTTTCGCAGACGAATTGTGTCGGATTCGACGGCGAAGAATTGATCCGTCACATCACAATTGGTCATGTCGTGAACTCGGAAGTTAGCCGTTGTCTCCGGGCGACGTTGAGCCACCTCGGTGCCGGGGCCGAGTTCCTGGAAATTCCAGTGTTCAAGTTGAGCGGAAATCTGCAGATCTGAACTATCGTCTTCGCCAAAAATAAAGGTGGTTTCCTGGGGGACATAGACGGTCGCGACGGTATGAAACAGATGGATATCGCCGGTCGGAACTTTAGTGTGCGGAAACTCGGGCAGATGCAGACAGGCGCTCAGTAATTCCGCCGCACGCTCTACACCGCCAGCGTCTCCAACCTTGCCGCACTCGCAGGTCACGGACGGGCACAGCGGGCTGAATGCCATCGACTGCACACCTTTCGGACGTTCAAAAAAGACGACTGTCGGGCTGAATAGGGAAGCCAGATGGAGTGTCGGAGCGTCAGTGCGATTGACACATCCATAATAGGGGTTCAGGCCCGTGTTGTTGTGGATATCGATGCTGGCGAACACACTGCGATCGGTCATGTCATCAACAATCTGCCGCATCATGGCGTGTTCGGCCATGTCGTTCTGCTCAGCCCCGGGCCACACTCGGTTATAATCCGCCTGGCCATCCAGTCTTCGCACATCCTTTTCAGCCGCATCAACGTTGCCGACAAACAGCGACAGCGATCGTGGCAGTTGCTGTCCCTGAAGCGCCGTCAGAACCTGCTGAACGGCCCGCCAGCCGACGTCTTCGTTTCCATGCAGCAGCACCGAAACAAACAGCGGCTCAGTGCGTCGCCCCGCCAGATGAAACAGAGTGGGCTGGCCGAGAATTTCTTTCAGGTGGGATGCAGGTAGCGTCAGTAGGTGTTCGGGGAATTCAGTTTGGACGGAAAGCAGAGACAATGGAGACCCTTTTGTGCTTAAGAAGTGTTGGCTGAGAAACGGCGGCCGGATTCGGACGGACGATGAGTTATGGCAGGCAGTAAGTTCTTCGAACACACAATTTTAGTCGATGCTCCACGTATGAACGGGCTCATTGTGCTGCTGGCGTGTTCGGTATTCACGAACGAGGGCAGCGAATTCCCCAGGATGACGATCGATGAACCGTTGCTGCCAGACAGCTCCCGTCTGCCCGGACATCACACGTTGTTCAATGATGCCAAGCCACGGTGCGACGTCGTCTGAATTCACGCCAAGATTTGTTAGTCCTGCATGCGCCATTGGAAGCAATTGTTCTTCGAACAGTTTCTTCAGAGGCCAGCGACGCTGATCAATCCACATGATTTCCGTGTGCAGTCCCCGGCGTGCGGCTTGATAGAAATTCTCCCGAGCCGATTCAAATTCAAGCTGCTGTTCCGGAGGATCCGGTTGGCATGACAGCGTTTCAACCAGTCCATAGTACAGTGCCATGTTGGCCGCCATATCAATGATCGTTGGGCCGGCAGACATCACTCGGTGTTCCACTCGCAGATGCGGAGTTTCATCGTCGTCGAAGCCGACGAGCGGTCGATTCCATCGCCAGACTGTTCCATTGTGAAGACGCAGATGTGTCAGGCGATCGCAGGCGTTTTCCAGAGCCAGGGGCAGCATCACGGGATAATGATCCACGTTCTCCACAAAGCAGGCTTCCAGACTATCAGTCACATAGCCGGCTCCCAGCGTGACGCGGCCAAACGGTCCGCCGCCAACGTTCACCGACTGTTCAAACAGGGGAATGCGAGTTTCGTGCCACAGGTGTCGGCCGAACAGATAAGGAGAATTGGCGGTGGCTGCCACGATCGGGGCAGACGCGATTGTCGCGGCATTCATGACTCGCACAGCGTCAGATAGAGGCACCTGCAGATGAAGCTGCAACGAAGTCGTCCCCGCCTCAAGCATAACATCCAGATGACTCGTTTGCAGGCGATCACGGCCGGAGATATCCAGATGAATAGGACGCCCCTGCCGCATTCGCAGAATCTGTTGGTTGAGTGCATGGTAACGAGGCTGAGTCGACATGTTTCGCAGAGTCAGCATGTCGTCGGTCAGCGTCGGCAGAGTTCCAATAGCAACGATGGACGCATCGAATTCAGCGGCCACCTGGCTGCACTGCTTCCAGGTGTCAGACAGACTATCACACAGGCGGCGTAATCCTGTTCCAGCCAACGGTTGCGGAGGAACGTTGAATTCAAGATTGAACTGAGATAGTTCTGTCACAATATCGGGAGATTCCGTGCGCGCCAGCAACTTCTCATTGATGGGCAGCGGCCTTCCGTGGGCATCAATAATCCATGTCTCCAGTTCCAGACCAGCAATTCCTCGAGTCGACGAAAACTGTTTCGTCTCAAACCACTTGTGCAGAATCATCATCTCTTCCGCCATAATTCTTGCGAACCGGCGAAAGTCGTAGTGTCGAAAATGTGTGGCGGCAATTCCCTGTCCCACGGCTGTCCTCCGCCCAATTCAGAAATCTTCAAAACCGCTGATCTACGCCCACTGGTCACGAACGACTCATGCTGTTGGTCCAAACGATTGACATCGCATTGCTGGTTGGTCAGGTCCATCTGACGCGTGAGACAAAAGGGTTGTGAAACTGCAGAGAAGAAGCTCAGTTGACCTGGATCTGCAAGAACAGAAAAAACGTGCCGGGATGAATTCTCAAGGGGCCATTTTCAACCGCGCCGCACGCGGTTATGAACGCCCCCGTTTCGCCTTCCTCGTTCCTGCTTACAAATTGAGCTGCGACCCTTATTCTAATTTCATGTTGCGTGGAGTTTTTAATTCGACGCGGCTTACTTGGACTTTTTGTATCCTGAATGTCACACCATCTTCCATTCGAACCACGCATACGGCGCCAGATTCGCTAAGAGTGACCTCATTTTTTCGTAACTTGCTCTAATTAAGAAGCTCTCGTTCGACCGCCATGAAAATGCAGCGCCCGATGTTAACTCAACGTGCTCAATTGTTTCCTCTGCTGTGCCAGTCGCAGGCTTTCAATCCCAGTGCTGTCCGGCTATCGAGAGCCAGCTTTAGCTTCAGCGACTTCGCGGATGTGGTTGAGGACTCGCAGGTGAATCTGGTGGATGAGTTCGTCGGACCACAGCGTCCAATAGGAATGTGGATGCATATCCAAAACGTACCAGGTTGTTCCCGTTAAACGCGTACCTCCGCCGGGCAACTGCTCCAGAAGAAATTCGCCGCGTGTCGATCGAAACGCGCCGTCCAGATGTGGCGGATGAATGTGGTGATACGGAGTCAGTTCGAACATCGGGTGTGGCTGTTCGGTTACGTCGAATGCCAGTTTTCGATTTGGTTCCCACACAGTGACGGGTTCTACAAATGTGCCGGTTGTGAATTCGCAGTATCGGATTGCTCCAACACCCGCGACTTGAATGCGAGCTCGCAGTGGAGACGCGATGCCCGTGCGAAAGAACCACGCTGGCGGTTCGGTGATTTCTGGAAATGCAATTACCTGTTGCCAGACGATATCGGGAGCAGCCTGAATTTCGATCGTGGTTTTGACGGCGTACGTTGGCGCGGGAACAACCATTGCTTCGGCGTAGGCCAGCAGCGGCAGGCCGGCAAGGCACCACATCATGCCTCGAACTTCCCGCTGAGGACGCAATGTTTCAATGGCAATCGAGCGTCCAATAACGCCACCTAGTATTGCCAGTGGCAACATAATGGGGATAGCCATGACAATGCAGATGACACCTTCCAGTGCCACCAGCAGAAACCCACAACAGCATGCCAAAATCATCAAGGTTGACTGCAGGATTGTTGCTCCAACAGGACGTCGCATGGGGCGATTGAACATGAATCCGCTTACTGCACCAGCGACAAACGGCGTTCCGAAGAACAGGGCGGCACCGTAACTGTTGAGCACGTAAATGGTCAAAACGGTAGATGCGATCGCATAGGCTGCCCCGGCGGCACCCCCAGCTATTGCGGCAATGACGCCAGACGATTTGTCGCCAGATTCCGCCGCGAGCGTTGGGAAACTATCGACAGTCGGTGGTTTCCAGAGTTCCGTGAGTTCGCGATCGTGTTGGATTGCTTCGGCCGATAGTGGCTTCCGTGACGGCACGGCGCTAAGTAGCAGCATGCTGACGTAGTTGAGCATGGGAATCAGCACCAGTAGTCCGCACCACGGCGTATAACCTGCATCTCGGCACCGTCGAACGCTCATGGCGACGGCCATCCACACAAAGGGAATGGTCCAGAGAACGAGTCCCATTCCCAGCCATTCCGGAGCACCCTCTGTAAATGCGGCTCGCGTGCTGAGCAAAGGGCTAAGAAAATCCGTTGGCGAATAAAATCGGCCCGTGAGCATCCCGATCACGCCGGCTTCGACTGCATACTTCAGCAGCGCCAGGGCGAAGCCCCAGCCAGCGTATATCGGCCGATTCACAGTTCCATGCAGCCGAAAGCAGAGTCCCGGATCACGGCGAGTTAGAGTGCTCATAGAAACAGGTTTCCGCGATGAAACGCTTTTGGTGCGAGACTATTTTGCGACGGCAAAAAAAAAACGGCGACTCGCTTAACTTTGTCGAAGCGCTGACCATAATTTTTTTTTTTGGCGGGCGTAAATCCGGATCAGGGGTCTGATTATGCGCGTATCGCCTGGAAGCATAACACTTCGCTGCCCGTTTTCCTTCGAACCCGCCGAATGGTCGCTCTGGAGCTTCCTTTTGTTTTCAGAATTCGGGACAGTTGAAGTTGGCTAGACTTCCTGTTGAACTGCTGAACCTGAACGTAAATACTGAAATTCTGATTACGGGCGATACCATGAAACTCGAAACCATTTGCCTTCACGGCGGAGCACAGCCTGATCCGACGACGAATTCTCGCGGAGTCACTTTGCATCGAACCAGTTCTTTCGTGTTTAACAGCACTCAGCACGCGGCCAATCTATTTGGGCTGAAAGAACTGGGGAACATTTATACTCGGTTGATGAATCCGACTCATGATGTTCTGGAACAGCGGATGGCACTGCTTGAAGGTGGAGTCGGTGCGTTGGCTTTGGCTTCCGGCACAAGTGCCGTATTTTACAGCCTGATCAATATTATGAAGGCCGGCGATGAATTTGTGTCGGCGAATAATCTTTACGGCGGCTCGTTTACGCAGTTCAACGACATCATGCCGCAGTTTGGCATCACGCCACGATTTGTGGATCCGTCAGATCCAAACAATTTTGCGGCGGCCATAAATGACAAAACGAAGGCCCTGTTTTGTGAGACGGTTAGCAATCCGGGACTGGAAGTTTCCGATCTGGAAGCCATTGCGAAAATTGCTCACGAACACGGCCTGCCACTCATCGTTGACAGCACGTTCAGTACTCCTGCATTGCAGCGGCCGATTGAATCGGGTGCAGACGTTGTTGTGCATTCGCTGACCAAGTGGCTTAATGGACACGGCACCGGCATTGGCGGCATTGTTGTGGATAGTGGAAAATTTGATTGGAAAAGCGACAGGTTTCCGTTGATGAACGAGCCGGACAGCAGTTACCACGGAATCCGTTGGGCGCACGATCTCGGCGACCTTTCTCCGTTGGCCTACATTCTGCGGATGCGCGTCATTCCGTTGCGAAACCTGGGAGCATGTATTTCGCCAGACAACGCGTGGATGTCGTTGCAGGGAATTGAAACGCTGCATCTGCGAATGGAACGACATTGTGAGAACTCGCTGGCTGCCGCGAAGTTTCTACAGAACCATTCGGCTGTTGAGTGGGTCCGGTATCCGGGGCTGGAAAGCGATTCGAACTATCAAAAGGCACAGAAGTATCTGGGCGGCAAGGGTGGTTCGATGGTGGTCTTCGGAATCAAAGGCGGGGCTGCGACGGGAAGCCGGTTTATTGAAGCGTTGAAACTGTTCAGCCATCTGGCGAACGTTGGAGACGCCAAGAGCCTTGCCATTCATCCAGCCACTACAACGCATTCGCAAATGACGGAAGATCAGCAAAAAGCAGGCGGCATTCCTCCGGAAATGGTACGGCTGTCGATCGGTATTGAAAATATTGATGACATTACGGCAGATCTCAATCAGGCTCTGGCTGCAGCGCAGTAGAACGTGGATGATAAACTGAAGGCGACGACGGGTGTTGCTGCCATCACTCGTCGTTTGCCGTTTTGCCAGACAACATTTCTTGTGAGTAAACGTTTGACTTCCAATTCTGAACCCAGCAGCCTGACCTACAGCAAGCAGCAGCGACTCCGCACCACTGCCGCGTTTCGCTACTGCTTCGATGGCCTGCGCGCGGGGGACGACCACTTGCTGTTATTTGCTCGTAATAACGGCGCCCGACAGTCTCGGCTTGGAGTCAGCGTTTCGAAGAAGAATGGCAACGCAGTTGCTCGCAATCGAAAAAAACGATTGCTTCGCGAGGCATTCCGCCTGCTGCAGCGCGAACTGCCTGAGGGGGTGGACTTTGTGCTGGTGCCTCGACAGCGCAGAGATTCATCGCTGGCTGACTATCAGTCTTCCTTGAAGCGTCTAGCTTCTAAGATGTCAAAGCGACTGTTGCAAACTGAGGATGTTCGCCGGCAACAGGACTCGCTCGAGTGAGGCTGCTGCAATTTCTGATGATGCTTCCGGGGCGAATGACCGTTCTGCTGGTGAAAGGGTACCAGCAGTTTATTAGCCCATTATTAGGTCGAACGTGCCGCTTTCATCCGACGTGCAGCCAATACTTTATTCTGTCGGTCCAGAAATACGGCTTGCTTAAAGGTGGATGGAAGGGCGTGTTTCGGATCAGTCGCTGTCATCCGTGGAACCCGGGCGGATACGATCCCCCGTAAGTTTTTCTCTGATAAGGGTGCCCCGGCATTTGAACACCAATTCCCGTCAGAATTGGTGTTGCAGGCCGTTTTTAGGCTTCCGCTCGGGTGCAGATTTAAGGAAGTCTGCTGACGTGGCCTGAAAGGAAACATCGTACTTGCTGCGGTGGCCTGTATCGTTTCCTAAGTAGTCGTTCCTGAAAAAGCGTTTTGATCAAGGCATGTTGGCTTGGTTTTGCGAAACGTGTTGACATAGATTTTAAGGAGACGGTTCTTCAACGATCAAAACCTTGCAAATTGATGCCGGCATGCAGCCCAAACCTCGTTCTGCCGCCAG
>JBDNFN010000166.1:0-3774 GCA_041689795.1 Fuerstiella sp. | reverse complement strand
TCAAAATTCATCGGGAGGACTCCATGGCAAAAAAATACGAAGACACCACAGTAACCCATCTTCTCTATTCGCGCAATCGTCTATGAGCGCACCCCCTTGAACCGACGAGTTCTGAGCCAGCAACTGAGCGAAGCCGTGAAGGACGCCTATTTTCGCACCAGCAGCAAAGACGCTCGTTACAAGCCAAATCAAAAAGACAAGCCCTCCGCCACCCGGACCATCCTTGCCAAAGCCAACATGCAACAAAAACAACGACTCAACGCCATCAATAATTCCCCTGCACTTTTTCCTTAACGGCGTTGCCCGGCTGGGCATTGCGATTATTGTGTTGATGAGTTTCGTACTGAGTCGACGCTACCGCGATTCGACTTCAAACTGAGCTAAAACCACGTCTAAGTGATTCAGAAGACCGTGGCATTACACCGCGCCAAAAAAAGATATTTGGCTCGGATTTGTCATAGAATATGCCGCTGGTTGTGAGGAACTTTCTTAACCTGACGGGGCTGTGGGGGAAAAAGACCGGCCATTCACCCTTTTTTTCGCATGATCAATGTACTCCCTTGTCAGGCGGGACGTTATGTAGAATAGGTGTAGTTGCCCCGACTTCAGATTTTTGCAGTTAATTATCACGCAGGTTCGGATCTATGCCACGCATTGATGTTGAGTGCCAGTTGACGTACCAGGTTCGTATGTCGACCGTGTTTCTGTTTCAAATTGTTGCGGCTCGTACAAATCGTCAGCAGATTGTCTCTGAAGAGTTAGTGTTAAATCCTGCATTGGACGTTGAACATTGCCAGATCGGTACGGACGGCAACCAGCTGCAACGCGTGGTAGTTGCCCCCTGCGAGTTTCGGGTGTCTTATCGCGCCACCGTCGACCTCATGCCTGGCACACAGAATTCGAATGACATTGGCGAATCACCGATCTCTCAGACGCCGGCAGAAGTGCTCACGTTTCTGAATCCCAGTCGCTATTGCGAAAGCGATCTGCTGGCTCGGTTTGCCTACGAGGAATTTGGCCATTTGTACCCGGGGTTCAGCCGCGTTCAGGCGATTTGTAACTGGGTCTATGAGCAACTGGACTACACGCCAGGCAGCACAATTGCCACCACAACAGCGGCCGACGTTTTGCTGCAACGGACAGGCGTCTGTCGCGATTATGCTCATCTGGCAATCACGCTTTGCCGAGGCATGGGCATTCCGGCACGATACGTGGCCGGATATGCCGTAGACCTGCAGCCTCCGGATTTCCACGGGTTCATGGAAGCGTTTCTGGCTGGCAAATGGTACCTGTTCGATCCAACCAGATTGACATCGGTGTTAGGGCTTGTACGCATCGGGACGGGTCGAGACGCGGCCGACGTTTCCGTGGCAACCATCACCGGCAACGCTTTGCTTACCGGGCAATCCGTCTGGGCTTCTCGGATTAGCGGCAACACAGACGCTGTGGACGATGGATCCGGATCCAGCGCTGTTTCAACCGCCTGATCTTTGCTCCTGTTCCGAACTGGCTTCTTCGGTAACCCATAGCGATGACCGCCTTTCCCCATGCACAGCAAAGGATTGTCGCGCACCAAAACACTCATTACATCTTTCCGTAAATATCTTTAGCCTTCAACCCCGATGCCAGATACTCATTAGTTCATCAATGTCCTTTTCGTGTTTTGCAGCCAGTTCAAACACCGGCCCCGTGACAGGTTCTGCGACATCGATTCTTAGGAGATAGGTGCCAGCCGGGCCGTTTTTAGTCAAAAGTTCCGGGTGCTCATGGAAGTCCGGAGACAATTCATCAATTTGGCTCTCCCCGTCGCTGAATAGCGAGAAGAAGTCTTTTTTGAAACACTTCCCGAAGGCCGGATGTAGGACCAATTGCTGCTTAAGAATTCACCTTTGCCCTTCATCCATTTTTCGCGAGAGGACGGATTGTAAGGAGCGACTTCTCGACCGGGCCAGATTTGTATCGGCGGTTTAGATTGCGAGCGACTGCGTCCAACATTTTGTAACCGGGAGTCGTGCGGATGCTGATGAAGTAATTTTCAGCCACAACATTCTGAAATCGAGAAACGTCTTTCTTGGTATCCGAATCGCTGATTTCGTCATTTTGCGATCGATCGCCAGAGCCTATCTGATCGCAACATTATTGCCGTGAACATCAAGTAGGTGGATGGCACGTGACTAAGTTGGAGAATGGCGACGAAAGGTTTAGTCGCTACAGGGAAATCCTGAGTTAACCAGACTGAAAATGACAATCAGAATGCCGTACGAGAGAGTTGTTGGCCCAGTGAATCAAAATCATGACTGAGCATACTGTCTGGTGTCGGCAACCTAATTGCGAACTCGATTCGGAAGACACCGCCGCAGTAAGACAACACTGCGAGGCATAACGTAATAGAAAGCCTGCTTAACGGCAAACTGTTCATCTGCCGCAAACACATCCTGCGGGCTGGGTGGACTGGTATCAGCAACAAGCAACCAGTCTCCGACTGCACCTTCGTGAATTCCAAAAACGATCGACTGTGCGCCGGCGTTAACCATCACGTAGATGTCCTCATCGTTTAGCAAGTTCCCATGCAGGCACCAGGCAATCTGTCGAGACTTGTGTGATAAATCCGGTGCATGGTCGGGGCCGTACCAATGCGCGTCGTCTCGCCAGAATACGGACCGACTGATGGATGGATGCTGTTTACGAAAGGCAATTACCCGTTTAGAAAATCGATATACATCGCTGTGCTTATCCAACAGGGCCCAATTCAACCAACTGGTTTCGTTGTCCTGATTGAAAGGGTTGTTGTTGCCATTTTGTGTCTGCATGAATTCATCTCCCATACGAAACATTGGAGTTCCGTTTGACAGCATCAATAGCAGAACAAAGTTTTTCACCTGCTGAACTCGCAACGCCGCAACGTCGGCGGGTACGTTGCCGTTTCCTTCCCAGCCACAGTTCCAGCTCAGATCATCCAGCCCATCTCGGTTGTCTTCGCCGTTCGCCAAATTTGCCTTCTTATTAAACGAAACCAGATCGGCCATCGTGAAGCCATCGTGGCAGGAAAGATAGTTCACGCTTTGAAAGGGCCGCAATGCATTCAGGCGGTCATCCGGAAACAGATCGCTGCTGCCATAGATCCGCGTCATCAGTTCAGGCACAATGCCCGCATCACCGCGAACAAACCTTTGAACGCCGTCTCTGAAGACTGAATTCCATTGCATCCACAGCAGTCCCGGAAAGCGACTTCCCAGTTGAAAGCTGCCCGAAGCGTCCCAAGGTTCGGCGATCAGGCGGATATCTGCCAATTCCGGATCTGCTGCAATCTGTCCAAAGATTGGCGGGTCGTCAAGGCTGATGGAACCGTCTGACTTTCGAGTAAACACGGATGCGAGGTCAAACCGAAATCCTTCGACATGCATTTCCTTGACCCAGTATCGAAGGCTATCCACAATCAGTCGCCGAGTCGCTCGGTTGGCAGTGTGGAGTGTGTTTCCGGTGCCGGAAAAGTTTGCAAACGGTGCCTTCGGATCGCCAGTCAGCACGTAGTACGTTGTGGAGTCTAGGCCCTTAAAGCTCAGCCCTTTGAAGGTGTGAAAATGTTATTTAGGAACTGGTGTATGAGCATTGGCGGAGGTGAGAGTAGATAGCGGGCTGATCCTGATCGTGATCGTGACCAGTGCAAATTTTTGACGAGGGGGACATGGATGTTACTCAACGGCCTGTTTGAACGCTTTGTCGAAGCCAGTCCCGTGAGCGTCATGATGCGCGCCGTCATTGAGAATCTGTTTC
>JBDNFN010000165.1:0-10690 GCA_041689795.1 Fuerstiella sp. | reverse complement strand
CAACTTCAGCCACTGAAGCTGATCAACAACCGCATCTGAGGAAACAAACAGAGAACTCATCACGCGCTGAGTAACGAATCCCCCAAATCCTCGCCAGACCAATCACACATTCACCACTTCAGCGATTGTTTACTTTCGGTCCCGGACAGCGTTCGACAATGCAACGTGGCCTGATTCATGCGGTCGTCGACGCAGCAGACAGTGTGATAATTGACGACGCGGGATCTCCGCTGGTGCCGAGCATGTCCGCACACGGCGCTACTCCGGATCCGGACGTGCACCTTGCGGCAATGCACGTATCTAACGCGATGATCGAAGACACGCACTTTACATATGACAAATCGACCGGCATGCTGACCTTAACAAATGCCCGACTGAACCGATGCCACGACGACAACATCGCCATTCCGACGTCCGTTCTGCTGCGTCCATGGACGGCCTCTATGTTAAGCAGGCTCTACGAGAGAAGCACGAGTTTCGGCGCGATGTACACTACGTTGTGGTTGAAGATGAAATCCGCATTGTTGATGAGACAACAGGACGCATTTTCGAAGACCGGGGTGGCAGGATGGGCTGCATCAGGCCATCGAAGCACGAGTAAAGACTAACCGTTAGGCCGGAAAAAGAGTCTCTGGCTCAAATCAGTCGACAGCAATTCTTTCGCCGATATCAAAATCTCTGCGGTATGACAGGGACGGCGGCCGGATGCGAACCGGAATTTAAACACGTGTATCGCTGCAGTGTTGCCAAAACCGCTCTGCGACTTCCATCACAAAGGAATGTTCTGCCAACGCGATTCTTCGCCACTCTACAAGGTACAGCAATCGGCCATCGTCGATGAAGTTTCTCGGGTTTATGGCCTGGGGCAGCCCGTACTGGTCGGCACTCACTCGATTTCTGACAGCGAAACCATCGCGGCGCATCTGGATAAACTGAATCTTGTCTATCACATTCTCAACGGATTGCAGACCGTCGAAGAAGCAAAGATTGTGGCTGCAGCAGGGCAATGCTACGCGATCACAATTTCCACCAACCTTGCGGGACGCGGAACAGATATTTCAGTGCCCGCACGCGCACTGGCAGTGGGAGGGCTGCACGTGATTATCGCCGAGTGTCAGTTGTCCAGTCGCATGGACCGCCAGTTGATCGAACCCTGTGGAAGACAGGGAAATCCAGGGACGGCGCAAATGTTTGTGTCGGCGGAAGACACTTTGATTGCACGTTTCGGCACCCGGCTTGCAAATGCGATTCGCCGCGAATCCGGCATCAACGGCGAAGCAAAGACAAATTTCAGTGCTACCCTGCGACATTTACAGCTAACCGCGGAAAAGCAACAGTTTCGAGCACGCGTTGAATTATTGTGGAAAGACATTGGCAGAGACTCGCTGTTCGGCGCGGCACCTACGTCTTAACCTGAACGCGTCACAACTTCTGGCTAAGCCACGGCGTTTGTCGTTTTGGATCGGGCACGGAAGACCGTCCCACTTTCTGATGATCGGCCGGCGCTTTGCAGGCGGCATTGAATTCAGGCCGTCCGTGAAGCATGCCGAACAACGCCGGTCACCGTGATTCCGAGTCAGTCAGAATCTCCAATATCAAGCTTCTGCAGGTTCGATTGCCTGTCCCTCAACCGCACGTAAACACCAGGGCGGCTGCAACATTTCCCTGCAGAGCGGATTCAAAAAACAAACTCCGTCAGGTGCACTGAAACACGGCTATTGCTATGTTGGCCGTTTGGGCGGGTTGCTGTGAGCGTTCGCGGGCCGACCATTTCTGATCAGGCGATAATGAAAAGGTACCAGTATGCGAATTTTGCTAGGTTGGGATAACGAATCCGAGTTGGATCTTATGGAGATGTATCTGGGAGTTGACGGCGATGTCGTTTCTACCACCAGCGTGGATGAGTTCACAGCGCATGTGAATTCCAGCGAAACATTTGACGTGATTCTGTTTGCCATTTCGCACCCGGACTTCGAATCAGCATTTGAGCTGTTCAAGCATGCGATCAAGACTCGACCGGAATGTCCTATCGTCGGCGCCACTCCGCAAAAAGACGTTTACCGAGTTGCCGGTTTTTTAACTGCTGGACTGCGAAGCTATATAATTCGCGACACTAACGGAGACTTCATGTTTCTGGCGAAGGCAATCGTTGATGCCGCAGTTCTGCAGGCATCAACAGAACGAGAACGATTGGTGTCGGCTCAACTTCGAAAGGAAGTCGAATCTGTTCGGCAACTTCAGGAATCTATCATACCGCAGAATATCGATACGCCGGACGGCTTCAACATTGTTGCTCGATACGAATCATCGCAAATTCGCGTGATTGGCAGTCAGCCCGTCACCATGGCTGGCGGAGACTATTACGAAGCATTCACACTGCCCGATGATCGTATCGTTGTTTTGGTTGGCGACGCATCCGGTCACGGCATGAAAGCGTGCATGTCGATATTCACGATGCATACACTGATTCGCATGATCCGCTTCGACCAGTTTATGGACGCTGCAAAACTGGTAACGCACATCAATCAGCAGTTATGCAAACAAAGTGTCGTTAGCGGAGAAGGAGGTTTCATCACGCTGCTTTACGGTGTGTTCGATCCGAAGACGCGTGAATTCAGTTGGGCGTCAGCAGGTCATCAAATGCCTGTTTTGCACAATCTGGAAACTGATGAAATCTACGAAATCGCTGACCCCGAAGGCTCGTCCGGCTTGCCGATCGGCATCTTCGAGGAAGGTGAATACACAACAAACCGTTCGGTCATTCCACCGAACTCACGACTGCTGCTGTACACAGACGGATTGATCGAAGCATTTCCCGGCGGCGGTCGTGACCAACACGTGGAATTTGGGATGAAGGGATTGATCAACACGATGCGGGCGGCTCGCAATAAACCAGTAGCCGAGTGCCTGGAAATGCTGTTCACGGAATCCTTCAACTTCACCGAAGGAGCAGGCCGACACGATGACACTTCGGTGCTGATTGTTGAAAGCCTGTGATCCGATAAAGCAACGCAGATGTCTAATGATTTTTTTAGCAGTCGTGGATTGGTCTTCCCGGCTGTCTGGCTCTAGAGCAATTTAAATGCCGATTGGACTTGTCGGCAAAAACCTTGAGAGCTATTGAACGGTCAGGCTGAAACGCCGAGTCCGGGATCGTTATAAGCCTGCTCCAGCGCGTTCGACACTGTGACGCACAGTTCCTGACGTTGCACAGGCTTACTGAGCACAGAGTATGCATCTGCTTTTTCTGCGTCGCGGCGGAGTGCATCATTTGCATCCGACGTGATCAGAATGCAGGGGCGATTTGCATTAAGGTCTTTCAGCAGCTTCAAAGCTTCAAGACCGGTCATGACGTGCATATGCATGTCAAGAAGTACGATGTCGATGTGGAATTCTTTTGAATACTCCACAGCCTTCTCGCCAGATTCCACTTCGTGGACGCAGATCAACAGACGCGGTTCCAGAAGCTCACGCAGAGTTTCCCGAAATCCACGACTGTCGTCGGCGATCAATAATTGAAATATTTGAGGAGTTTCGATGACCATAATGCTGTTACCTCAGTCTTTGAGGCGGCGGTTGAGTGCCGAATCGCATCCGTGCAAAACAAGTGAACGATGATTGTTAGGGATTGTCGTTGTCGTTTCCAGTGATATCCGGAAATTGAGATTCTGCTAAGGGCAATTTGTCTCTCCATTTCTCCCAAAAATCAGGAACAGTGGTGCGTCGCCACAACGCCAATGCGTTCGCAACATGCGAATAATACGTAAAATTTGCATCAATAACGTCCTGCGAGGTGCTAAGACTGTTTCTGACTGCCCACTTGGCAGCCTTAACAATCTGACCATGTGGCGGATGCAGTTCTCGCGGAGCAATGGCCAGCCATTCCAAATGATGGCCCGTTGCGATCACGCGGCGGTACAGCTTTTCGTCAGGATCGCGCCGATCTGCTGCTTCCGCTCCGTCATGCCAGTTGGAGGGCCATGAACCATCTTCATCCTGAGACGCGACCAGCAGATCTCGCGTGTGCATAAGAAATTCCGTGATCGCAGACTGCGTATCATCAGTAATCAAATCGCCACCAAAATCATCGTTCAGCCGCAAGAGGGTCATCAACGAATAGACTCGGTGAGTCCCGAGGCAAACGCCCTGACTTCGCCGCTGTCGCATCAGGCGGTTCGCCAGCATATCGAAGGTAATCAGTCGTCCCTGAGAATTATGCCATGACGATGTCTGCTGAGGCGACAGGTACAGCGAAAACGCCATCACAGACCATTCTGTTTCACGTTCGTCCAGTCGAAAGTCTCTCAGCGCTTCAGAAAAAATCTGCTGCAGAGTGCTGCGACGTGTTGCGGTGAATACAGATCGGTCCAAAGAAAGTCCAGCTTCGGCCAGAGAAGCCAGCATGTGGTCGTGATGCACAGAGGACGCGGAACCCTTGCCCCAGCGGATATGTATTCCTTCGTCTGTCGGTTCCAGAATCGGCGAAGCATCTGAGCCCCAGGATTCGACGTACGCTGCAGAGTCCAGAAGATAGTCTACCATCTGCGGCCCCGACATTAGATCAGGATTAGAGAACTCAATTTCCGCGTGCCAGATTCGAAGAGCATGCTCGACATAATTGGGACGCAGTTTTCGAGAACTGAATCGAGGCAAAATTCTTGTGATGACGGAAGCAAGATCGGCATCAGAAATCACGCTCGCATCATCGTACAGCGGACTCACTACTGCAGGCTGCAGATTGTCGACCACGACGTCCGCCAGCGGTCGCTTGTGCTGAACGTCGGCAACTATTCTTTGTTGAGCATTCGTCGACAGCAGCAGCCAGCCGATTGCAATCGCAGCAGCACAAAACCCCTGAACGGCCAGCACAGACTTCAACGAGATTCTACGGGAAGACCTTGTCGACATTTATCGCACCGTTTCTTTTCGTTCAAAGACAACGGCCTGTTCATCTTCATACAGTCGACTGAATTCATTATTTGAACGCAGTTGCTGCAGTAACGCAGCCTGACGCTTGCTGTCGACAACCACAAGGTTGACGCCATAGCGGTCCAACAGGCCATTCCAATCGGATGTGCCGTTTAAAAGCCTTAGATAGTCCGACCAGATTTCAGGCGAAATAACATGGACGTGAAGATTGACGATTGGCACAAATCCCGTCGGCCCGGCATTCATCAAATATCCAGCCCACTCAGCCGGCACAAACGCGATTCCAGGCGGAAGTTGCGGCATCTGAGACAAGAAGCGAGCGGTTTCGATCGGCGTAGCGCGTGACAGCAGACGCTTTAATTCCGGCGCCTTGCCATGAATGGTCTGAGTTCCGAAAGAAGTAAAGCCAAAGAAAATCCAGCACAGGCCCAGACTAACAACCGTCCATAAGCCGCTGCGTTTGCGAGTCTGCAGTGGAAGCTTCGTGTGCCGGAACGCACGCCATGCGGCCGCACCATGAACTCCCAGGGAAATCGCGACCACTGGTGCAAACCAGTTCAACATCCGAGCCGACCACAACGCCATCGTTCCGGTGACGGTCAAAACCAGAATTTCCTCTATTCGCAATCGTCGCGGACTGATTTGCAGCACCAGCACCAGCAGAATGCAGGCAACCGCGGTTATCTGTCCCTGCTTCATTCGCAGTGTCAGCGGAGCCCATTCAAACATTGTTGTTATGTTAGGGTGATTGCTGACTCGAACAACCTCCGCATAGATTTCCAAACCCGCTGGATTCAACAGTGCAGCGACGGCACACAGCTGCAGTAACAGCATGGCCCGAATCGTTGTCGAATTCGCGGCGGCAAGCTTCAGGGACCGCGTTCGCCACAGCACTTCCCAAAATCGACCAGCTGCAATCAGGGCCATTAACGCCAGCCCCATCACAAACGAACCGTGGCTGTTCGCCCAGACGAAAAACATGGCTGGCAACAAAAACCAAACTGCCGTCCGACGAATCGCATTGGTGAACAAAACCGCCAGCAGGATTGAATAAAACGCCACGCCGACAGACTGTGGACGAATAATCAAAAACTGCTGCCAGTTAACAGCCAGAAATACCAGATAGCCCGCAACAGCAAACACTACGGAGTGACCTTTTTTAGCGATCACAATTCCGGTTGCTGCCAGAGCAATAATTGCCAGCAGACCATGTCCAAATTGCAGCGCAGGCAGTCCGAGTCTGGAAACAGATAAGACCTTAGCCATCACAACCTGAGACAACCATTCTGTTGGCACCATGGGCATGCCTTCTGCGAGGGGAAGCAATGGTTCAGTCAGCGGAACCGACTTTGTATTTAGAATATTTTGACCATAGTTAACATGGTCCCACAAATCTGAATGCCACAGCGGCCGGTTGGCGAACAGCACAACAAGAATGACACCCAGCCCCAAAAGAAACCCGGTCGCGGGGGCCGACATGCGGCACCATTCCGGAGTCTTATCTTCCAACACCGAAGCGTCTGCCACAGCCGGCGGCCGTGACGATGGTTCGGTATTCTTGGGAGATTTTTCCAGGGTAGCCTGCATTTGAAACGACGCAAATCCAAAAATCGGCGCGATGAGCCAAAACGGTACAACAGTTGAAGCGAAACATACGCCTCAGTCCGGCACGTTGTAAAAAGTCTACATCACGCGTTTGAAGAATCGACCGCCAATCAGAATTCCGGAAGCTGGAGTAATTGTGGGGGGGTGGAAGATTGTGAGATTTCAGATAATCCGCAAAATCCCGATTTGGCTGCAACTGCCGGATTTAACGATCGTTGCAACTAGACCACTGACGTTTCCAAGCATTCAGCGTGCAGTTGTACGCGAACAACCATCGGAGACGTGTGTCTTCTTCGGGGAATAAGCCGGAATCGTCGATGCCCTGGAATGTTAAGCTTGATCGAACTGACACGGCCAATCGACGCGTGTTGTAGCCGCAGCGAGTATCATAAATACATTGGTGACATTTTCTACGCGTCCTCAGAGCGGGGTGGATATTAATCGTGTCCCGTGTTTTCAGTTCGGCAAATATGCACGAAAGCGGACTTGCTGACGGATTTCACCAGCGTTGTGTCAGCAAAATCCACATTTTGTGCGACTGGGCAGAACCCGACCAACGGCGTGGTGAAGTATGCTTCTTATGGGTACATCGATTGCTCGACAAATTGGTCGGTCTACAATGTGAGCAGGTTCAATAACAGCGGGGGAAATGAGTTTGGCGACAACGGAAATTACACTTCAACTTAACGGTCAAAGCGAAGCTCAGGCGTTATTCGGTCCACAGGATGAGTACCTCCGTCGCGTTCGCAAGTTGACGGGGGCCAAATCATCCTGCAAGGCAACCTGATTGAACTCAGTGGAGAACCAGACGGCGTCGACCGCTGTGAACACTTGCTGCGAACGTGGTTGCAAATTCTGCGTACCAAATCCGAATTGCTGGAAAGTGACGTTTCCAGCAGTCTTGATTCAAACCTTGAAGGAGACGAATTGGAAACTGAACTGCTTAATGGCAACGCATCCTCAACTTTAATTTCGCCCGCCCCGACTGTGCCTCGTAGCCGTGAAATTCAGGCAGCACGTATGGGAAAAGACAAAGTGTCTGCCGTCCGAGCCAAAACCGAAGGGCAGAAGGTCTATATCCAGGCGATGACCGACCATCCTTTGGTTTTCTGCGACGGACCGGCCGGATGCGGTAAGACTTATCTGGCGGTGGCTTTGGCGCTGCAGGCCTTGCGCGACGAGGAAGTCCGAAAAATCGTGCTGGTTAGACCAGCGGTCGAAGCCGGTGAGAAACTTGGTTTTCTGCCGGGCGATATGTTTGCCAAGGTAAATCCCTTCGTGCGGCCATTACTGGATGCGATGCACGACATGCTCGATTTCGATCAGGTTCGACGCTACATCGCCAATGATGTCATCGAGATTGCACCGTTGGCCTTCATGCGTGGTCGGACGCTAAACGACACTTACATGATTCTGGACGAAGGTCAAAATACGACGATTACGCAGATGAAGATGTTTTTGACCAGAATGGGGATTAACTCCAGAATTGTGGTAACAGGCGATGCAACTCAAAATGACCTGCCGAATGGTGTGCGAAGTGGGTTGGAGGACGGAATTCGGAGGCTTTCCAGCATCGAAGGGGTTGCCATTGTGAAACTAACAGGACAGGATATTGTTCGTCATCGGTTGGTGCGGGAGATCGTTTCAGCGTACGAAGCGGACGGTGTTGGCAATGAAGCCAGCTAACCGGATCTGATCTCAGCCAACTAGCGCGAAGGACGCTACTCCTTCGGCCAAACTAAAATGTCATTTTTCGGCGCTCGCCGTGCTCGACAAACCAGAGTTTTTCGCCCCACACCTTCTGTCTGGGAAAAGCTAACAACGGCGCTGCAGGACTATCGAGTTCTGACACTGCTTTTGATTGCGCTGTTTGCAGTGCTGACTTTGGCAATTGCCGTGCAAAGCTGGCGAAGTCGTTTTCCGTACCGCGAAGGTCACGTTGTCTCAACGGGCGTTCAGGCTCGGGTTGACATCAGAATCGAAAACGTTGGGGCCACGCTGCAGGCACTTGCCGAGGCCGAAAAAAGTACACGGCTGGTCTTCATTCGGAACAACGACATGTGGTCGACAATTGAGGCCACGTTCAGAAGCGACCTGACACTGGTCGCGAATGCAGAGCGACTGGGCAATCTGGATCCGGCCGTCATCGATGCCTTCGCACTGGCGACCGAGATTCCCGGTGATGTCGAAAATGGCACGTCACCGACCACCCGATTTGCTCAGGTGAAGCTGGCTCTTGCCGAATCAGACATGGCTCTCGGCGACCGTATCAATCGCATGGGAATGGATTTTTCTCAGCTGCTCGGTGCCGCCAGACCCATTGGACTTTTGGGCGAAGCAGATCTGGAGAAATCCGGACTAACAACAGAAGAACTTACACCTCAACGTCCAATCGTTGTGCTGGACAAACGCGAAGAACCAGTCAGTTACAACTGGTTGGTAGACCTCATACTCAAGGATCAAATGCTGGAAACCGGCAGTCTGGGTGGAGCCTGGATTTCGTTGCCGGACCTGCAGCAGATTCGGCCGGCCGTGGAAGCCTGGCTGGTAAATCGCGTCTCGGGACTGCTGCAGTATGATCCATCCGCAACAGAAAACCGACGCCGTGAGGCAAAGGAAAAAGTCGAAACTCAATTCGACAGTTTCACCGCAGGCCGAGTGCTGGTTCCTGCGGGTTCAATGATCGACAAAGAGCAGCTCAAGGTGCTAACGGCCGAATACGAAACTCACGAAATGTCGGTTTCCTTCAGCCAGCGATTAATTCGCATGGGCGGTGCCACATTGATGCTGTCGCTGATGGTTGTTCTGTTCGGCTTTTACCTGCTGAGGTATGAACCGAAACTACTGGATGACATTGGCCAGTTGCTTGCATTTGTACTTATTTGCTCGACAGCCGTATTTTTAAGCTGTTCGTTGAGCCGCGATCCGTGGCGCGCCGAGGTCGTACCCGTGCTGGCGGCCGCTATGATTGTGGCCATTGTTCATAACCAGATGATGGCAATTCTGACAGCGTTTTGTCTGTCGCTGCTGATCTCGATGTCGACAGTTGCAGACATCGGCCATTTCGCCATTCTGATGGTATCGTGCATTACAGTCATCATTCCGCTTCGACAGGTATCATCTCGTTCTACGCTGATCAAGGTGGGCTTTCTTTTAGCAGTTGTCACCTTCATTACCGTATGGGGAATCGGTCTGGTCAGCACACACGATTTTCCGGACAGCTGGCAAAACTCGGTGATGCTAATGACTGCTTTGAAGTTTGCCGGCTGGTCTTTGGTGTGCTGCTACCTTGTGGCGGGAAGTCTGCCATTTATTGAAACAGCGTTCGGCATCGTCACTGACATCAGCCTTCTGGAACTGACTGATGTTTCTCATCCGCTGCTGCAGGAACTGGCTCGGCGTGCTCCGGGCACTTATAACCATTCCATCAGCGTGGCAACTATTGGAGAAGCGGCTGCCGACGCCATCGGCGCCAACGGTTTGCTGTTGCGAGTCGGCGCATATTTTCATGACATTGGCAAAGGCATGAAGTCTGAATACTTCATCGAGAACATGGCCGCCGGTCAGGTCAATCCACACGATAACCTGGCCCCGGCAATGAGTGCCCTGATTATCATCGGCCACGTTAAGGACGGCGTGGAAATGGCTGAACAACACAATTTGCCTCGCAAGCTGATCGACTTTATTGAACAGCATCACGGCACAACGCTGGTTGAATACTTCTTCCGAGAAGCGGCCAACCGTGCAGACGAAGACCATCGAACAGATGCGGATGAGTCGACCTTTCGTTATCCGGGACGAAAGCCGCAGACCAAGGAAACGGCCGTCATGATGCTGTCGGACGCCGTCGAAAGTGCCAGCCGCACCTTGAGTGAACCGACACCGAGACGAATTCAGTCGCTGGTGCACGAAATCGCATTGAAGCGGGTTCTGGACGGACAGTTTGATGAATGCGGACTTACCATGAGTGAAATCCGGATCGTGGAGTCATCTCTTGTGAAATCCCTGTTTGCTGTGCATCATGGGCGAATCAAATATCCAGACCAGAAGACCGCGTAACAACCCTTTTTATAATAACTCATTTACGTCCGTCGCGTTTCGCGCACGTCGTATGCTTTGATGCGAGGAATTCTCCGCCCCGATGTCGTTTGAAATT
>JBDNFN010000164.1:0-3727 GCA_041689795.1 Fuerstiella sp. | reverse complement strand
TATTCACAAAGACGAATCCAGTCCGTTTTGGTTTCCGGGCGATAGCCTTCTTGATGCAGCCAGACCAAAAGGTCTGCCCATCGGCAATCTGACCAGCCAGTTCTTTGCCAACGTATTGTTGAATCCCGTGGATCATTTCATCAAGGAAACACTTCGGATTCCGGGATATGTGCGTTACGCAGACGACCTGCTGCTGTTCGGCCATTCCAAAGCTGAACTCTGGGAAATCGCCGAACGGTTGGAAAACCGGTTCGCTGAGCATCGGCTTCGATTGCATCCTCAAAAAACACACGTGCGTCCATCACACAGCGGAGTGTTGTTTCTGGGGATGCGTGTCTGGGCTGACCAGAAAAGGTTGTCTCAACAGACCATTCGTCGCTTCAACCGCCGACGTCGCAAACTGCAGTGGCAGTTCGCGAATGGTGAAATTGACTGTAACGCGGTCTCCACATCCATTACAGCGTGGTCCAGTTGGGCGGCCGATGCGAATTCCAGCCAGATCCGCAAAACACTGATGCGCAAATTTCGACTCCAACGGGTGTCGAAACAGCACAGGGCGAAGGATAAGTAAGGAACGAAAAGTTGCGACGCCATTGATCTCAAATCTGCAACCTCAAATTCGCGCGCCAGCAGGGGCAAAGCCCCTGCACCCCGGAAACGCAGAAACGCAACAGAGAATCGCACAGAGGTCAGAGAAACAGAGGTCAGAACACAGAGGCAACAGCGAAACCAGGATGACTGAGGGCTAAACCAACTCACACAACACACGAAAACCTATGTTGTAGTAACGGTTCAATGGAACGTTGTAGCTACGGAACGCAGAACGACAGTAAGTTGCGCTGCTGCCCCACGACCCGCCCCGCAAAACACGAGACGAACCTGACGACGGACCTTGTGGGTCTTCACCCTCTGACTGCTCGTAATAACCCTTGTTATACCAGTCGCCGCACCATTCCCAAACGTTGCCATGCATGTCATGAAGCCCAAATGCGTTGGCCTGAAACTGACAAATCGGCGCACTAAACAGAAATCCACTCTTCCCATTGATCGCCCGCTTGTTTCGCCATTTGTCGTGCCACGTACCGTCGATGCAATTGCCAATCTGGACAAGCTTTTCAGGATCGTTGCCGTTGAAGTAGTAGGCCCCGGTGCCTGCTCGACAGGAATATTCCCATTCTGCTTCTGTCTCCAGTCGCCACATCCCTGCGTTAGAAATCGGCGACGTGGTATGCTGATTCACGTAGTCAAGGAACGCTGCGGTGTCATTCCATGTGATATTGACAACTGGATGCATCTCACTTTGTTCCCAGCCCGTGTTTCGCCAGTGAAACCGAGACTGGCGTCCGACGAACTTATTGCCGTCTGCGTCGGGATCGTAACCCCACCCGCCTGCTCCGTCTTGTTCTGGCTCTGTCACATAGCCAGTGGCCGTGACGAAGTTCCGAAATGCCCCAACCGTTACAGCAGACTTGCCCAATAGAAACGGCCGCGTAATCTGCACGCGGTGCTGTGGCTGTTCATCCGCGAACCACTCGAGTTTTGGCTCAAACTTCGCAAACAGCTGCATCATTTCGTCTGGTGTTTGAGCCGTGCCCATTAAAAACTCACCCGGCGGAATCAGCACCATCTCGCCACTGGCGTGCTGCGATACAACGGGCATGTTCAAGTGTTTCGCCCATTGTTGCTGAATGTCTTTGACTTCAGCCTCAGATGCTGGAAACCCCAGCCACGGGGGACGACCTGGAACAATGATTGTAGGCACCGCGGCGGTTGCAGGGGCCACTGGTTTTGCATCGGCCAAAGCCTGCAGGAAGTTTCGACAGGTTTTGTATCGCTGGCGGTGATCTTTCGACATGGCTTTGTCGAATACAACCTGAAGATGCTGGACTCCATCTGGCAGCGAACCCAGTTCTGCCTGACAAACGGCAAACCCCAGTTGAGTCCCATCGCCATGAAACGGTAACTGTCCGGTCAGCAATTCCCACGCAACCACCGCCAGTGCCCATTGATCACTGGCCGCATCCTGCAGCTTGCCCTGCCACTGTTCCGGCGACATGTAAGCTTCTGTGCCGGAAGTGCTCATCCGCTGCTGGCTGTATTTTGACATACTTGTCCGAACCTGAGCGGCCAAGCCAAAGTCGATCAGATGCACGTCGCCCGTTTCCGAATCAATCAGCATGTTGTCAGGCTTGATGTCGCGATGGATTAACTTTTGCCGGTGAGCATAATCCAGTGCTCTGGCGATCGGCTTCAGCAGTGCCACAACCTGCTGTTGACGCAGCCCGACCCGCTGCGGATCTTCCTGACGAATCAGAGCCCGCAACGTCATTCCCTTCAGGAACTGCATGACCTGAAAGCAGCCCAGTCCCGCTACTTCACCCACGTCAAACAGCGGACAAATATGTTCGTGGTGCAGCGCTTGGACTCGCCGATATGCCCCTTTGAATTCTTCCGTGGCATCTTCGTTAAGTCGCAGGGCATCGGGCAGCAATTTCAGCACGACAAAGCCGTCGTGGTCTTCATCCCTGCGGTCAGGGTCAACGGCTTTCCACGCCTGCCCCATGCCACCATGACCGAGCATTTCCACTAGCTTAAACCGCCCAATCTTCTGGCCGGGTGCCAGGACTGTGATAGGTGCAGCGGCAGATCGCGTTGGCCGGTCGCCCACTGATTGATATTCGTCATTCATGCCTGAAGCCAGTTCGGGGGTTGGATCTCACTGTCTGTATTCGCGTTTTTTGTAGCTGTCCGCTTATGCGTTTTTTTCCAACATGCCACACACAACTCCAAAATACACTGCGGCGATTAGGATCGCGAGCACTCCGGCCAATGCCGCAGCCCAAAACGTCAAAAATCGAAGCCACAGCAGCCCTGCCAGAATCAGGTTGAACAAAAGCCAGATTGTCAGCAGAGTCCCGTTCATTCGGTTACTACGCCGCCGGAGCATACGCTTCAAAGATGTGGCCGCCGACAGCGGTAAGCAGAGCATCGTCAATATCCAGACCATTAGTCCTGCAGAGATCGAAGTGGGGGGAACTGGCAGGGCAACGGATGATGATGACAGTGTCAGAGTCGGTTCGGCGGGCACATACTGCCCCTTCGCTGCCAAATTGCTGGTCGCGACCTCGACTAATGCTGGTGTTTTCGTGCTGCTGGTTGGTGTTGCGGCGACCGTCGAGATTTCATCTCGTTCGCCGCTGACAACTTCTATCATTTCCGGCAGAGAAAGCTGGTATCGCAACACGGTTTCCCCCGTTCTGCCGTCACGGATCTCTACGAAGCCCACTAGAGTAGCTTCGAATTCCGGGTAAGTCGTCCAGTTGGCGATTTCTGCCGCGACGATGTAGTCCATGTCACGATTCAGCATGGGCTCACACGCTTCATCGACGCTCTTCGGCTCACGATAAACTCCCGAATTATACGACACACCGCTGTACCATTGATCGTTGGCCATCAACACGTTTCGTCGACTGATCCATTTCTTCAACTGGCTCGTCAGGATCCCATCGTCGTCATTGACTGTTCGAGCAACAGCGATCACCGGTCGGCCTGGTAAACGACGTACTTCAAACGACACTTTTTGAGCCCACCTTTCTGCCAATTGAAGGCGAACCTGGTCATCTCCCGACGTGGGAAAGGGCAGTTGATCAAAGGCTTGGTAGTAAGAAAACAGGACTACGATAAGCAGCAGCGAAAACAGAACCCATCCTCGAAATGGCACTAACAT
>JBDNFN010000163.1:0-23816 GCA_041689795.1 Fuerstiella sp. | reverse complement strand
TATCGACTATTTCAACGAGACCATGGCCAAACCCTACCGCTGGACATTCACGGGACGGCCCCTCACGACCTGAAATTGATCTTGACACGGCACACCAGGCAAACAACAACAAATGCGAAAAACAACTCACTTCATCCACTGACATTTAGCGGATCCACATCTAGCTATGCGAAGTTAGGGCGGCCAACGGGATTTTCGCCACGACAGCATTCAATCAGAAGCGAAAAAGTCAAATCGTTGGGTGTTTTCTCAACACACTTCGTCCCGACCGAGTCTGATCAGGGAATTTATTGAGTTTCTTCCGCCTCAAAATCTCAAAAACGGCCACGTTCTGCCGCCAGGCACCCGAGCGGCCCATTTCTGCCACCCAACCTGAACCATCTGCTTCACGACGACTCAGCCTTTCAAACAGCCTCGTTCACAAGCTCGCAGCGTCAGCAAGGTAAGTCACCGCGCCCGCGGTAAAAACACTCGCTACCGCCCCGTGCTCGTCTGCCAAGGCTATCGCAACTCTTCTAAACATTGCGTATGACTCAGCGCGAACCGGCGTGTTTGGCGATACGAACACGTTCAACATGTCCCGTCGCACTACGCCACTGCCCGCCGAGGCGTCTCGGCCACGCCACTGCCCGCCGAGGCGTCTCGGCCAGGTTGGGTTGAAGTGTGGTTGTGGGTTGTTCAGACTCTCTGTGCGGCAGGCAGTTTTAGCTGTATTGCTGTGTTATCTGTTTTCGTTTGCTACACGCAATTGGAAAGAAGTTTTGATGTCCGTAAAATCTTTCAAGCACAATGTATCTGCTTTCGCCTTCGCGATGCTGGCCTGCCTTGCACAAATGGGCACTGCGGCTGAACTGCCGACCCGTCCGAACATTGTGCTGGTGATGGCGGACGACATGGGTTGGGGACAAACCGGATATTACAACCATCCGATCCTGAAGACTCCGAATCTTGATGCGATGGCAGCCACTGGGCTGCGATTCGACAGATTCTATGCCGGAGCGCCCAATTGTTCGCCTACTCGAGCAACCGTAATGACGGGGCGGACCAACGACCGCACCGGAGTACTTAATCATGGCGTGCCCTTGCGACCTCAGGAAATCACGGTTGCTCAGATGTTAAGCGAGGCTGGTTACCAGACGGCACATTTCGGCAAATGGCATCTGAATGGATTACGTGGTCCGGGAGTGCCAGTGCTTGGAAGCGACATTCGTAGTCCGGCAGCATTCGGGTTTCAAACGTGGCTATCAGTCACAAATTTCTTTGATCGAAATCCGCTGCTGAGTCGCATGGGAACGTTTGAAGACTTCAAAGGTGACTCTTCGGAAGTGGTAGTTGATCAGGCTTTAAAGTTTATCGGCGAAAGGGCGACTTCCGCAAAGCCGTTCTTCACGGTGATTTGGTACGGCACGCCTCATAGCCCGTTTGTTGCCGGCGACGAGGACAAAGCGGTGTTCGCCGAACTTGATAAAGCTTCGGCCAATCACTACGGCGAACTAGTAGCCATGGATAGAAGCATCGGCACGTTGCGGAAGGGCCTGCGTGATCTGAACGTTGCGAACAACACACTGGTGTGGTTCTGCAGCGACAACGGCGGACTGCCAAAGATTACTCCCGAAACAGTCGGCGGCTTGAACGGGTTCAAGGGCAGTGTGTACGAAGGCGGTCTGCGAGTGCCCGCGATTATTGAATGGCCGAGCGGAATTAGTAAACCGCGAATCACGAATTACCCGGCATGCACCATGGATATCCTGCCGACCCTGGTGGCGATTGCTGCGCCCCAAACGCAAATGCATTTGCGACCTCTGGACGGAATCAGCCTGCTGCCGTTGTTCAGCCGGGATATTCAGCGTCGAGAACAGCCGATCGGCTTTCGGCACACCGACCGTACCGCATGGATAGACAACAATTACAAGTTGTTGAAATCAAAACCCAGGGCCGCTGCATTCGAACTGTACGACCTTGAAAAAGATGCTTCTGAAACAACAAACATCATCGCCAGCCAAGCTGATGTTGCCAAACGCATGCTATCCGCCTGGGCAGCATGGAACGAATCCGTGGAAGCCAGTGTCGCGGGGCTGGACTACCCGGAAAAGAAAGTTATCCCGGCAGAACCGGGCCCGAAATCGTGGGTGGACGTTGACGACTATAAACCCTGGTTCAGTCAGTGGAAGAACCGCCCTGAATTCACAAGCCTGCTGAAGTAAACGACCAAAGCAAAACGATTCCGACTCAGCAGCAGCTCACGCCAAAGCTATATTCCGGACTACGAACAGCAGTGTGTATCAAGGCAGCCGGACGGCTCGATGTTGCTTTAACTGCGCCGCCATCCCACCCGCTTGCTCCGCTGTGGTTGCTGGCTTTGTAACTTAGGTGGCGTTCGGTCAAGAATGCGTTCATCGAGAATGCGTTCATCGAGAACGGACGCTTAGTAAAAACGGACCTCGGCCATCACAGATCCGCAATCACACTTCAGATGGACCTGCTTCGCACTTCTGCGGACACAGCAAACGCAATTGCGAGATATTTCACAGCTCGTGGCAGGTTTTGCCGGTAATTCGAGAAACATAGCTCGGCAATCTTAACGCAGCGGCATCGAGCGCCAATTCAGAAGGCTGTCAGCAGAATCCACTATTGAGCCGAACTGTCCGTGCGTCCAAATTTTTAAGTCGACGCGGGCGCTGTCGTTTTGCATCAGAGGATTGATGATGAATTTTCGCAAGGTCTTAGGGCTGATTGTTGCTGGCTGTATGCTGTTTTCCGTGGGCTGTGCATCAACAAAAACATCCAATACGGCTCGAACTGCTAAAGAACAAATGCTGTTGTCGAATGCAGTAGATCAGTCACTGGACAAAGTCGATTTCACCCCGATGTACGCCCAGAAAATATTTCTGGAAGAAAAATACCTGGACTGCGTTGATAAAGCGTATGTCGTCGGATCCGTTCGTCATCGCATTATGCGAGCCGGTGGTGTGCTAATGCCGGCGGTTGACGAAGCCGAAATTGTCATGGAACTTCGCAGCGGAGGCATCGGAACCGATTCCAGTGAATCGTTTCTTGGAACTCCGGAGATTGCGCTGCCTGGCATGTTGACCATTCCCGAAATACGACTTGCTGAACGCAAGTCACAGTTTGGTTATGCCAAGGTGGGTATGGTGTTGTACGACGCCAAAACTCGCCGGGTTCTGGGAGACGGCGGAATTTCAATGGCTGAATCGAACGACGATAACTGGACCCTATTTGGCGTCGGCCCTGTTCAGAGAGGTTCGCTAAGGCGAGATGTAACTCGAGCTCGGACGACCTCACCTTCGATGCATCGGCGAGAACTGCCGACCACAGTCGCTTTTGCTCCTCGTTCTGATTTTGCTGAAGAACCCTCCATACAGTTTGCCAGTGATGCAAAAGAAAAGCAGTAGGGCCGGACATCTTTGATGTGTCAGATCAGGGTGTGGTCCAGACCGGGCCAAACTTTTTTTGTTCAGTGAAGTACGCCGAGTCAATTAAGGGCTCGGCAGTTGATGCCGCAGACTGACATATTCCTGCCGGAGTGTGACGTTGACTGGTCTACCTGGACAGGAAAAAAGTTGTAATCGTCACAGGCCCCACGGCCAATCGCCGATTTGAGGCAGATAAGAACAACCAGAACAATTCCCCTGGGGTGGAATCGAAAGAAGAAGAACATGCTGATGATCAACTTAATAAGAATCCGGACCGCCTTCATCGTTCTGTTTTGCTGCTGCTCTCTAGCCACTGATGGGATGGCCGATCAGGTAAACTGGTCGACCGACGTGGAAGCAGCCCTGCGTTCAGCCAACGATTCAGGACGCTTGGTACTGATGAAGTTCACTGCGGACTGGTGTGGTCCCTGTAAGAAAATGGAACGTGAAACATTTTCGCAGCCGGAAGTTGCCGAACTTGTCAATCAACAGTTTGTACCGGTATTGGTCAATTCGGACACGCACAAGGCGTTGATGGATCATTTAAAGATCACAGGCCTTCCGACGGTGCTTGTTGTTTCACCTGACATGGTGATCCTTAATCGCATGCAAGGATTCCAGACTGCACAACAACTGTACCCGCAGCTTCAAAACGACATCGCGAAATTTACAGCGGCCAGTCAGACAACTGTCGCAGGCGTGCCCAGCCCTACTGTTTCGCCGGCTGCACTTGCAGCCGGTCCGCCAATGCCGACACAAGCTAATCCGTTCTCAACAGCATCTCTGCCAAAGCAGCAGTCTGTAGCGGTTGAACCTCCGGCCTTTGAAGGTTTCTGTCTACCTTCGGTTCAGGAAAGCCGCAGTCTGGTTTCAGGAACTCCCCAGTTTCAGTTGAAGTATCACGGGAAGACTTTGTACTTCCAGAACAACGCACAGCTGGAGAAATTCCAGGCCAACCCTGATCGGTTTTTCCCGATGAACGATGGCGCATGTACCGTCACGCTCGTTGAATCGAAGCAGAACGTTGAAGGCAAGCTGGAATATGCTGCCATGTTTCGAGGTCGCCTGTGGTTTGCCAGCAGCGCAGAGAACATGCAGAAGTTTGTGAAGAGCCCCGCTGCCTACGCAAACGCCGTGACAGCGCAGTAAACGTAAGCGAGGCGCAGCTTGCGTTGGCTATAGTCCCCGTTAATCCCGGCCGACCGTTCGAATTCAATCAAAGCTGGCGACTGGCTGCAGATGGCGCTTAGTGCATTTTGAAACTCGCCAAAGCAAATACTCGGTTCCGAGTGCGCTTGGAATTCTACGCGGCAGCTTGCTATAGGTTGAGAGTAATTTTCGGCAACAGGTTTTCAGATGAGCGGTAGCGGCATGCAGTTTCGAACTTTGGGAAATAGTGATCTGAATCTCAGTGTGATTGGCCTTGGAACATGGGCCATTGGTGGCGGCGACTGGAAGTTTGGCTGGGGCGACCAGGACGAACGCGAAGCCATCGATACCATTCAGAAAGCGGTTGAAGTCGGAATCAACTGGATTGACACAGCCGCCGTGTATGGCCTGGGGCAAAGTGAGATTCTGGTTGGTAAAGCTCTGGCGCAGATTCCGTCAGCCAGTCGGCCCATCATTGCTACAAAATGCGGACGCACAAATCTGGGCGGCGGTGAAATTGGCAAGTGCCTTAAACGGGACAGTATCATCGCGGAATGCGAAGGCAGCCTGCAGCGACTAAACCTGGATTGCATCGATCTGTATCAGATGCACTGGCCAGAGCCGGACGAAGACATCGAAGAAGGCTGGCAGACACTTGTTGAACTGAAACAGCAGGGCAAAGTTCGACACATCGGAGTTTCCAACCATAGCGTGAGTCAACTGGATCGGCTGCAGGCGATACATCCCATCACGTCGCTGCAACCTCCATACAGCATGATTGCTCGTGATGTGGAAGACAGCATTCTGCCAAATTGCGGTCAGCAGAACATCGGCGTTGTTTGTTATAGCCCAATGGGTAAAGGACTGTTGACGGGTTCGTTTTCCACTGAACGGGTTGCCGCGCTTTCAGAAAAAGATCACCGGCGTCTGGACCCACGTTTTCAGTCGCCGCAGCTGGAAGTCAACCTTGAATTCGTGCAGCAGCTGGGAATGATCGCGGACGGACTGGGCTGGACGCTGCCTGAACTCAGCATTGCATGGGTGCTGCGGCGCAAAGAGTTAACATCGGCCATTGTGGGGGCGCGCCGACCGGAACAGATTGCTCAGACTGTAATCGCGGGCGGCCGTTGCCTGGATGAAACATCAGTAGCCGCCATCGATTCGCAAATCGCGAAACGCGACACCGCACTGGCTGCCCTCGGGGCGTTCGATAAGCCTCGGGTTTGATGTCGTTGCCTCGGGCGTTTCCTAAAGTGTGAGACTCTTCCGGAGGACTTGATATTCCTAGGCGTATATTTATAAAAGCCAGTACGACTAATTGCAGTGGAGCCATGGTGACTGTGTTCTATGCTTTCCGTAAGCGGAAGTCCCAAAAAAATGGAGCGATCGTGGGACTCATATTCCGGCTGTGAATGTTCGTAAACCATGCGTTTTTGAAAAACGAACTCGCTGTCACCGTGAATCACACTCACTGGGAGATACGGCCTTCGCAATGTGTTTACGTAGGCGATGGCCCACAAATTCCATGTCAATCACGCAGGTCTCACCTCCGCGTGGACACACCGAAACTCGCGTGCCAATGTTAGCTTTTTGTTTGGCCAACAGATTGTGGACCGATCGGTGGCTTAACGCCGGAATTCCGGTAGCATGTCTAAACGGTCTAATTTGGCTATCAACAGGACCGTGACTCAATACTGGCTGGGTGTCTGGATATAAAGCCTGAGACTACTCTCCCTTGTTGGGGCGCCACCTATTGTAGCAATGGCAGTAACGCGATATGCGGTAAGAGTCGGGAAGAACAACTCAGGCTGTAACGGCGGCAAGTGTCGCGTCTACTTGTCCGATTGGCAAGTAGCAGTGGTTTGTTGGGGAATTACCGCCTGATTATAGATGTGCATATTAGTTCCGAGCGTCTTACGTGTGCCATATGATTGCGAGCCCGTGACCGTTTAGTTCTACAATCGAATACGCTTTCAGTTAACCAAACCTTCACCAAGGAAAGACCAAAGATGAAGACAGGAAGATACAGACTGGCGATGCTGGTTCTGCTCGCGGCAATTTCCTTTGTGCCAGCGGATGTGACCGCACAAGCACAACAGGGGATGAGTAGTTATGGAAGTCCGCGGCAGTATTATTCCGGATGGTCAAAGCATCCGACTCGAGACTACCACTTTCGCCGAATGTACTACAAACCCACCGTAAACTATGTCGGTTACAAGCATCACTATGTGATCTACTACCCGACTCAGCCAAAGCACTGCTACTTTTACAATCCCTACAAGAAATCATATTGGGGACGCTGTGCCATAGAACACGGCGGACTGTATTCAATGCTGGCTCAAGAAGATCGACGGCCGACTGTTCAGGAAATTCCGGAATCGGCATTTCCTCCGCCATCAGATCCTCCATTCATTCCGGACGGACAAGACGGATTGCGAATGGATCTGCCACCGGACGACCTTCCGTTCCAGTAATTGATCCTGAACCTTCCGTAACTGACCAACTGTTGTTATGTGCTCCGGCGCGATGACACCGGTATTCAGTTGCGGATTTTTATTACTAAATATTATCACGCTCTTTTGCATTTCAATGAGACGGAACACCCGGAATGATTCACGTCACCAGTAACGCGCAGACACCTTCTACAGGCGGAGCCAGTAGAGTGGCCTTTTTTATTAAGCCCCGACTTTTATGTGCATTGATGATGATGCCGGCGTGCTTTGTTTTCCCGATGTCCCAGGCCACAGGTGATGAAATCAGCGACCTTGCCGTGGCGGGCACTGAACTTCTAAAGACGCGTTGCTACGGTTGTCATGGTGAAAAATTTAACGGCAGCGCGCAGTTCAATGTGATGGATTCCGCCGGCCTGTTTGAACACGGTTACATTGTTCCTGCCAATCTGGGCGAATCAATAATGTGGCAGAGAATCGAATCAGAAGAAATGCCACCCGAAGATTCCGGCGTGCCGCCATTAACAAACGAAGAGAAGCAGGTTCTGGAAAGGTGGATCGCAGCCGGCGGGCCTCAGGTAAAGCGACTGGAACGGCCGTTCAAGCCATATTCCAGCCTGATTACAGACATTCACGCCGACCTTATTCAAGCGTCGCGGGATGATCGGGCTTACTATCGCTACTTTTCGCTGACGCATCTCAGCAACAATTACACAAAGGTCAGTCAATTTGACATGCGGCTGTATCGAGCTGCTTTCTCCAAAGCCATCAACAGCCTGAGTTACGAGCCGGACATCTACATTCCGGTATTTATCGACAAGGAAGAAACCGTCTTTCGGATCGACATGCGCCAGCTGGGCTGGGACTTTGACACGTGGAAGTGGCTGATAGGACAGTATCCCTACGGCATGCATTTCCATAACGACGAAAATGAATCAATCGCCAGTCTGGACGAGCAGATTGACGATCTGTCGGGAACTCATCTGTGCTGGATGCGGGCGGACTGGTTTATCAACGCGGCCACGCGTCCTCCGGTATACGACCACTTTCTGAAAATTCCCGAAAACATAGATGAACTCGAAAGACGGCTGAACGTCGATTTCGATCGGAACTACCGTGAAAACAGGATTCAACGAGCTGGATTTGCAACCAGCGGTGTTTCCAATGGAAATCGGATGGTCGAAAGACATGCAGCTCTGCACGGCTATTACTGGAAAAGTTACGACTTCGCAGATAAGGGCGCCAGCGGAAACCTGTTTCGCCTGCCATTGGGACCGGAATTCCCTAACAACGAATATCCCAATCTTGCGTTTCAGCATGACGGCGGCGAAATGATTTTCAGTCTGCCAAACGGACTGCAGGCTTACATGTTGACCGACGCAAAAGGGAATCGAATTGAAAAGGGGCCCATCGAAGTTGTTCGCGATTCGAAAGAAACCGCGGGGACTCCTGAAGTGCTAAATGGACTCAGTTGCATGCATTGTCACCGGCACGGGATGATTGAATTTCAGGATACAGTTCGAGATGGAACCGGTGTCTTTGGCGATGCTCGCCGCAAGGTTCGGAACATCTATCCGCCACATGAAGAAATGGCCCGCTTCGTTACTGGAGACAGCAAACGATTCCTGAACGCTCTGGATCAGGCAACATCGGTGTTTCTAAAAGTAGGTGTCGATGGCGAACGTGATATTCGCGAATTTGCAGAACCCATCGGGGCCGTTTGCAGATTCTATCAGCGCGATCTGACGCCTGAATCGGCCGCCTTCGAACTGGGAATTGCTTCTCCGGAAGAACTACAGAATCAGGTGAAATTTAATCGAGAACTGTCCAGACTTGGTCTTGGCCCGCTGGCCAACGGGGCCACCATCAAACGAGCTGACTGGGAAAACACAGAGGCGTTTGTGTCGCCGTTTCAGGAAGCAATGAGAATTATGGGGCTCGGCACACCGGTCAACTAAATAAGACATTCACAATCGATCCGCCGATCAATGGGGGCCTGTCGACCTTGACGAACTGTCCTCTGGACTTGTTTCGACCGAACCTGATTACCAACAACTGACACGCGGCGCGTTACACGGAGAGCGCGTTACACGGGGAATATTTCAAATATGACATCCACGCGACTTAACAAGATGCTGCTTGTCGCACTTTTACTGACTGCTAACTGCGGACGTCTTCAGGCGGCAACTCTAGACAGTGCTGTCGGCGACACAGTTGACAGGATTTGTCTTTATCTAAAATCCAAGGGTGAAAGTCAGATTTCCATTGGCCAGTTTATGGGTCCCAAAAATGGCTTCGCGACATCCGGTCCGGGAATTGCGGACATGTTTCTGCAACATTTTCGTCGACAAAATATATCCGTCGTTCCGCGAGCCAACGTGGGATTGAAAGGCGAATATGCTCTGGATCAAATGCGTGGCGACGCTGTCGGAGTCAAGATCACGGGCAGCCTGACGGATCCGGAAGGAGACGTGCTGACAGATTTCACCTTCAGCGCTGATGGAGGAAATTCGCACACGATCGAAAAGACGATCAACCACCAGGAAGACGTCGTGCAGTTGCTGGGTGTCACCACCGATCTGTACCCGGAAGATGCCGATCAGGATCGTAACCGCGATCTGAAAAAACGAATTCTTCACCCGGAATTACACATTGATGGAACGCGATGTTCTGCATCAAAGCGAAGCCCCTATCGAATTGAAATTCTGATAAATGGTCGCCCTGCTCCGATCGACGTGACCGATGGGCTGGGCTTTGTAAAGATAAATCGAGGCGACATTTACTCGGTGAGAATTTACAACGAAAGCGATTACGACGCTGCAGTTCGTTTTTCAATTGACGGACTGAATGTATTTGCTTTCACCGACCTTCGTGAACCTGACGGAACGCCGCTTTACAGTTTTTATATCGTGCCGAAAGGTAAGGTCGTCGAATTGAAGGGCTGGCACAAAAATAACGAAACAGTAAATTCATTTCGTGTGACCAGCTATGCCGACAGCGCGGCCGCAACGATTCATCACAACAGTAACATCGGCACCATTACAGCAGTGTTTTCTGCCGCATGGCCGAAGGGTGGCAAAAAGCCAGACGACGAAGACTTTACCGCCAAAGGTGAACCCAACGCGACTGGCTTCGGTCCGCCTTTAACTCAGGTCGTTCAGGAAGTACAACGTGAAATCGGCAGGCTGAGAAGTTCGATCAGCCTGCGGTATTCAAAGTAGTCGTATCGAAGAAAAGAGTGTCAGGAACTTTTTTCACAGAGCTAATGGAACATTGAATTCGCGGAAGAAAGTTCCCGACACTTTTTTCGGCCGGATTATGAAAGCTGAAGGGCCCCGGACATGACCTTGTCATTCCATTCATATCGAATATTCACCCGTTCTGTTCTACTGGCACTGCTGTTTTGTACAGCGAACTGTCTGCTCGGCGGAAATCCCGGGTTAGCCCAGGATGTCCCGCGGCCTCCTGCACCAACTAACGATCCCGGTGATCCACCAATATTGCCTCCAGATCTGCCGGGCAGCGGCGGACTTACACAAGGACCGCCACCGCCCGTACGGGCAGCCCCTGGCCGCGGTCCGGCACCACCGCCGAATGAACTGCCTCCCGGAAGGCCGGGATCGGGTTCTCCGAACACCAATAGTGCAAATGGCCCAAACGCGCCAATCCTTTTGGAGGACGCGCCGGCACCTGGCAATGCACCGATGCTTCCCGGCGGTAGTCCTGCTGCGGGTGGAAGCATTGCCGGCGGGGCTCCGATACTTGGCGAGCCATCAGGAATCAGTGTGTCTGTGGCCCTCGTTCCTGGCGATGACATGACTTCATCTCCCGAGCTGATTATTGAAGCAGGCGGGTTCCTGGGACCAATTTCAGATGTAGCAATCAGCAACGACAGTCGGCTGATTGCAGCCACCGGTGACAAGGTTGTGAGAATCATTGATTCCGCAACGGGCACTGTGATTAATACTCTGCGAGGCGATCGATCGCGAACTTCGTATGGCATCACAAACTGCGTTGAATTTTCGCCAGACGGTCAGTTCCTGCTGGTCGGAGTGTCCGATGACCGTGCTCATGGGTCCATCCGCGTTTATCGTCTGGACAACCTGGACGAGATCCATCAGTTGCTTCCGGGTCACGATTCAGCCTGTGAAAAAATTGCATTTTCACGCGACGGCCAGTACATGGCGACAGTTGATGGTGATGGTCAGCGAATTTTGTGGGACTGGCCGCGTCGAAGTATTCTGAAGAAGATCCCGGCTGGAAATCCTGACAAGCCGATTGTCGACGTTCTGCAGTTTGCCGATTCAGAACCCTACCTTCTATCTGTCGAGCATGACGGGCCGCACGTTTATCGCGTCCCTGATGGCAAATCAATTTCAGCCAGCGAATATATGCCTCCTAAACTTTTGGGATGGATGTCTGCCATCCTGCGGCAGCAGGTCGCGTGGCCGTTTACCATGGCACGTTCGCCTCGATGTTTCGAACTGCAGCTTGATCGCAACAAGTGGGCTGCTGCAGGTATTGGATCTCAAAACGGCCGCAGTCGGCCATGGGTTGCAGTGTGGCCCGCTCGAAAGATGACGAATGCAAATATGAACTATGCGCCATCGACGACATATCTTGGACATACGTGGGAAGTTTTCGCTGTCGCCATAAGTCCTCAAAACGACTTCGCCGTCAGTGGCGACAAGTTTGGCGAAATTCACATCTGGGATGCTCAAACGGGGACGGCTCGCCACAAGATTGTCAGCCAGGGGCAGCCAATCTATGACGCCGCGTTTTCAGTTGATAATGATCAGATTGCTTTCGGCACAAAAGCGGACGTCGCACACTGGGGATTCAACAGTTACGGCCAGACGACTCACGTGCTTGACCTGAAACACCGAGTCATTCAAAAACGAGACGCGCGATCGATCAACATCGTTCCCGAACTGATCGCGGCCAACGGTCGAACGGTGCAACCGAAAGCCCCAGCCACTGGCGAACAAAGCTATCATATGTCACTGTCCGGCAATGGGCGGGAAACACAATACCGCTTGCCGAGTGGTCGAATTCCAAGCTGCTACACGTTGTTAAATGGTGAAACGCTGGGCGTCCAGACTCCGGTTTTGTATTCAGATAATCTTGGTTTTCTGGCGATGTGGAATACCGCCGGTGATGAACTTCGTCGCGCCTACCGAGGCCATGAATCGATGGTCACTTCTATCAGCCCATCCACAAACGGAAAAGTGTTTGTGACGGGATCAACCGATCGCACCATTCGAATCTGGAGCCTGCTGAATCACAAGCCTACTGGTATTTTCGATTTCAAATACGAAAACACGTCGGTCATCAGTGTCCGCCGAGGATCATCGTCTGCAAATGTCGGTGTGCAGGTTGGAGATCGAATCGTTTCAGTCGAAGGCCACAAACTTGACGACATTTATGAAATGATGCTGTACAACCGTTTCGACTACAAGCCCGGTCAGTCCGTGGCCGTCACAATGAAACGTGGCGAAAACGAATACGCCTACAAGATGACTCTGGACGAGGGATTCGACTATGTCGAACCGTTGTTAAACGTTTTCATTGGCGATAACGACCAATGGATCATCTGGACGCCTCAGGGATATTACGACTGCAGTCCCGGCGCGGACCAATTGATTGGATGGCACGTTAATCAGGGACCAGACAAAACTGCGTTGTTTTTCCAGGCTCAGCAGTTTCGGAAACAGCTGTATCGACCGGATATCATTAATCAGGTAATTGAAACCGGAGCATTTCAGCAGGCTGAAGACATCGCAAATAAAAACCGGCCTAATCCTCCACGACCGATTGACCTGAATTCTCGCGACACGTTTGCACAGAATCAGCCGCCGACGGTGAAAATCACAAGTCCGGTCACAAACGAAACCTTTGATGATCCACGAGTCACAATCGAAGCGTCTGTGCTGGCGACAAATAATCTGCCAATTACTCGAGTGACGCTGCTTCACAATGGAACTCCTGCAAAAGTATTTCGGCCGGACGGTCAGAGCGAATCGGCTGGGTTCGATATATCTCACCGTCTGCGGCTGTTTCCCGGGCGAAACGAAATTTCCTTTGTAGCCGAAAACTCGGTTGCCACGTCCTCAGTTGACAGCAGCCGAATCAGCCTTAATTCTCCCGCGGCAGAAGAAAAGTCGAAAGTCTTTGTGCTGGCCATTGGGATTGGCGATTACGCCCTGAATGGAATGGGTGTTGAAAATCTGAAATATGCAGCGGATGACGCTGCGGCCTTTGCCGAGGCTGTGAAAAAGCACGGCGACGGAAGGCTTTACAGCAGTGTCGAATCTAAGCTTCTGCAGAATGCAAGTGCCGACCGTGCCGGCGTTTTAGACGGCCTGCAATGGCTGGTTGATAACGTGAAGCCAGGCGACGTTGTGATGCTGTTTTGTTCTGGACATGGTTTTCTGGACGACCGGGATAATTTCTATCTTGGTACTCACGAAGTCGACCCGGACAAACTGCGTTCCACGGCTGTATCGTGGCGAGAAGTGACCGGAATATTGCACGAAGAACTTCCTGCCTGTAAACGAATCGTGTTTCTCGATGCCTGCCATGCTGATGGAATCGGCACTGCAGTTTCGGCCAACCCGCTTCACGACCTGGCGGCACCGGAAATGGGAACCGTTTTCTATGCATCGTGCACAATGCAGCAAAAAAGCTTTGAAAACGACGAATGGCAACACGGCGCGTTTACCAGAGCAATTCTGGATGTGATCAACGACAAGTCCGCAGACGTTCGCCCCAAGACCGGCGACGGACTTGTCAGTACTTTGGAACTGGCAATGGGCGTGATCGATAAGGTAAGCGTGATGACCGGCAATCGCCAGAATCCGGTTGTCTATTCTCCAGACCGCTTGAATCAAATCAACGTTCTTGAGTTCGAAAAATAGCCGGATAGTTTCTGACGGCGAAGACCTGTTAACATCGATTAGTAAAGTCATATGATTGATCACTTAGGCCAAGGAGAAACCATCATGAAAAATGTACTTTTGACCGGCATGCTTGTCTGCGGACTACCCGCCATCGCGGACGCACAGAATGACCTTCAGAAAATCGGGCAATTCCTGCAGGGGTTGCAGGAAATGCAGGAGGATGGGGGCCAGGACGATGGCTTTCAGAATGGTCAGCCGCAGACCTTGCCCTATAAAGCGGGCGGTCCGAATTCGTCAGGTAATCAAAATCAGGGCAACTTCCAGCCAAATAATTTCTTTGGACCGCAAAATGGTATGACGCCTGGACAGGGACAGGGACGCGTTACTTACCCGAACGGCACGTACCCCAATGGAACATATCCGAACGGTACATACCAAAACGGCAACTTCCAAAATGGAACATACCCGAATGGCATGCACCCAAACGGAACGTATCCCGGTAACGGCCGCACTGTGTATCCTGATCCTCCGGGGGGTCCGCCGCGAGTTTACAGCCAATTGCCTATTGTAATCCGCTGTTCGCCGAATGCTCCGGGAGTCTGCGACTATCGTTTGATTACCGATAAGGGTTCGAGTTTTCCGTACAAGATCGGTCCAGGGCAGACTCAGAACCTAACCGAATCAACAGACTGGTCCGTCAGCTACACTCCTGCTCCAGGCATGCCGACAAAAACGTATCGGCTTCGCGGCGGCAAGGCCTACGAGATTCGCAAACTGGACGGATCATGGCAGTTGTACATGGTGCCATAATCTTCGTTGTCGCTGAAACTGCGGTTTCAGGGCGACTCAGTCTATTGAACGACGGTGAACCGTAGTGCTACTGGCACGCAGCGAAAGCGCGTGAATTGCCAGTGATGCAGGAACTCACTTGCAGCCGCTGCCGGTAGACGGCGCCCATTGATAAACAACCAAGTCATCATGGCTACTGGTTGAGTAAAATGAAATAGAACGACGTTCGCGGACTATCGTCTCCCTAACTGCCCGATGAAATTTCTGTGTCAGGGTAGGGAATCTTCCGTTCATTTGTCACAATACGAATTCGGCGCTGCCGCCTGCAGTGTGGGGACGGTTCGTTTCGTGATTGTGGCAGATGAATATGAGATCCCATTTAGATACCCCGAGTGAACTCAGAACCCGGCTCGTCCTGCGCCGGTCCGGCGTTGCGTGGTGTTTTTCCCTTCTGGCAACCCTGCTGTTGTTGGTCGCGTCAAACAACACGCTGCTTGCTCAGGAACACCAGGTTGACTTCAACGCTGAAGTTCGTCCCATTCTTTCAAACACGTGTTTTCACTGTCATGGGCCGGACGAAAACACGCGAAAAGCCGATTTGCGGCTGGATCAGAAACAGGGTCTGTTTGAAGACCGCGGCGGTTATGCAGCCGTTAAGCCCGGGAATGTTACTCTCAGCGAGCTGATTCGCCGCATCCGATCGACTGATCCGGACGAAATGATGCCTCCGCCGGATTCCAACAAGTCCATAACCGCAGCACAGCAGGACACCTTGATCCGCTGGGTAAAGCAGGGAGCGACTTGGAAACAGCATTGGGCGTTTGTGGCGCCGGAACGTTCTGAAGCCCCGCAAACTGCCGATTCGAAATGGTGTCGCAACGAAATTGACCGCTTCGTGCTGCAAAAAATCGAAGCAGCCGGATTGACGGTGTCCAAGCCCGCTGAACCGCATATTCTGCTGCGTCGTCTGTATCTGGACCTGATCGGCCTTCCGCCAACACCTGCAGAAACTGACCACTGGCTTAGTAAAATCTGCGGCCCCCAGGCTTCGGCAATTGATGCATCGGAATCATCCTCAAGCTCGGCAGGCATCACAATAACGGGCGAACTTAACGAAGCCGCCTGGCAGGAACTGATCGGTCATTTGCTGGCGTCGCAACACTACGGCGAACGCTGGGCTCGCCGGTGGCTGGATCTTGCTCGGTATGCAGACACGAACGGTTACGAAAAGGATCGGGATCGCAGTATCTGGCCATATCGAGACTGGGTAATCAACGCCATCAACAACGACATGCCGTTCGATAAATTTACCATCGAACAACTGGCGGGCGACATGTTGCCGAACGCAACAGTCAGTCAGAGAATCGCAACGGGTTTTCACCGAAACACGATGCTGAACGAAGAAGGCGGCATCGATCCTATGGAGTTTCGTTATCACGCTATGACTGATCGAGTCGCGACAACGGGTACCACGTGGCTGGGACTAACTCTAGGTTGCTGCCAGTGCCACACTCATAAATACGACCCCGTTTCACACACTGAGTACTATCAGATATTCGCATATCTGAACAACGCCGACGAACCGTTGCTGGACCTGCCGGACGCGAAACTTAACGAAGCCTGGCAGAAAAACATCGCAAAGGCAGACGAACTTCTAACTGCGTTACCTAACATGTGGCCCGTTGATGAACTTGACCACGTCGCCTCAAAAATTACTCGTGCCGAAGCCGACGGCCAGCAAACGGTAAAGGTCATCGGTGAATCCAGCATTGCAGTTTCCGACGCTAATCCCGATGCATCAACCTATGTTGTTGATCTGCAGGCGAGCAACTGTGTGTTTGACAGTATTCGATTGGATACTAAAGCCACTGGCAGAAGTCGTGGACCAGGCAGAACGCCTCACGGCAACTTTGTGTTAAGCGAAATTGTTTTCGAAGTCATCGAAAACGGGGGCGTGGCCATACGGTTGCCAGTAACGTCGGCGACGGCCAGCGTCGAGCAATCAAGCTATGAAATCGGCAAAGCGTTTGACGCAAACGAAGACACAGGCTGGGCCATTCATGGTGCCGGCGGAGTTCCAAAATCAGCCGTCGCCACATTTGATCTGGATTTTTCCGGGGTCACGCTGCCGCTGCCGGATAACGCCATTTTGCGAGTGACGTTGCAGCAGTTATCAGGTGGTAAACACACGATCGGCAACTTCGGTCTTTCGCTGCTGCGGCAGCGTACGCCCGAACAGGTCGAAGAACAAAAGCATCAGCAACTTGCCGCTGCCTTTGCTGAATGGCGACGAATAGAAGTCCCCCATGCGGTCGACTGGAGAATTCTAATCCCCACCGCAGCGACATCGAATCTGCCGATCCTCACGATTCAGGACGATCATTCAATCTTCGCCAGCGGAGACACGGCCAAGCGCGATGACTACATGATTACTCTGGCGGCCTCCGACCGTCCAATTACGTCCTTGCGACTGGAAGCATTGCCCGACCTACGCCTGCCCGCTGGCGGCCCAGGATCGACATACTACGAAGGGACGTTGGGAGATTTTTATCTAACTGAGATGTCAGCAAAATCCGGAAGCAAAGAGTTTCCGTTTTCTGCCGCGACTCAGACATACTCAAAAAACAGGTTCGGCAGCAATCCCGCTACCGCCGCTTTGGCAATTGATAATGACATCCAAACGGGCTGGTCCGTCCACGATCGTCAGGGAGCGGCTCACGTCGCAGTGTTTGTGTTTGCAAAACCGGTGCCAGCCAATACGCCTGTAACGATTCACATGTCGTTCGGGCGACATTTCGCAAGCTCTCTGGGACGTTTTCGTTTTTCAGCGACAGATGCTGCTAAGGCTCCGGAAGCCAGAATGTATTCGCCGGAAGTGGCGTCGTTACTTTTGCAGCCGGAACATCTGTTAACTCAACGCGAAGAGCAACTATTACAGAACGCGTTTCTAACTTCAACACCGGAACTCAGTCAACAGTCGGAAACAATTCGCAAGCTAAGAATGCGTCCTGCGGCGACATCGTCTCTGGTGCTGCAAAGTCGTCCGCCCGAACACACTCGACCAACATTTCGACATCATCGAGGCGAATATCTGCAGCCGAAGGAGCCCGTCACCGTCGGACTTCCCAGCGTGTTAATTCCATCCGGGCAGGATGCTCCCAAGAACCGACTTGAATTCGCGAAATGGCTTGTTTCGACACAGAATCCGTTGACGGCTCGAGTAGTTATCAACAGGCATTGGGCGGCATTCTTCGGGACAGGAATTGTTAAGACACTCGACGATTTCGGGCTGCAGGGAGAATCGCCCAGCCATCCTGAATTACTCGACTGGCTGGCAGTGTCGTTCGCAACCGATGATAACTGGTCGCTGCGAAAGCTGCATCGTCGGATTGTGAGCAGCGCGACCTATCGTCAGGCTTCGAAGGCTACTGCCGACGCTGTGCACATGGATCCCGACAATCGTCTGTTGACTCATGCAAACCGAATTCGTCTGGATGCGGAAATTATTCGAGATCAGCTGCTGTTGGCAGCTGGCGTGCTTTCTCCAGAAGTCGGTGGGCCTCCGGTGCGACCGCCACAACCGCAGGGAGTCACCGAATCGGCGTACGGAAGTCCCAGCTGGACAGCCAGCAAAGGTACCGATCGTTACCGCCGCAGTCTATACACCTTCATCAAACGGACGGCACCGTTCGCCATGTTCAGTACGTTTGACGCGCCCAGCGGAGAAGCCTGCATTGCCGATCGCGATCGCAGTAACAGTCCATTGCAGGCGCTCACACTTCTTAACGATGTAATGTTGATGGACCTTGCACAGCAGGCTGGTCGGCACTTGATGGAGCGTCGTGAAACCGATAGTACAACTCAGCTGCTGACTGCCCTGTTCCGCAGAACGCTCGTTCGTTTGCCAACCACCGATGAACTTCAACTGCTGGAACAGTTCTATGAAGAACAGAGGACCGCATTTGCGACTGATTTCATCCGTGCCGCAGCGTTTGTTGGGCTCGAAAGTGCGGAAAACACGGACTCTCAACAACTCGCGGAACAAGCGGCGTGGACCGCGACAGCTCGAGCTGTTTTTGGTTTGGACGAAACGCTTTCTCGAGAATAGTGGCTGACGACAATTCACAGGCGAGCAACACCCACGGTGCTCGGGGAGAACATTCGACCATGAATACACAACTTGCACGCCGCTGGTTTTTATCGCAATGCGGGCTGGGACTTGGCACGGCGGCGCTGTCGCAACTAACCAGTGCCGCCAATGGAAACACTACGGCAGACAGCACTGACCTGTCGGCTCGAATGCCGCATCGTGAACCAAAAGCCAAAGCCGTCATTCATCTGTTTATGGCTGGTGCGCCCAGTCAGCTGGAACTGTTCGACGAAAAGCCGACACTGACACAGTTTGAAGGACGCCCGCTGCCAAAATCCGTGATCGGCGATCAGCGATATGCATTTATTCAGCCGGATGCCGCCGTTCTGGGACCGCAGTTCAAATTTGCCAAACATGGTCAGTCGGGTGCGAATATCTCTGAAGCGATGCCATTTCTTTCAGACATCGCCGACAACATCTGCCTGATCAAATCGCTGCACACAGACCAGTTCAATCATGCTCCTGCGCAGATTCTTCTGAACTCGGGCTTCTCGCAACCGGGCCGACCGTGCATCGGTTCGTGGGCGTTGTATGGACTGGGCGCGGAAACTCAAAATCTGCCTGCATTTGTTGTGATGAGCACCGGAGCGGGGCTCAGTGGCGGAGCTGCTCTGTGGTCCAGCGGTTTTCTGCCGGGAGTTTACAACGGAGTTCGGTTTCGCAGCCAGGGCGATCCCATCCTGAACGTGAATAATCCACCAGGCGTTTCTGACCAGTTGCAGGGCGACACGTTTTCGCTGATCAACAAGCTTAATCGCGAACGCATGAAGGCTGTCAACGATCCGGAAATCGCGACTCGTATTGCCAGCTTCGAAATGGCCGCGAGACTGCAAACGTCGGCTCCGGAACTAATGGATCTGAAAAAAGAATCCCAGCACACTCTGGATTTGTATGGATGTGACCCGGACAAGCCATCGTTCGCGCGTGCCTGCCTGCTGGCTCGCCGCATGGTGGAACGTGGCGTGCGATTCATCAATATTTATCACAGTGGCTGGGATGCTCACAGCAACGTCAAAGGCAACGTGACAAACAACTGTAAAATAACCGATCAGGCGTCGGCGGCACTGGTGAAAGACCTGCAGGAACGAGGTCTTCTGGATGATACTTTGGTTGTGTGGGGTGGTGAATTCGGTCGAACGCCGATGGTTGAATCCAATGCGGCATTGGGGCGTTCGCTGGGCCGCGACCATCATCCTCAGGCATTCACAATGTGGATGGCAGGCGGAGGCGTCAAATCGGGCATAACGGTGGGTGCGACAGACGATTTTGGCTTTCATGTGGTGGATTCTCCGGTTCATGTGCACGATCTTCAGGCAACCCTGCTACATCTGATGGGACTTGACCACGAGCGGTTGACTTTCCATCACGCGGGACGAGACTTCCGTCTGACCGATGTTCACGGAAACGTGGTCAGGGAAATTCTGGCGTGATGCCAGACTGTAATATCACCAACAACAAGAGCTCTGATGGCGAAAAAGGGTAAGAAAAAAGGCAACAGCAAAGGTGGGAAGAAGGTCCGTGTTGACATTCGTCGTAACAAGCAAACGCGTGCTCGTGATCAAAACCTGACCCACGAACTGCTTAGCGACGAAGTCGCCGCAGAAGATGCCAGCAACGAGGAACGCTTCAGTGGCAAGGGTACACTGTCACGGCGGCGGACGCTGGTCGGAGTCGAATCGGATGGCAATCAGTTTGTGCGGACTGTCGACACCGTTGGGTGTATGACGGGTCGAGTCACCAGCTTTGTCGGACTAAACTGCCGAGTTCAATCTGACGAAAACGGTCGCGAATACGAATGCACCATTCGAGGAATTCTGCGAACGCTTGCCCGAGATAGCCGCAATGCTGTCGTGACGGGTGATCGAGTTCTTTTTCGTCTGGAAGGCGATTCTTATCAGGGAGTCATCGAACGGGTCGAACCGCGGCACGGCGTGCTGTCTCGGAACAGCCATGGCCGCGAACACATTCTGGTTTCGAATATCGATCAGGTGTTGATTGTTGCTTCGGCCGCCGATCCCGACCTGAAACCAAACCTGATCGACCGCTACTTAGTTATGGCCGAACGTCATCAGGTAAAAGCCATAATCTGCATCAACAAGATCGACCTTGTCGATCCGGTAGCACTGCAGAAAGTCGCGTCAATCTATGGCCGACTCGGCTATGCCGTTGTGCTGACCAGCATAAAAAACGGCAGCGGTATTGATCATCTGCGGAAGCTGCTACATCAGCGTCAGACGGCATTAAGCGGGCAAAGCGGAGTCGGAAAATCGTCACTACTGAACGTCGTCGATTCCACGCTAAACCTGGACACGTCCGATGTCAGTGATTCCAGCAGCAAAGGGACGCATACAACCCGGAGAGCTCGCCTGCTGCCAATGACTCAGGGCGGCTGGGTCGCCGACACGCCAGGAATTCGTCAGTTCGAATTGTGGAATATTGCTTTGGAAGAAGTCGACGGCTACTTCATCGAATTCTGCCCGTTCATTTCCTACTGCCGATTCCCCAGCTGCTCTCATACTCATGAAACACCATGCGGCGTCAAGGATGCCGTTGCTGCAAATCTGATTCATCGCAGCCGCTACGATAGCTATCTACGAATTCGCGAAGAAGATATCTTTCTCTGGAAAAATCCCGCCCGAGGACAATCCTGACCGGCCGAGACGTCTCGACGGGCGGTGGCGTGGAACGATGGGATATGTTGAACTTCGTCGCAACGCCGAGGACGGGCATTAAATTTTTATTCATAAATATCGATTCAGGATTTCAAAATGACGTCGTCTATTTCCACTGAAGCACCAGTTACAGTTACGACTGACTGGCTTATTGTCCTTATGGCGGATGCAAAACCGCTTTCGGAAACACTTCAGCAAATTGACAGCGCTCTCGGTGGAACGATTTCTGAGTTGGTTAAAAGCGAGCAGTTTTCTGCTAAACCGCAGCAAACTTTGTGTTTGTATCAACGCAGCGGAATTGCCGCAAAGCACGTTGTGCTGGCGGGGCTTGGTGACGCGGAGAAATGCGATCTTCGCAATGTGCGGCACAGCTTGCTGGCCGCGCTGCGACTCTGCTGCGAGCAGCCTGATCAATCAGTTGCGGTGGTGGTTGACGATTCCGTGATTACTCGATTGACACCGGAAACCGTGGCAGAAGTCTTTGCTGATGCAATTGTGGTCGCTACCGTGGATGCGGACATCTACAAAGCCAAACGCGCTCGATCAGCGTTCGCATCGACTACTCTTTGCCTTGCCAATAGCTCAGACAGTGTTTCAGCGTCCGTCAACCGAGGCACCGCTATTGGTCAATCGTGTGTGCTGGTGAAAAATCTGGTCAATCGCACGGCCAACGACATCTACCCGGAAAGCTTTGCTGCAGAAGCCGTTAAGCTGGCACGAGAAGTGGGTCTTGAAGTCACGATTCTGGATGAAAAACAGCTTGCAGCGGAACGCATGGGAGCGATGTTGGCGGTTTCTCAGGGCAGTGTTCGCCCAGCTCGATTGGTTAAGCTGGTGTGGGACGGAGCTGGCAACGACTCTCCAAAACTGGGATTGGTTGGCAAAGGAGTTACCTTCGACAGCGGTGGATATTCCATCAAGCCCAGCGACGGCATGATTTCGATGAAGGCTGACATGGCCGGAGCCGCGTCTGCATTGGGAGCAATCGTCGCGGCAGCTCGCTTGAATCTTCCCATCCACTTGACGGCCTACCTGGGGCTCGTGGAAAATATGATCAGCGGCAACGCCTATCGATTGGGCGATGTGCTGACTGCACGTAATGGTACGACGATTGAAGTTCACAATACCGACGCAGAAGGACGACTTGTTCTGGCCGACGTACTGGCTTATGCGGTTGACGATGGAGCCGAACAGATAGTGGATCTGGCCACGCTGACCGGAGCATGTGTGGTGGCTCTGGGCGAAGAAATCACGGGTATGTTTGCGAAAGATGACGAGTTAGCCTCAGAACTCACAGCCGCAGCCACGGCGGCCGGCGAATATTTCTGGCCCATGCCAATGCATGACCACTTTGAACCGTTGCTCAAGAGTTCAGTTGCCGACTGCAAAAACGTCGGCCCACGTTGGGGGGGAGCCGTCACGGCCGCAAAGTTTCTGCAGAAGTTCGTCGGCGACTCGCGATGGGTTCATCTGGATATCGCAGGCCCGTCCTGGTCCGATTCGTCCACTGCCTGGCAGGACGCTGGCGCCACCGCATCGCCCGTGCGAACGCTGGTTAAATGGCTTAGCAGAAAATCAGGATAGCCGGAACCAAATCGTAGCGACTTAGCTTCTGAACGACGAACTTCACAAGCGTACAGCGGTGATTCTGGTCGTAGTCGTAGTCGTAGTCGTAGTCGTAGTCGTAGTCGTAGTCGGCGTCGGCGTCGGCGTCGGCTGTCGGCGTCGGCTGTCGGCGGCAATCTTCGGCAGCGTAGATATACGTCTTTGTGCCGCAACTCGTGAGTCGGTTCTGATCATCCGTGACGAAACTACTGTTGGTACGGTTGTCAACAGCATCAAACGTGGCTCCCACGTCACCGGTAAGTAACAGACCAAGCCGGCCTGCTGCAACATATCAGTAATTCCTCGTGCCACCAGAAGACGTGAACAGGTCAATGGGACCACAGTCTACTTACAGTTTGAATATCAAAACCCAGAATGTCCCGGCCCTGGCAAGTCGGGATTTTTTTATTCAAGCTTCAAAGGTTTCCGACGCCACAATTGTGTTTCGTCATGCGATCGCTGTCACCGGCAAAGCCAGCGGGCGCCATTGTCCGGCGTGGCGAGATAGAAATGCCGCGTTGAAAACGGTCCCAAAACCGCAAACGCGACGCAATCACCTGGCCTCGGCTGACTTCATCCCGCCGTACTGTTGCTTCCAACGCATCCATGTCGATTCCGCCACACCAAGCTTCTGGTAAACCTCCGCGGATGACTTGCCGGCGGCAAGC
>JBDNFN010000162.1:0-3007 GCA_041689795.1 Fuerstiella sp. | reverse complement strand
TCTTCTGCAAACCGAAATCAAAGCTTGGTCAGAAAAAACCACCATCAAACAGCGTGGCGTCGACTGGCGCGTCGAGATCGAAAACGCGCGACAAAAACTGAAGCGGCTCTACCCCATTATTAAGACTTGACGACGCACTAGCTGCGTACCCACGACGCTTGTTGTTGCTTTTGGAGCGAAAAAGAAACGGGAGAGCCGGGATTCCCGGTCGGCGACGGACACTGGAAATGGGGAACGCAATTTCCCGCGGCAGCAAATACGCCTTACGCCACTGCAGACATCCCGCGCCTTGCGTTGCGGGTTGGTTTCGTCACACTTCTCACCTTCGCTCGCGACGCGAGATCACTGAAAACAACTTAGTGGCGCCAATGAAGCCATGATACTCTGGCTGCTGAAACATTTTGGATACCTGCTGGAACAGTTGGCGTCAAGAACAACGGGCGATTCGCGTGTGTTCCTGACGGCTCGTATTGCCGCAGCCAGCGTTACCGCGTTTCTAATCACGCTGTTACTCGGCCCGATCGCGATTGGATGGTTAAAAAAACGCTTCCGAGAACGGATTGCCAGTAAATCCGAAACTCTGAATAGACTGCATGCCGGGAAACAGGAAACCCCAACGATGGGAGGCCTGTTTGTTATGGGAGCCGTTTTGCTGTCAACAGTGCTGTGGGGCGATCTGGAAAACACGTTCGTTCATGTGGGTGTTCTGGTGGTCATTCTGCTGACCAGCCTTGGAGCATGGGACGACTGGATCAAGCAAAGGACCACACGATTAGGGCTGACGGTGCGTCAGAAATTCGCAGCGCAACTTGTGATCGGCTGTATCGCCGGATTCGGCCTGACAGCGGAGCTTACCGGGGAAGCGTTCGGCACCGATCTGGTATGGCCGTTTGGCAATATGTCGATCGCCCTGGGACCGTTCTTTTTCGCGTGGTGCGCAATTGTGGTGGTCGGATCAGCCAATGGCGTCAACCTGACCGATGGGCTGGATGGACTCGCGGCTGGATGCACAATTACTACCGCGTCGGCATTTGCAGGCCTGGCCTACTTGTGTGGACACAGTGTGATTTCAGAATACCTTGGCATACCTCACGTCCAGGCCAGCGGAGAACTGGCTGTGATGCTGGCGGCTCTGGCGGGAGCGATGCTGGGCTTCCTGTGGTTCAACTGCTATCCAGCGCAGCTGTTTATGGGTGACGCCGGATCTTTGCCTGCAGGTGGTCTACTGGCTGTCGCAGCTCTCGCGGCCCGTCAGGAACTGCTGTTGGTTTTGATCGGTGGCGTGTTTGTAATTGAAACGCTGAGCGTGATTGTTCAAGTCGCCTGTTTTCGAACAACAGGAAAACGCCCGCTCAGATGCAGCCCGCTTCACAATCACTTTGTTTTTCGAGGTGATCACGAAATGAAGATCGTAGTACGTTTCTGGATTGCATCTGCGCTATTGGCGATTCTTGGTATCGCCAGCCTGAAACTTCGGTAACGCGACATCAGTCAACCTGCCGGCGGACGCAGCCCGGCATCGGCTACCACTCTTCGTCTTCGTCCTCAAGATCGCCGTCGTCGAACAGTTCTTCACCATCGTCGTCATACGAATCTTCGCCGGACATTTCCTCGTCAAAGCCATCGTCTTCGAATTCTTCGCCGTCTCCATCGTCATCAATGGATGGTCGAGGTGATGCGGCGCCGGTTCCAGGAACAATCATTCCGCCCTGAGACGCAAAACCTTCTGCCGGATAGAAGGCCATTACCGCAAACGGACTCATACCAACACCAAACAGCGCGAGCAGTCCGGTGACCGCGACAAACACGGTCATCATGCCGGAAAACATCTTGCCACCGTGTTCAAGTCCATTAAGAACAAGCACCGTCAGTAAAATGACGGACGGGATGGCGGTCATGATAGATAGCAAAAGAACCTGCTTTTTCGACATATCGAAAACTCTACGAATTTGGCAATGGCGGCTGTTTGGATGGCGAATAGCCTAAGATTGGTATCGACATCGTAAACGCATGCGATGAGAAGTGGCAAGAAGTGCCCGCAGACTTTAGCAATTCCATGGAAAGGTCAGCTGTGTTGGCGGCAATTTGACGAATATCAAGCCAAAGAGCTAACGCAAATAGCTCAAATTACCGAACGGAAGTGGCCCGTTGGTGAACCTGTTGCTGGTCGAACCAAGCTGCTCTGATTGCCCGGAACGTGACGGCTGGCAGGAAAACACCGTACACCAACCGGCCAACATGACCGACTGAATGACGTGAAGGGATGAGTTTCCGAAAAAATTCGTCGAGAATCACCCTGCGTTTATGGAAAATGAAACAAATCGCGATATGGTTCTGGTGATTCGGCGGATGTTCAACGGGACGCGATGTTTTACTGCGTTTTTTGTGTTCAGAAGCAGACATGAAGGCGTAGCTCAGCTGGTAGAGCAACGGACTTTTAATCCGTAGGTCCAGGGTTCGAGCCCCTGCGCCTTCACTAGTGTTTTCGCTGGCGAAGTGACCAAAACAAGCCGACCGGGACACCACAAGTTGGTGTCCCTACGGTTCCGAAACATTGAAGTTCTCTCCCGCCGGTTTTGTCAGCGCTCAAAGGCTGGCGCGAGCCTGTACGTTGATTCGACAACCTTGAAAAACTGCGTTGCGTTGCGTTAGTACCGTTTCGCCGGTTCAGAATCTCAGCGATTGTTTCGGCTTCATCTTCCGACATTCGCGAACCGCTCAAGAAGGATTCGTCCGGGTAGTCCTTCCCGAAGCTGCAAGTCTTCACAATTAAGTGAGTCGCCCGCGAACTGTCCTGTTTTCGATCACTCCTATTTGACATTTTTTCACCTTGAATAAAGCGCTCCGGAACAAAGGTGTCTGGCAGGAATGGCGTTGTCCACGGGTATTTTGCGTTTTTGCGACCGTGAATTGCCGCGACCGCGCAGCGTTGAAGAACGCGATCCGTCGCGTTCATAAATTTTAAGTTTTTTTTACGCATGCAGACATGACGTCGATGGCGTGACCC
>JBDNFN010000161.1:0-12171 GCA_041689795.1 Fuerstiella sp. | reverse complement strand
CGCTGACGCCGCCTGCCGTTTTTGATAAGCTGAAGCCTTCACCCGAAATCCTTTGTTGGGCCACGAATTGGATTGACTCACAACACTCAATACGCGGAATCCAGCAGGGTTTTCGGGTGGTTCTGCCGTTTCAACCAAAAATCGTCGCTTGTTCTGGGACTAGTGTTTAAGACCAGATTAGTCTGATTGGTTTCTCGCCACACCTGTCCATTTATTCAGGCCTGCACTCGGATATCGGAGCAGCGAACCGGGTTTTTAGCGTTGCCTGCAGCGGTGTGCGAGTCACGCAGGTTTGGTTTGCAGGTGATTGCACGGTGCAATGATTAGCAGTAATCGGATGGTTGATTTATAATTGCGGCAGACAGAGTTGGAAGCTGGTTGGTCGCGTATCTTATGATCGGTTCACGATGATTCTGCATGTTGACATGGATGCGTTTTACGCGTCAGTCGAAGAGCGAGATAATCCCGAACTGCGTGGAAAGCCGGTGATAGTTGGAGGTACTCCGGAAGGTCGAGGAGTTGTCGCTGCAGCCAACTATGTGGCACGCACATTCGGCGTGCATAGTGCGATGGCGAGCAGACAGGCACTGAGGCTTTGCCCGAACGCGATCGTCCTGCGACCTCGAATGGAACACTATGCGAAAATCTCGGCGCAGATTCGTGAGATTTTTCATCGTTACACGCCAACCGTTGAGCCCCTGTCGCTGGACGAGGCATTTCTTGACGCAAACGGCAGTGTGCAGCTGTTCGGTTCTGTTGAATCGATTGGCCGGGCCATCAAGGAAGATATTCGACGCGAATTGAATCTGGTCGCGTCCGTTGGTGTTGCTCCGAACAAATATCTGGCAAAGCTGGCCAGTGATCTGGACAAGCCAGATGGATTCACGGTGATTCTGCCAGACGATGTTCAGCGCGTTCTGGATTCACTGCCAGTGACTCGAATCTGGGGTGTGGGCAAAGTTACGAAGAAGAAGTTTGACGCACTTGGAATTCAGTGTATCTCGCAGTTGCTACAGTTGTCTGTGTCTCAACTGACAAAAGAGTTCGGTGACGGCGGTCAGCATTTCTGGAATCTGGCTCGTGGAATTGACGACCGGCCAGTTGTTGCCGATCGAGAAGCGAAATCGATTTCACATGAAACCACTTTCGCGGTTGATGTCAGCGACATCGATGTGTTGCGAGCATGGCTGATGGAACTTACAGAACAGGTCGCTCAAAGATTGAGAGCGCAACACGTGTTGGCACGCACTGTTCATCTGAAAGTGCGTTACAGTAATTTCGATACGATAACTCGTTCGAAAAGTCTTTCCGAATACTGCAATTCCACAAAGCCACTCTGGGACTTAGTGTCTGAACTGCTGACGTCTCAGTTGCCTAAACGTTTGCTGAATGTTCGGCTGCTTGGTATGGGAGTGTCCAATCTGACGGCTCGGTCATCGATTCAAAGAGGGCTGTTTGATGACGAACCGGACGAACGCGATACCAAGCTGGATCAGGTGGCGGATCAGATTCGTCGCCGTTTTGGGACAACTTCGCTGCGTCGAGCGTCTGCAGTGCAGCATAATGCTGAACACAAACCACTGCCTCGGCCCGAGTAATGGCTCATCTTTCTGAATCAGAAAGACAGGTTCGTTGCCTGCTGTTGATAAGCATTGTCGCGTGTTATGCTGGCCGCCCCATTGGAATTACAAGTTCACGCGCAAACGACTTTGTTCATGAATCCTCTAGCAGTTCAACTTAATCGCCTGTCGCTCAGGAATCCGATTCTGGTCGCTTCCGGAACATTCGGCTACGCCAAAGAAATGACGGCGTTTGTCGATTTCACTCAGCTGGGTGGTATTATCCCCAAGACCGTGACGCCGCTTCCCCGCGCCGGAAATCCTCCACCCAGAACGGTGGAAACTGCCAGTGGAATGTTGAATTCGATCGGTCTGGATAACGATGGGTTTGATCAGTTCGTCGCGGAGAAACTGCCCTACCTTGCGGGGCTGGGAACGGCGGTGATTGTAAACATAGCAGCAAAGACAAATGATGAATTCAAACGCATGGCCGACGTGCTGAATGCGTCCAAAGGCGTAGCCGCAGTAGAGTTGAATATTTCATGCCCCAACGTTTCGGGAGGTATCGATTTCGGAACAAATCCGGAGTTGGCGGCAGCCGTAGTTCGCACCGTTCGAGGTGCTGGTGATCTACCGGTCATCGCCAAGCTGACGCCGAACGTGACAAGTGTCATCCCGATTGCTCAGGCGGTGGCCGATGCCGGAGCCGATGCTGTTTCGCTGATCAATACGTTTCAGGGAATGGCGATCAACTGGAAAAAACGTCAGCCGGTTCTGGGCAACGTATTGGGCGGACTAAGTGGCCCTGCTATTAAGCCGTTGGCACTTCGCATTGTGTGGCAGGTTGCTCAGGCCGTCCAGATTCCGATAATCGGTGTTGGTGGGATTCAGTGTCTTGACGACGTGATGGAGTTCCTTGTTGCTGGGGCTTCTGCCGTGCAGATCGGCACGGCGAACTTTTACAATCCGGGGTTGTCCAGCCAACTGGTTGCGGAACTGGGCGACGTTGTGCGACAGGAAAATCTGAGTTCGATTTCTGATATTGTTGGTACGTTGCAGATTCCAAAACGAGACTAGTCTCGCCACACTTTTTTATCATTACGTGATTTTGACGCATCATGAAAGTACTTTCCGGCATTCAGCCGACCGGCCGATTTCACTGGGGCAATTACTTTGGTGCCATCCGGCAGTACATTGCTTTGCAGGGGAATGAACAATCGTATTATTTTATCGCGGATCTGCATGCCTTGACGACGGTTCGAGATCCCGCGGTTCTGCGACAGAACATTCAGGATTCAGCCCTGGACCTTTTGGCATTAGGTCTTGATCCCGCAAAGGCGACTCTGTTTCGGCAATCTGACGTTCCCGAAGTGACCGAACTGACATGGTTGTTGATGACCATTACGCAGATGCATCTGCTGGAAAAATGTCACGCGTTCAAAGATAAGAAGGCCAAGGGGCTCGCAGCCGATGCGGGCCTGTTTACATATCCCGTTTTGATGGCTGCAGATATTCTGATGTACGACAGCGACGTTGTGCCTGTTGGGCAGGATCAGGTTCAGCACGTCGAAGTCACCCGAGATCTCGCGCAACGATTCAATTCGTTGTACGGTGAAGAGTGTTTGGTTCTGCCGAATGCTCATGTGCTGGATTCGTCCGCCAAAGTGGTTGGCACCGATGGCGAGAAAATGTCCAAGAGTTACGGCAACATTATTCCGCTGTTTGAGACGCCTAAGCAGCTGAAAAAACAGATCAATAAAATTAAAACTGATTCCAAAGCGGTCGAAGATGCAAAGGATCCGGAACAGTGCGCTGTGTTTACGCTGTACAGATTATTCGCGAATGACGAGCAACAGGCCGGGTTGGCAGATCGATATCGAGCGGGAGGAATGGGCTACGGCGAAGCAAAAAACACTTTGTACGAGGCGGCCATGGAACGTTTTGGGCCAGCCTTTGAAAAACGCACGGAGCTCGTAGGTCGCCCCGACGATGTTGAGGACATTCTGCAGGCAGGTGCCAGCACGGCTCGCGCCAAGGCCCGGGAAGTCATAGAACGAGTTCGTACTGCGTGCGGGCTAAAGCAAAAGCCGGCTGTGTAATTGCAGACGGCTTGTTTATTTTTCTTCGCTAAGTGAGGCTGATTCGATGACTCGTTGTTTCGCTGTTTTGGTGCTGCTTGTTGTACTGGCTTTTCTGGGAAAAGGAGTCGCTGCTGATGAAGCGACTGCGGCAGATGTTCGAGTAATGAGTTTTAATATTCGCTACGGCACGGCGAAAGACGGTACGAATCACTGGGACCATCGACGGGATTTTGTGGTCGATACAATCAAAGCCTGTGCTCCAGATCTGCTGGGAACGCAGGAGACACTGAAGTTTCAACGCGATTTTTTGGCAATACACTTGCCGGACTACGAAGTGCTGGGTGTTGGGCGGGATGACGGAAAAGACGGTGGTGAAATGATGGCTCTCTACTACCGCCGCGATCGATTCGAACAACTCGACAGCGGCCATTTCTGGCTCAGTGAAACGCCGGAAGTAGTCGGTAGTAAAAGCTGGGACACTTCGCTGCCGCGGATGGTGACATGGGTAAAACTGAAAGATCGTCAACAGCCGGATTCGGCTCCGATCATGTTTTTCAACTCGCATTTTGATCATCAGGGAGCGAACGCGCGGTATCAGTCGTCATTGTTGATTCGTACCCGAGCACGCGATGCGGCAAAGTCTTGTCGAGTGATTGTGACGGGTGACTTTAACGCGGCAATAACCAGCAATCCTTACAGGGCGATGTTTGATGATGATGGAGCCATCGCATCACCTGTGGTCGATTCTTATCGAATTGCGCATCCGGAATCAGGTGCCGACGAAGGAACATTTTCTGGATTTAAAAGCACAGCAACAAAAGGCGCGAGGATCGACTGGATCGGTGTTTCTCGGGATTGGGCGGTCGTAGACTCACAAATCGATCGCACGCAACGCGATGGGAAAACGCCTTCTGACCATTTTCCTGTAACCACGATTTTACGCGGAAAATAATAACTCGGAACCGGCAGGCTGTTGGGCGGCCTTGTTCAGGCGACGTTGGGATTTACAGCACGGTTTAGTTACGGGTTGTTTGAGCGCTGACAGTATTTCAGAAATGATATTCGAAGGAATTGGTGATGGCTTCTGGTGAACGGAAATTATGGTTGTTCAAATCAGAACCGTTTGTTTTTTCCATCGATGATCTTGCTGCCGCAAAAGGTAAGCGGACTTGCTGGGAAGGCGTACGCAACTATCAGGTACGTAATATGTTGCGAGATGAAATCAAAAAAGGTGACGGCATTCTGTTCTATCACAGTCGTGTTGATCCGATGGTAATAGCCGGCACTGCTGAAGTTGTGAAGGAAGGTTATCCGGACCACCACGCGTTTGACCTTGATCACAAATACTTCGACGCCAAAAGTAAACCTGATACCCCGACCTGGTACATGGTTGATATCGTGCTGAAGCAGGTTTTTAAGAATCCGGTGACACGTGATCAGCTAAAAGGAGACAGTGGCACGGCGGAGATGAAGTTGCTTAGCAAAGGCAGTCGCCTGTCGATTACGCCGGTCACAGAAGCGGAATGGAACGCCGTGCATCAGTTGGCCGGAGTTAAGCTGAAGTAGTGCTTGTAAGACGCATTCCCTTGTCTTGCCCGGGCCCAGCTTGGCGTTTCGACTCAACGGCCTGATTGTGATGCTGCCTTTAATTGGGGAGTTTTCGGAATGCGCTACATACTGCCGTGGGTTTCGCTGTCGTGTCTGTTCGCATCTGCGCTTGGTTCTGAACGGTGGAACATGCACACGATTGATCGATCGTCACGGGGAGCCGACGGAGTGCGATTGGCCGATGTCGATCGAGACGGTCGTTTGGATATAGTGACCGGTTGGGAAGACAGCAGGCGAATACGCATTTGTTTTCAGCCAACCGTTGATCGCGCAACTGAGCGATGGCTGTCGGTGGAAGTGGGACGAGTCAAGTCTTCGGAAGACGCCGTGTATGCTGACGTCAACAACGATGGCTGGCTGGACGTCATCAGTTGCTGTGAAGGCACAGAGAGAACGATCTATTTTCACATCAATCCCGGAAGCCCGGCATCGTCTAACGCTGAGGCTGTCGTTCGCCAGTCAGAGCACTGGAAGACTGAGCCGCTTCAGACTTCTCAAGGTACGCGTGCTGGATGTATTGCTGCCCTTTGAATCAATCGAAGCTGCTATTCGGCAGCAAGGATCCGGGCCGGCAGATTTCGATTTACGATCCTGATTGCAAAACCGGGGTATTACAAAACTTCGAGACGCCGGTTGGATTATGTCGTTGCACACTCTGGATATGGATGCTGATGAAGACCTTGATGTGGTTTACTCAGACCGAAAAGGGGAGCACTGCGGTGTTGGCTGGTTAGAACAGACGGCGAGCGGTGCCTGGTCGGATCACCACATTGGCGGCGAGGGGCTTGAGGTCATGTTTCTGGATATCAGACGCATTGACGGTGGTTTTGTTGTTGCCTGTAACACTCGAAATGGGAAAATACTTCTGTCGACGCCCGAGGCCGATTTCAGAAAACCGTGGAACGTAATCCATCCATCCCAAAGCGGTGCTGGTAAGGCTGTGGCGATCAGCGACAGCGACGGTGATCTGGCATGTACATGTGGTCTGGTAAAGGGGAAGTTTGGGGTCTATTGGTTACAAAATTCGGTAGATTCCGCCGCATCCGAAGGCCCCCCTCAACGCCTGGGAACTCAACGATATCAGCGGAACTGACGTCGGAGAAAAGTTTGACCGTATTGAGCTCCTAGATATTGATATCGACGGTGATCTGGATTTGCTGACCTGTGAAGAACGCGATAACCTTGGGGTAATCTGGTACGAATCTTCATTTTTCTCAGAATCGTCCCGCTAAGATTGTCTAAAACCCGTTTTTTTCCTGATTGGACATTACCGAAACAAGCTGCGGGTTGTTGAGTTCCGGTGACGCCCGTAAAATTGCCCGTCTTCGCCTATTGTCACACTGCAAAGTTTGGATGATGAATTTTCGGTAGTGTGTCATGATATGAGAGTTCACGAGGGCTGGTCGGATCCTGCGTAAGCTCTACTGTATAAAGTAGCCTGTTGGGGCGAAATTTGAATGTTGGCGATTTATGCAGGGGTGCTTCGAGTCGATTCTTTCATAGAAACGGGCGTAGGCGGTTGATAATGCAGCAAGTGGCGTTGGGTCACGTGCCGCAGATCACGCCCGGGTAACTTCAATCATCTGATTTTTTACGCGGTTGCGTGATAAATATACGTAAAGTAACCTGAGGATCTGCAGTACATGCTGCAGAAGGAACGTGAACTTGAGAGCCCTTATTAGCGACATCCACGGAAATCTTGAAGCTCTGGAAGCGGTGTTGGCAGACATCGAATCCAAGGGGATCAAAGAAATTTTTTGTCTTGGTGATATCGTTGGCTACGGACCAAATCCGTGCGAATGTATCGACCGAGTGATGGAAGTAGACATGTGCCTGCTGGGCAATCATGATCAGGCGGCTTTGTTTGATCCTGAAGGATTCAACGCCGGTGCTGAACGTGCTATTTTCTGGACACGATCTGTCCTCGAAAGATCAACGGGCCCCAAAGCAGAAAGCCGCTGGGAGTTTCTGGGTGAGCTAAATCGTCGTCACATGAGCGACGATGAAAAAACAATGTACGTGCACGGTTCAGCCAGAAACCCGCTAAACGAATACGTTTTTCCCGACGACATCTACAATCAAGTGAAGATGGAAAAGATCTTCGCTTTGGTGCCGCAGTATTGTTTTCAGGGGCACACCCATATTCCGGGCGTGTTTACCGACACACTAGAATTTCTCGACCCCAAAGAAATCGACTACACGTATGAACTGGGGCCGCAAAAAGTAATGATCAACGTTGGTTCTGTCGGCCAGCCCCGGAATAACGATCCTCGTTCTTCGTACGTCACAGTTGATGGCAACACCGTTCGATTTCATCGCGTTGAATACGATATTGATAAGACGGCGGACAAGATCTACCACATCCCTGAGCTTGATAATTTCCTCGGTGATCGGTTGCGTGAAGGACGTTAATCGCGTCAACCAGTTTGATTTTTCATGCTGAGATTCACTCATTTTGCCAGCAGTTTTTTACTAGTCACGGGTCGTTACAAATAGCTTTTCCAACAGCGTGGGCTTTGCGGGTTCCTGAATTTGGGCTCGATTTTGAGGCTCGCGTGTTCCCCACGGGTGATAAACTGAGCTTTTTGTCGTGGATTTAACTGCGTTTGCAGCGAGTATTCCCCGGAAAACTGGTCCCATTCGGTGGAACACCGCAGCTTGCGTTTCTCCATGGGCGCCGCCAGCTGTATCCTTCACAATCAGCCGTGCCTGGTATGGTTCCAGGATTTGCATGTGCTGAGCGAATAACATACGAAGAATTTGTCGTTCGCATTCCATTCCCGGTCTTTCTGGCGGGATCTGTAAATATCAACGCGAAGCCTCTTCGCGAGAACTACACATGGACAATCGTCGGTTCGTTACTTTTTTGGTCTTCTTCTTCGCGTTTACGTATCTGTACAACGCGGTGATTGTGCCTAAATTTTTTCCTCGGGCTCCAGAGCCAGTCGTTGCTGAGAACGAGCCCGGTGCAGAGGACGACTTAGAAACGGAAGATGGTTCTCCGCCACCAACTGCTGAAGCGGAAGCCACCACGGATTCTGCGCCGGAATCTGTCATTGTCGACAATGAGCCTGCCATCCATCCGAACCGGGTGATTAATGTTGGATCGCTTGATCCGACCAGCGGCTACTTTCTTGATGTTGTGTTGAATTCTGCAGGAGCCGCCATCGAGTCGGTTCAATTGTCGGATCGGAAATTCAAGGAGCTCAAAGATCCAAATCAGCAGGTTAAAGTTGTCGGAACGAATTCGACAGATGACCGTACTTTTACGCTGGCGATTGAAGCAATTGATGTTCAGCTAAAAAAGCACAGGCTTTCATTAGAAACAATTGATTGGGAAGTTGTTTCATCGGACGCCGGTCACGCAACTTTCAGCTTTGAATCACCGGATCATTCGTTGAAGGTCGAAAAGACTTTCAGCTTGAATCGAGTCGATTTCGTTCCTGATCAGATGCGGGAAGCACTTGCGACGAACGCGCCCGGCTTCACTATTGAACTGGAATTGAAAGTCACGAATCTTTCCGATTCTCCGACGCCCATCGTCTACGAACTGCAGGGCCCCGTGGGCGTCGTTCTTGAAAATGAAGAGCACACTCGCAAGTACCGTGATATCAAAATTGAGTTTCTTGGCGAAGACGACGACGTCACGATGGGTGCCAAAGCTGTTGCAAATCTTTGTGAAAAGTCTGGTGTTGGAGCAAGCCCGCAAAAAGTACGTGAGGCTCTAAAGCAAAAGGAAGCATGGACGGGCGCGTTTCGTTATGCGGGTGTCGATGTGCAGTTCTTTGCTGCTTTGGTGGCTCCGCTGGATGGTCGAGACGAAGCCGAACGCATTGCGAATCGCTGGATTGATCGGACCTATCCGATAATGGTTCAGGAGGACCGCATTGACGTTAATCTTAGCGACATCAGTTTTCGGATGGTGTCGAACCCACTGGATCTTGCAGCCAAAGGCGGTGTGGATTCGATAACTCATAAGTACGCATTCTTCGTTGGTCCCAAACGCGCCAAGTTGCTGGATCCGGAACCAATGCAGGCGGATCAGGTGCTGGATTATGGGTCGTGGTTCGGCTTCATTGCTCGAGGAATGCATTATCTACTGGATACATTTTACGGCTGGGGGATGCCGTATTTTCTGGCGATCATCTGTCTAACCGTGCTGGTTCGTGGTTTCATGTTTCCATTGTCACGGAAGCAGGCCATCAGCGCGGCCAAGATGAAAGACCTGCAGCCAAAGCTGAACGAACTGAAGCTGAAGTACGGCGACGAAAAGGAAAAATTTGCGAAAGCTCAGATGGAGCTTTGGAGAAAACACAATATCAATCCTCTGGGCGGATGTCTGCCTTTGTTCTTCCAGTTTCCAGTGTTCATCGCGCTGTATACCTGTCTAAACACGGCGGTGGATTTGAGATTGTCCAGTTTCCTGTGGATTGAAAACCTGGCTGCTCCGGATGCGTTGATGCGTATGCCGAAACTTCCGTTCCTGGGTTCAGATTTTAATTTGCTGCCGTGTATTACCGTTGTTCTGTTTCTTGTTCAGCAAAAAATGTTCATGCCCCCGCCGGCAGACGAACAGGCGGCTGCTCAGCAGAAGATGATGAACTTCATGACCGTGTTTATGGGGGTGATGTTCTGGCATGTTCCAGCTGGTTTGTGCATTTACTTTATCGCGTCCAGCGTGTGGGGCATTGCCGAACGCAAGCTTCTGGGGAACACAAAAATTGCCACTGATGATGCTGCAGATGACGACGGCCCGGGGCCGAGTGTCAAGGTTATTGCCCCATCATCTGGCAAAGCGGCTCAGGCTAAGACATCATCTGCTGAACCGGCCAAGCCTGGTTTTCTGGGACGGTTGATGGCAGCTGCTGAAGAAGCTCAGAAGTCAACGGAAAACAAACGCGAGAAAGACTCCAAGGGTAAGGGCAAGAAAAAGGGGCGATAGCGTCGCTGGCTTTTTGAGTGCAGGTTACTTGCCTGCGCTGAGCTTTTAGCGTCACGCGTGCCCCGGTTTTATCTGGCACAATTTGCGAAGTGGTCAACATGTTGCTGGGGCTCCAGGATACAATCGCTGCGGTCGCTTCGCCGCCCGGTCCTTCGGAGCGAGGTATCGTTCGCGTGAGTGGAGCAAGCACAGTGGCGGTCGTGGCCGCTGTGTTTGAGCCACACGATGCAACGTTTGCCATTGCTGAATGTCGCCGACCAATTCGGGTCGCTGGCCACCTTCGTATTTCCTCGATGCGTGTGCCACTGCCTGCGGCGTTGATGTTGTGGCCGACCGATCGCAGCTATACCGGTCAGCCAATGGCCGAGTTCCATACAATCGGGGCTCCTCCTTTGCTGGACGCCGTGCTGGAGTCTTTGTTTGCAAATGGTGTTCGCGGCGCGAATCGCGGCGAATTCACGATGCGAGCATTTATGGCGGGCCGCATTGATCTGATTCAGGCAGAAGCTGTTCTGGGTGTGATTGATGCATCAGATCACGAAGAGCTTCAAGCGGCGTTAACGCAACTCGGCGGCGGAATCACTTCGAAGCTTGCGGGTGTGCGGTCGGAAATTCTGGCATTGCTCGGAGACCTTGAAGCAGGGCTGGATTTTGTTGAAGAGGATATTGAATTCATTACAACGCGACAGATCTGTGATCGTCTTGGAGCCTGTCAGGAGACACTGGCAGTTCTTGAAGACGAATCGGCCGTGAGACTACCATCCGGTTATCGTCGGCGAGTCGTGTTGGCCGGGCTTCCGAATGCGGGCAAAAGTACGTTGTTCAACTGCTTAATGGGGGCCAGCAAAGCGATTGTTTCGCCGGTCGCCGGAACAACACGAGACTACCTGACAGGTCTCACAACGTTCGGCGAAGTGGAAGCGGAACTCATTGATACGGCTGGTTGGGAAACAGCGTCCGACCTGATCATGGAACGTGCTCAGGGTTTGCGAGCGGAACAGCTGGATGTTTCTGATCTTGTGCTGTGGTGCACGGCTGCAGATCTTGCGGCGGACGCACTTGGCAATAACAGAAGCCTCAGGCAGCACGTGGCGTCCACAGGTTCAGATATTGTCGAAGTTGTTACGCGAATTGATTTGGTTGATGCTTCACCTATATCTATCGCGGAAATTTCTACGCAGCCGCTGGTGACGTATGTCAGTGCCGAAACCGGCGCAGGTGTTACGGAACTGATACGGTCGATCGCCGATCATTTCACTGCCACAACTTCGTCTCGTTCTGAGCTGCTGGCATCGACATCTGCACGTTGTCGGGACAGCCTTAATAAATCTCGGGCTGCAATTGAAGCCGCCATTCAATCGGCGGCAGGCAAGCTGGGTGACGAAGTCACAGCTTTTGAACTGCGAGACGCGTTGCACGAAATCGGGACGATACTGGGCGAAGTCTACACAGACGACATTCTCGATCACATCTTTAGCAATTTCTGCATCGGCAAGTAAGCTTTTTTTCAATACTATGCTGCATTCAACGGGATGCTGCCGAGTCCCTGAGCGCCGCATTGCGAAATGACTGAGCGGCCAATGCTGAGAAACATGTCTTTTGACACGTCCTGCAAAGCACGATTTTCTGCAGTGGCATCGCGTTCATTCCAAATGGCTACTAGAAATGTAGTGGCTTCAGCAGCGGTGCCAGCGATAGCACCTTTTACGACCGCGGGAGCTACTCCTTCAGGGGCAGCCCTCTGAAGGTGTGAAAATGTCATTCAGGAACTGGTGTATGAGCATTGGCGGAGGTGAGAGAAGATAGCGGGCTGATCGAGATCGTGATCCTGATCGTGATCGTGATCGTGCAAATTTTTGACGAGGGGGACATGGATGTTACTCAACGGCCCGTTTGAACGCTTTGTCGAAGCCAGTCCCGTGAGCGTCATGATGCGCGCCGTCATTGAGAATCTGTTTCACCCCGAACGACTGGAGCGGCT
>JBDNFN010000160.1:0-9848 GCA_041689795.1 Fuerstiella sp. | reverse complement strand
TTCCAAAGACATCAAAGGGCTGGTGAAGTCATAGTCTTCGCCGGATTTTTAAATCTGCCACGTAAGCGTATTGACCCCGTTGGGAATGTACAGAAACACGCTGCGTTTTGGCTTGGATGCAACTGCAGAATTGTCCGCCACCAGATTCGCCCCGGACATGCAATCCAGCATTGGCAGAGCAATCGAAGCCCCAACACCACGCAGCATCCGGCGACGGCTGAGATGCCATCTCTTCATATTGAAATTCGCCATGATTGTAGTTCCTTGTCAGTGTCGCTGCTGCCTGAACTCTGTTAGCCAAGCCTGCATCGGCAGGCTATTTTAGGTTATCTTTTTTGAAACAGGTTCGAAAGCACGAAGGCTTCTACCAGATCACGAAGGCGGTAATTGCTTTCGCGACTGGCTTTCGCAATAACCGTCAGGTCTTCGATATCTTCAAACGACATCGTGCGACGCAAACCATAGGTGGCCAGTTTTTCGACGAAGGCGGCATTGAAGGAACCGATATCTGCCAGCAACAGCTGTTTGAATTCTTCGGGAGTCTGATAGCTACGACCATCGGGAAGTATACCGCTGGAATCCACCGCAGGGTTGTCACCAGTGCCTTCGACAACTTCCACAGTGCGCCAGTGACCGATGGCGTCATAGTTTTCAAAGGCGAGCCCCAGCGGATCGATACCGCGATGACACGATGCACACCTGGGATCGTGAATGTGAGCTTCCAGCTTCATTCGCAGCGTCGCTTTGACCGCATCGATCGGGTTGGGTGCGATGGGGTCAACATTGGCCGGAGGCGGAGGCGGCGTCTTGCCAAAAATTGCTTCCGACACCCACTTACCACGATGAACGGGGCGGTGGCGAGTGCCATCCGACGTTAGAGACAGAATCGCCGCCTGCGTCAACAAGCCGCCACGCCGACTGTCTGGCGCCAGTGCCACTCGTTGAAATCCTCCACTGCTGACCGCTGGCAGACCATAGAACTGAGCCAGTCGCGAGTTAGCCATCGTCCAGTCAGAGTTGATGAATTCCCGAAGGGTCAGTCCGTTTTTCAGTACTTCGCTGAAGAAGGCCGTCGTCTCTCCCACCATGCTGTCTTCTAAAGACTTGTCGTAGTCGGGGTAAAGTTTCATGTCCGGCGGGAACATGCCGACCTTCCGCAAATGCAGCCACTGCGACGTAAACGATTCGCTGAAACGATCTGCCCGGGGATCAGCCAGAAGACGTTGAAACTGCCGCGCCAGTTCAGTCCTGTCACGAAGGCGACCGTGTTCGGCAAGTGCCAACAGTTTATCGTCCGGCATTGTGCTCCACAACAGGTACGACAAACGGCAGGCGATCTCCCAGTCATTTAGCAAATGGCGCGTCGCTTCAGCATCACCTTCTGTAATAAACAGAAAGCTTCTGGAACACAGAACCGAAAGCATCCCAGCCTTTACCGCATCCGCAAATGTTTCACCGGCGGCGATTTCGGCTTCCACAATACTCACATACCCATCAAGTTCTTCGTCAGTCACCGGCCGCCGGAAAGCTCGACGCGCCAGCTTACCAAGGCCTCCACGAACCTGAGCCATATTGCCTTCCTCATTCGGCATATACTCATCGCGGCGGTGCTGTTCCTGCTCCGTGATAATGGGCCCGCGGAATGAAATCTCATCCACAATTAAAAACGGATAACGTGGATAGCCCTGTTCGTCGGTGAGTTTCATCTGCCACGGAATGCGTCCGTCTTTGGTACTGATAAAAGGTCGATTCCCGTGCCGACCGGAACGTGGGTTGTTTGATGGTCCGGGAACTTCATTAATAACATCAATACTGGGCCGCCCCTTTGGTAAGTGAGCAAGAAATGTCACTTTGATCGGTTGATCTTCCGGGGCAATGATGTCCTGTTCAAACAGGACACGATCCAGAGATTTTTCGTAGACAAACAAACGCGGTGCTCGACCTTTCGCCGGTTTAAGCCCGCTTAGCGTGTAACTGATTTCGTAAACACCAGCCTCAGGCAGAGGCTCAGAAACAGAGTATCGAAAAATATCTCCCGGCCACATTTCAAAGCGAACTTTGTCCAGCAGCCCCAGATCTTGCAGTCGTTCGCGATGCGGTTCGTCGATCTGATTTTCTACGATGGCCCGTTTGGAAGTTTCCAGAAACGTCGGCTTATTTATCGGGTAAGCTTCTGCCAACACGGCTTCGGCCGCGGTCAGATACTTTTCTATGTTGGAAGGTGATATCGTCATGACAGAACCGATGCGTTCAATGCCATGCCATTCGGCATCTTCGAGAAACCCACCAGGGTCAGTAGCGTCGAAGTGAACACCAATCAGATCGCGGACCGTGTTGACATACTCTTCGCGAGTCAGCCGGTTGTAGGAAACTCGCCCGCGTTTTGCCATACGAGCCGACTCGCCCTCCTTGATCCTGGCTGCCAGCCATGCCACCACAGCAGCGCTTTCCTCTGCGGCAGGCTGATTCTTCAGTTCCTTTGGCGGCATTTCACCCGAACTGATGCGTTCTCGAATCTCAGCCCACTGGGGCGTGTTTTCCTGCCCGACATTGCGAGACAGCGTATCGATCCGAAAGTCCGCTTCCTGTTTCGTTCCGCCGTGACATTGCAGGCAATGCGTCTTGAAATAGGGCAGCACGTCCGTGTCGAAATCCGGCGCGGCAGTCAATGTTCCTGAAATCAGAAGTGACAGAAACAGCGTAATGACAGTTGACTTCATTTTCTTCATGCAGCGGCAGTCGTTAATACAGCGACAGTAGCTCATCGCATGAGCTTTCTCCAGACATGGAGTAAATTGCAAAGCGGCCTCTGAGTCTAATCGAATCCAGACATAAACGCACGTCATTGGCGTTCATCGTACTCATGTTCATCAACACATCGCATTCGTCGTCGGGCAAGTTGGCTTTCAAGCAACTTGTTGTGCGTTGCCGTTTCGTCAAAGGGTGGCTGAAAAGAAGTGGAAGTTGACTACTGCCGACTGGCGGCGTAGGCCGCCCGAATCCAGTCGCCGCGTGTGGTGCGTCCATCTGCAGCAGGTAGCTTTACTGTTGAGAGGTTTAGACCTAAGGCAACCTGATTCCAGTGTGCGGCCAGTTCGTCAGCCAGCGGTTTGTTGACTTGGACGGCATGACCGGGGAAGGCTTCAAAATATTGACTGACGATGTGAGCTCCACGCATGCCGGCCTTTTGCAGAGCCGGTTCAAGTCCGTGCAGGCCTCCGACATTTCCCCACCATTGCACGACGATGAAGTCGTTGTGATCTGAAGGAACATCGCTGGCATGAATCGTCGCTCCACCGCGCTGCCAGATGGTTGATTGCAAAAAACTAACGTCAACCTGCTGTACCGGAACCTCACGGTCCAGAACCTGACTGGCGGCAAGTCCGGCGACTTCACCAAGCGACATCCAGATTGGCTCCAACCGCAATGCACAAAAACCAACGTGACTCGAACTGCACGCGACAGGCACCAGCAAATTTGTCAGCTTCCGAGGCACCATAACGCCATACGGAATCTGATACGGTGCGGCTCCCTTGTAGAACTCACCCGTATGCTTGCCGACAATCATTGGGCCTTCATGATCTGTGCCGTGACAGTTGTGGCTGTATTCACCCATCGCAATCGAATCACTGTGCCGTTTTGCTCGCGCATCGTTCTTAGCAGATTCTGTGTCGTTTTCCGTATAGATATGCTGGCCGACCATGCGGCGGGCTTCACGGACATAAATCTGCGTCGGAATGTTGTCCGTTTCGGTGAACTCATCACGACACAAACCCCACGTCGCCGCTTCCTCGCGAAACGCGGTGGGAAGAGCCGAATCTGTCTGAGCAAAATGAATCAGTCCGCGTTGCCAGTCCAGATGCTTCTGTTCAATGCGGCGACGTGTTGCAGGATCGCCCTCGGGAAATCCCAGCTGATGACCGGGCATGGACAGCCGCACTAATCCATTCGAAACATCGTTGATGTCGTGCTTGCCGTTCGGCATGATCGGAAGATGTGCCTTGAACAAAAACGTTTTACCAGGGTAACCGAATGCTGTCGGAATCTTTCCTGATTCGACTAAGGGAACGATCGCCGCATAGTCTGCGCGGTTGTAGCCGTTCGGCATGGGAACGGCCACCCGATTGCTTTCCTTCTGCGTCATGCACAAACGAAAGTTATAGCCCTGCAGTTGACTGTCGGCGACATCGGGAGCCAACGATTCCTTGTATTCGGATCGCGCCTCGCGACCTATTCGATACGGGACTCCCGCCGCCGCCATCAGGTCACCTTCGTAGGTGGCATCAATACACAATCGTGGCTTCACTGTGATGACCCTTCCGCCACCGCCTTCAAACTGCACGCCTGTAATGGCGTTGCTCTGAACCATGACCTTTCGCAAACGATGTCCCGTGATGACTGTGACCGACGGACATTCGGCCAACATGGTTTGAAAGACCAGAAGATTGACGGAAGGTTCACCGTGTGTTCCTCGCCAGGAATCCGCTGCCTGAAGTGAACTGGGGCCATACCTCGTTTGGTAGTGCTTCAAAACTCGACCAGAAAAGCGATCGAAAAAGCCATTGATCGCTTCGAACGTGTGAAAGTCAGAATGCGACAGGCCGTGAGTCATCATTCCGCCAATACGAGCCGTCGGTTCAATCAACTGCACGCTGTGGTTTCCTTCCGCGGCGGCAATCGCAGCAGCGATGCCCGCAGGCGTCGCTCCGTATACTACCACATCGGCAGCTGCCTTTGCCGGTTCAATCGCACTGATCGGCCGACTCAGCAGCAGTAGACCAAGAACGAAGATACAGATGGTTACTTGTTTCATAGCCTGAACGTCTGGAATTAATAAGGTGCTGATGTGTGAAAGGAACGAGTTAACCATTGATCAGTTGATCTCGGAGTCCAAATCGGTGGCCACAAATCACTGACGGCGATGGTCGAAAGCAAGACACGGGAAGGCGTTAAGCTGGCGTTTTTTATGTCGATTATCAGCGTGGCACTTGTCGGCGGCTTTCTGCGTGCAAACCAAAAACTTTCAACAAGGAACATATCCATGAAAAACGCAAAACAACGGACACCGCAGACTCAGCGCCGACGCTGATGACGCAGCGGCTGAACCTGTAAAGCGTCCCTTGCCGTTGCGATCTCGGCACTTATTCCACACCATTTTGCTTTTCGCGAGCCAGTGGGCGACTGATGAGCAGTTTGAGCTTTGACTTCGGCGTGACGAGTTTCTTCGCGAGTATGTCCTGCTCAGTGAAGCGGGCCAGCAGGATCTCGCCATCAGTGGATCGATTCCGATCGTAAGAGATGTAGATCGCTGCGTCGGGAGCCTGAAAACCATCGGGGTACGAAATTCCATTCCGCTCATCAAGCACCAGGCCACCGTTCCATGTTTTGCCGTCGTCGTCCGACAGCCATGCACTGAGTTGCACGCGACCATTGTGGGTGTCAATTTTGTTACCGTGTTTAATTAGCAGCAGGCGTCCGGAAGCCAGACGGCGAATGTGAAATCTCGCGTTGGGATGTTTGATGGCGGAATCTTCAGGAACTGACCACGTTCTTCCACCGTCGCGGGAACGACTTTCCATGATTCCTTTGGCCGTGCGAGCGAGCATCCATAGCGATCCGTCCTTTCGCTGGACAATCATATGCTCGTGCCAATCGGGATTGGGAAACGTCGCCATGCCACGTCGTTCCCATGTTTTCCCCTGGTCGGTTGAAACAAAGACGTTGGCGCCTCGCTGCGGATCGAGTTCTGTGAAGCAGCCTTTAAACGGACCGAAGCCACCACGTTGGTCGAGTGAAATTGGCAGCATCCACTCGCCGGTTGCCAGCACCGTTGGCTTATTAAGTGTCACGCCATGCCAAATGCGGCGAGGTTCAGACCACACGGGTTGATCGGCATCCGGGTTCTCGCACACCGTGGCCCAGACTCCCGCTCGACCATCAAACATGTCCATCGACTGGTCAAAGATCAACCACAGCCGACCGAGCGGATCTGTCCACAGGTTGCCGACCAGAATGCTGCGTGGTCGCGGCAGTTCATGCGAATGCGAATCGATCACCAGTCGCGGCTGCGACCAATGCTCGCCCGCATCGTCGCTGGTGGCCAGCACAAAAAACGCTTTCGGACTATCACCGCCCGCGACCCAACAGGCCCACAAGCGACCGCCCGGCGTACGCTCAATGCCGATGGTCATGCCATAGTCCAGTTTTTCGTAAGCGTATTCAGGCAACGGCGATGTGTTGAGCGTGGGCGGAATCATCGCGTAGTCAGCAATTTGCTCCATGTGTTTGATACGCGTGGCAGCGTCTTCAACAGACTGTGCCGTTATCGCTCCGGTTGGCATAAGAACCAACATCAGAGCGATGAATTCCGCTCGCCAGAATAAAGTCAAAACTTGCACTTTCATGGTGTGTGATTCTCCGCAGTAATATTGTGCAGTCGTTCGGCTGGCAGCAACGAAGACCATTTGTTTAAACGAATGTTAGGCGTCGAAACTCGCAATGAGTTTTGATTTACTTCGTTGCTGAAAGTCTTATCAACGCTTGCCGCAGCGTTTAGAACTAGATTGTACGAGGCAAGACTCGCAATTCGAGCGACCTGAAAATACTGAAACCGTAATCCCGGCACACGCTTCGCATGGCAATTGCTCCCGGTTGCAAAATCTGACTATTTGTGTCTCCGAGCCTGTTACTTTAGACACCCGTGTAATAAGACCTGCCAACAATTCACCAACAACTAAAACTCTTCAGGTCATTTAAAGCGATAGCAGCTGCTTTGTGAAACGGCAATCGAACTTCCGTTGCGGATTAAGTTGCCATTCGCTGACGTGACAGGGACAATTGACCGCACCGCACTGGATCTCAGTTTCCCTAACATAAAGCCCAATGATGAATAACGTTGCCCCTGTTGGGAAGTGTATCTTATCAGCAATTTTCACGTTGCTGGCGGCGGTCCTAAACTCGCAATTTTACAAGCACGCGGCGCTAGCACTTGAATGCATCTATTGCAAAATGTACTCACTCACGCGTCGTGCTTGTACTGAGCAGTTCGCCGGAGCGGTGTTCGGGCCGCTGGCGGTCAGTCTGTTGAGCAGCGCGGCGGTTGCGGATGACAGGTTTTCAGTCGAGCACTACGAATCGATTCAGGCAGCACTGGATGCCAATCGCGGTCGGTTGGTCTACGTACCCGCAGGCGACTACGAAATCTCAGAAAAGCTGTGTGTTCGTGGGGCTGGATCGGGTTTGTTTGGCCCGGGACGAATTGTTCATACGCAGTCTAATCAACCGATTGTCGAAATCGAAGACGCAGACGGTGCAGAAATCCGCAACGTTACTCTCACGCGGAGTGAAGGAAATCTGGAGACTGAAAACGAGGGAATTCTGGCAATCAATTGCCGCGACCTCGTGATCGAAAACGTTCGCGTGATCGACAATCGCACGCGTTCCGGAGCCATCGCGCTGCGGCGATGTACTGGCAGCCGCATTTCCCACTGTCTCGTCAAAAATCACATGCGTGTGACAGTTGACGACCGTACTGCGTCGGACGACTGGGGCTACGCGTTCAACTGCACGGATGGCACAGGTATCAGCGTTTCTCAATGTGTGGGCACACTGATCGAATCAAACCGCGTCATCGAAGAAAACCTCGTTCCGACACAGGACATGAAGGCGAAACATAAGCTCGGTGATTTCGTCAGGAAGAACAACCAGAAGGGATTAATCGTCAACCAGACGACGTGGGATTCCGGCTACACAGATAACTGGCAACAGGGATCGGGCATCATTGTTACGTCGCCCGAAACGAGTGACCTGACTCGCATCATTGGCAATCATATCGAAAACGCCGCCCAGGGAATTGATCTGCATTGTGATCACGCAACGGTGGCAAATAATATCGTTGTGAATTCGTTCATCGGCATGAAGGCGATGCATGGATCGCGGAACGTGCTGATCATCGGAAACCAGTTTACACGAAACAGCCTGTGGGCCATTGGCTTGATGCCGGGGGCAGCCTCGAACGCAAACAACACGGACGGCGGATCGATCATCGCCAACAATATTATCTCAGATTTTGGTCACGGCGACGCTAATTGGATCTGGGGCAACGAACGTTCTCCATTTAAGTTCGACACCGGCCAGCAGGATGATGATCCACCCCTCACCGACGTGATTATTCAGGGCAATATTGTCCATAGCATCAACCAGCCTCGCTACCAGTATGCAGTGATTATTGCGGCAGGAGAAAATACGCCGAAAGGACTGCACTTCTCCAACAACCTGCTCCCTCCGGGTACGGCTGGAATTGCCAACATGCAGCTCATGCCATGATTTCGGCACAAGGAATAATTCACAAGAACTGCCGCCGATAGAACGGCAACTGTACGAAACCGTCATCATCCATCACCTAAGCCCTGCTCAGGCAGATTCAAGCCCGTTTAGAGTTCCCGTGCTTGATGCGAAACGATCTACTTCCAAGCCAAGTCGCTGCAGCATTGTCACATAAAGGTTCGCCAGTGGATGAGATTTTTTTCAGGATCGCACGCAAGATGCTGTCCGTGACGGAAACCACCGCCGGCAACGATGATCGGCAGATTTCGATTGTCGTGGTTTCCGCTGTGCATGTGCGAACCCAAAAGCAGCATTGTCCTGTTCAGAAGATTGGATTCGCCTTCTGATTGTTTCCTTCAGCCGGCGGAGGAAATCGCCGAACAGCGTCACCTGCTGGGATTCCACAATCGCCAGTTGCTTCAGCTTCTCCGGGTTCTGGCCGTGATGCGACAGGTGATGGTAGTTCATCGATACTCCGGGCATCACAGGCACATAGCTGGATCCGCCCACCGAATACGTTATTAACCTTGTCGAATCTGTTTGCAGAGCCAGAAACATAATGTCGTAAATCTGCTGCGACTGCTGAATCTGCGGCGGGGGATCGGCATCAACTTCTGGCTTCGGTTTGTGCTGCCACTGCTCTGCTTTAGCGAGCTGACGTTCAGCTTCTCTAACGGACGTGATGTACTCGTCCACCTTCCGCTGATCTGTGCGACTCACGCGTTGCTTCAGCCGGCGAACTGCTTCCTGCACTGTATTCAGAACGCTTTGTCCTTCTCGCAGGCGTTCGATCTGACGTTTTTTTTCATCTGGTCGTCCAGCCACGAACAACTGTTCGAACAGTCGTGATACATAAATGTTTGCGGGAATCAATACAACGTTAAGCGAAACCGAAATACCACCGGTACCCAGTGACAGATAACCATATCTTGTTTGAAGGCCCATTCTTTGAGCCGCCAACTGGTCGATGGGAATGGAATTTTGAAAGTTGGCTGTTTCGGGATGTGGAGCTCCTGTTAACCACGATTTCGATACGGCGTGACCTCCATCAACGTCAGGATGTGATGTTCCCGAGATGATCGTGAAGTCTTCCGCAGGTCACTCAGCGACTGCAGCTACAACGGCAATTCGTACTCACGGCCGACTGCTGTCGGAATCAGGTTCGGCGGATGCAGAGACAGTTCAAAACAGATCGCCACCATGCGACGAGGCTCTGCGGCAGACGTTTCCTGCGCCGTGAGAATCGGCGTCATGCATTCCAACGCCGGCAGAGCGAACGCCACGTCGGTTCCGCGCAGCATTGTCCGTCTTGGGATTGCTTTAAACATTGCAGTTTTCTTCTGAAGCTTTTCAAGGGCTCTGGGGAAACACAAAGGGGTCAGGTACGAATGGCGTTGTCCACGGGTATTTTGCGTTTTTGCGACCGTGAATTGCCGCGACCGCGCAGCGTTGAAGAACGCGATCCGTCGCGTTCATAAATTTTAAGTTTTTTTACGCATGCAGACATGACGTCGATGGCGTGA
>JBDNFN010000159.1:0-74528 GCA_041689795.1 Fuerstiella sp. | reverse complement strand
TCGCTGGCGAAATTCCAGAAAAGCAAACGCGGACCCCAACGCCAGCAACCCCAACGCAAGTACTCCGGCAACGGACAACACGTCGCCACGGCAAAGCTACTCGCCAGAAGAAACACCTAAAAACTCACCTTCAAAGGGCTGACCATCAGGGGCAATGATCAGTCCGGCAGCAACCACGGCGATGACTGCTGCTGCTACGGCAATTTCTACTTTGTGTTCGTCAATCCACACCCACGCGGTACCGGTTGCGTCTTTCACGACTCGCCATGTTGTTGGCAAGGCCGTTCGAGCTCAGGCGCCGCCATTGGATGCTTGTACCTGCACCCACAGACTGAATTCACCACTTTTTTCCTGCGTGAGAGTCCACGTGTTTCCGATGCTGCACGAAGCCCATTCAGTCGCATCGCCTGCATTTCCAGCCATCACTGGTTGTATCAGCCGACCAGATCCACGCCGTTTGTCCTGCGTCAAAAACCAAGGTTGTCCCCGCAGAAATGTTTTCGCTGACAATGACCAGTCCGGAACTTGTGGTTTCCGTGACGATCCTCCACGCTCCGTCCAGTGAACTGAACGTAGAGGTGTTTGGTTCGTGCGTTGATTCTGCGCCTGCCGGTTCAATGGCGGGTGGGTTTTGTTCTGAGGATCCGCAGCCGATGTTCGGCGCCATCAATATCGAAACGCCCCATAAGAATACCGTGTTGCGCTGGAGTTCGGTTTGACTGGTGAACCACATTCGTCTGCCTTTCAATATCCGGAAGCGGTGGATAGGGCACGGGCTCTAGCGAGATTCGCGATGATGGTTGAATTATCCCGTTAGTTGTTGGCGAATTGATGTGGATGGCTTCAGAAAAGCAGGTGTTTTTTTTCGGTGTACCAGCCTTTAGACGCAGGAAAGTTTGTGGTTCTGCGAGCAATTTCGGGGCAACTGATGTCATAGTCGGTAGACTGAACCACATGTCTGCAGATAGCCAGGCGTTCGCTGCGTCAGTCAAATGGCGGAGAGGAAAGTCCGGGCTCCATAGGACGCAGTGGTGGGTAACTCCCACCGTTCGCGAGGATAGGGCAAGTGCAACAGAAAGCAAACCGCCTGAACGAGACTACTTTCTGAGTGTCTTGCGAAGTGAAACTGGCAACAGTTTCCGAGGTAAGGGTGAAACGGTGCGGTAAGAGCGCACCAGCGATTCAGGCGACTGAGTCGGCTGGGTAAACCCCATTGGGAGCAAAGCTAAGCAGAAGGGAGTGAGTCTTCGGGCTTACGCGATTTTGTCCGAATCGCCCTACCTTCGGGTCAGCTGCTGGAGGTGTCGAGTAATCGGCATCCTAGATAAATGGACGTCACGGGCGGGAAACTGTCTTGGACAAAACCCGGCTTACCGGCCATCTGCAGACAGATTTTTTGTGTGTTTTGCCAAGTGCTTTGACTTTGATCAACAATTGGTGACGATGTCGTGGGCAATAAATTGGTGACGCAATAAGAACCGTGTTTTCATGATGTTTGACGAATTTGACCAGGAAATGCAGTTTCGACGGATGTGGGAAGCCGTGCGCATAGAACGTGGAGTAAGATACTCGCTGTTCACGTTTGGCGATTCGAAGCTTCCTTATTATCTGGTCACGCCTCAGTCGGGCGAAGAAGAGACGGTAAAGATCTGCCGCGGCCAAGTGACGGTCACGCGAGCTCGGATTATTACTCCTGACACAATGCGGCCGGAATTTCGTGAACTGTTTGAAGAGCACGAAGACTTCGGAATTGCTGAGTTCCTGATGGCTCGGTCAGCCGCATTTTCGAACTTGAAGCTGTCCAACGAACGCGGTTCAGAACGAATCGTCACAGACACGATCGAGGAAGCTGTCGACCGCCTGAATTCGCAACTTGATGCGGAAGAAGAAGAGCACGTCGCCATTTTGTCCGCACCGGCTGGCCTGACCGGACTGGCGCTGCTGAAGTACGCTTCAAAACGAATTACGGATAGTGCTCACGATAACCTGAACGAGTTGCGTGAACGAGGGTTTCTGCCATAGCGTTGGCGACCATGCTGTTTGTCCGCGGAGTAGAAGTCTGTGGCAATGCATATTGGGATATTGCCTGCAGTCTATTCAGGACGCAATATTTGGGTTCGCCCTCAACCGAAAATGAAATCGACACCTGGTTCCGGTATTTGTGTTGCCGTCCCCACGGAATGATCAGCCCGATTGAGGTGGTTTTTCGCAGTGTCAGACGTCGGGCTTGATTGCGATTGTCGCAATTTCTGCCGTTTTCGCGTCCTCTGCTCGTTGTTTAATTTCCTGAATTGCCCATCCTGCTGCCCCTGACAGTGGTCCGGAACGGCATTGCCAAATCGGTATGGCGGCGTTTTCGGTGACTCAGTATAAACTTCCGAATCGTCATTAAACGGTGGGGAGCTCGGTTTCGCTTTTTACAAGCGTAGATGCGGCGGACGGCCAATGGATTGGCTGACTTTCATTGCATCCACAGGGTTTGCCACTTTCGAGCACTTCCATCGGAAGGAGTCCGATGTTCAGGTCATCAATTCGCTTTTCAGCATCGTCTTGTACCCTTTTGGCCATCGTAATTTGCGCGGGGTATTCACCGAATCTGTTCGCACAGTCGCAGACGGAGGAAGTGCGGGCAAACCCCGACGCTGCTGGCAATGCTAAGCAGCAAGTGTCGCCTGAGCTTTGGCAATTGCTAAACGATTGGGCGAAGGGTAGCGGAGGCATCACCAGCCTCTACGGACAGCATGAACGCCATGTCTACGACACTGCCTTTGAAATCGAAAAAGTGTCCAATGGGAAGTTCTGGTACGAGTCGCCCGACAAGGGGCGTATTGATGTCGCAGCCATCAAAATCACACCAAAGATGCTTGAGGAACGCACAGCTCCTGATGCGAAAGTGGAACGCAAGCAAAACGGTATGCCTTACGAACTGAAGTCGGATGACTCGGAACGCTGGTTGTGTGATGGCGAAAAAGTCTACGACATTAACGATGCACAAAAATCAGCTAAAATAGCACACCTGCCACCGGAATTACGGGGGCTCAATATCATGAACAGCCCGCTGCCGTTTCTGTTTGGGATGCCCGCTGACAAGGCGGTTGGCCGTTACAATATGAGGATCGAGAAGGACTACCGTCCCGATTACAACGTCGTCTTGCTAAGTGCAGAACCTCGTTGGCGGCAGGATAAGGAAAACTGGAAGTCAGCTCAGATTTATCTGGACACAAAGACGTTTCTGCCATCAGCGGTGAAGCTGGTTGATGCGGCTGGAACACGACGCACTGTCTACAAGTTTTCAGACATGAAAGTCGGACAGCGGATTGTTGATATGTTCAAAGATCCTTGGAATCCTCGGATCGAAGGTTATCAAATTCACGTGATTCAGCCGGGGCAGGATTCGTCTGAGCAACCCGTCGGCAATCAGCCGATTGCTCGACAGGTACTGCCCGTGTTTCCAAATGTGGTTGGGAAGTCTCACATTGTTGCTGAAGAGATGTTGATCAGCGCCGGTGTTCCCAAAGAAAATATCAGCAAGCAGAATGCCGGGCCGGCTCCCAGAGTCGAATTGACGTACCTTGTTCGCGGACAGGATCCAGTTGCTAATACTCCTCTGAATCGGTCAGATAAAGTGGTGTTGCAGATTTTCGACAAACCTCAGCAGGCCGCGAATGTCAATCCAGCCGGTGGTACTCAACCACGGGCTGGCAAAGTTTCGCTGCGACAGGAATAGCAGTTGTGAGGCGGATTTCTGGGGCTGGGCGAATCAGTTTTCACATTAGGCCGCCGCACAAATCGTCGCCCGGCGGTCTCCGCCGTGATTTCTCGGTGGAGACCACCGAACTACGCTTCCCAGCTTAAACAATTGTGTAGCCTTGGTTTCTGGGTACAGGCATGACGAACGGGGTTTGCCTGTTTTTACTAAACTGCCGGACCGTAACCTGACCGTAACAGTTGAATCAGATGTTTTGATTATGTCGATGTCTGTTCTGTGAAGATATGCCGCCGCTCACAGACGATCGGCGCTGCACTAATCCGTTGGTAATGCAGAGAATGACCCATGGAAGATCAACAAACCGTCCCGTTATCAGACACCGAACAGCCAAGGCTGAAGAGCCGACTTGGCCGAGGGCTGAATGCACTTCTTGGAAGCTCGTCGGAAGACGAAGGGCAGCCGAGAGTGGCGATTCGCCTGCACGCACCTGAGCAGGATGAGATCAGCGTTGAGCTGATCGAACGAAATCCCTTTCAGCCACGTCGTGAATTCGATCAACGAGCGATTGATGAGTTGGCGGAAAGCATTCGTAAGCATGGAATTCTGCAGCCGTTGCTTGTACGCCCCAAAGGCGATGGTTACCAGCTGATTGCCGGAGAACGGCGTTGGCGAGCCTGTCAGCAGGTCGGCATGGAAACAATTCCGTGCCGCGTTGTCGTACTGGAAGACCAGCAGGTTTGCGAAGCGGCAATAGAAGAAAATCTGAAGCGCCAGGATTTGAACGTCGTCGAGAAAGCTCAGGCGTTCAAAGAATACCTTCAGAACTTTGGCGGCACCATTGAAGATCTCGCTCGCCAGTTGAGCATGAATCGTTCGACAATCAGCAACATGTTGCGATTGCTGGAACTGCCGGATGTTGTTCAGGATGCCGTGCGTCAGGATCGAATTTCCGGTGGACATGCGCGAGCTTTGCTGGCTCTGACACCGGATGCTCAGGTTGAACTTGCTAAGCAGGTTGAAGATCAACAGCTATCTGTTCGAAAGACAGAAGAAGCCGTTCGAGCGATTCTCAAGTCTTCGAACGGTGTTGTCGACGCCAGTGTGGTAACAGGGTCTTCGGCTAAACCGGAACTGACGCCGCACGCACTGGGATTGCAGGACTACCTTCGACAGCATTATGCAGCTAAGGTCGAAATTAAATTAAAGAAGTCTGATGTGGGTCAGATTGTGATTCACTTCACTTCGAATGACGACTTCGAACGGATTATTGGCCAGTTGCGACATGCTGGCTAAGTGATTGCGATCGCTAAGGTGGGATTGTTCAGTCAAGCGACAGGTGGCTGTGACTGTCTTGCCAATCTTCGGTCAAAGACTTCCTGGACGCTGACTTTGATTGTCTCGCATAGTCCATCCAGATCCAGGTCGTCTTCGTCGTGCCCAAACGGCTCTTCAACGTGCTCGGCCACTGTTTCCAGGCCCAGCATGAAGTAGGCGATAATTCCGGTCAGCGGCACGGTCCACCACCGAAAACTGTCCGCAATGCCCCAGGGTAATGTGATGAGGTAAAGTCCCACGCACTGGCGAGCGAACGTGCGATACGATCGAACCACGCGAGTATTGCGAATTCGTTCGCAGCCGCCGCATATGTCCAGAAACTGACGAGACTCTGCGTCCAGAACTCGCAGGTCGTCGCCATCAATAAAGCCGTTTGCTTTCCATGAACCGATTTCTTCGTACATCCGAGTAATCAGGTAGGCCGGAACGTGCGACGGCTGATCGGTGCAGTCTTCAAAGCCCTCAAGCTGCTGCAGCGTCGCACCTTCGCGCAGGTGATCTTTCAGGGCGAAGGCAAAGGCGACGATTTCAATACGAAATTTGCTGAGCTCATCATCTCTGGCTTTGCATAGGTCGGCGACCTTGATTGCCATGTTGCGGCTGATGTTGACCAGGCCGCCCCACAGTTTTCTCGCCTCCCACCAGCGTGCATATGACGAATTTGTTCGGAAGACCAGCAACCATCCCAGCACCAGAGTGAAGGCGGCATGCAGGTCAGGCGGCATTTCAATGAAGCTTTCGTACTGTGAATTGGTTTCCGTCCAGGCCGGAATGATCGCGTATACCGCAACGATGGCGGCATACAGCGCGACGTTTTGCAGTGTCCTGCTGCGAGCCATTTCTGTGACAACTCCGCGAGCCATGTTTCAGTTCTTTAACTAAACAACATTGTCTAAAACCTGTGGCCCACCAAAGTGTGGCCCCAGTGTGGGCGATCAAAGACAGCTGGTGTCTTCTGATCGTTTTTTTCTTCCGCTTGATTCGCGTTTCGCAGTGTCGTCAAAATTGCAATTGGTAATGCGAGTACTGCGTAGGCACAAAGTATTTGATTGACGGGCCAGTAAGCTTCGTCCGGCGACCAGCTGTTGTAATTAATCAGGATAAATACGGCGAGCGCAAGCAACAGTGCGGACAAACCGTAGATGATCCCGGTTTCATTGCCACATCGTTTCGCAAAGGCAGTGACAAACAGTCCTGTCAGGGTGAAGATGATGCTTTCGATACTGGCCCACGCTAGCGGGACGCCAATCATGGCGACAATTGACTGCAGGAAAACGGTCCGCAGAAACCACGGATGTTTTGTCGTAACCACAATCGATGGTTCGTACGGTGCCCTCGGCGCCTGATACGGATTGTCAGGCTGGTCATCTGAACCCAGGGGAACTTCCATTGCGTGCCTCCTGAATATATGGCATTCCTGCTTCGTGCGTTTCGGGAAATCATGACAGCGGGATAAATCGCTTCATGAGTGTGGCGGGAATTACCAGGATAACAACCATCGTTGCCAGCCGGCTGCTACCCGTTACCGAAAACGTCATGGCAGCATCCATGAAAATGATATTTAATAGCATGAATCCCACGGTCTTTTGAAGCAGTCCGGGTTGATTGGCGGCGATGGCTTTCAGGCACCTTATCGAAACATTGGCGGCGATCAGCAACAGAGCAATCATAGCTCCTGTTCCTGCGGAGCTGGGTGATTGATAGGCCGCCCAGAGGTTAATGCTGATGCCAGCGATTGCGATGACCAATCCAGCTCGCAGAGCTTTTCGCGACGAATCACCTGCTTCGTTGCGAGCAAACCACGTGACTCCGATTACGTACACGGCCAAAGCGATTGCCATGGTAAGCTGAGGGTTTGCGAGAACTCTTTCCATAGAGCCACAGCAACTTGCTCCCAGCAGGATATTCAGCATGCGACATGCGCCCATGCCTAAAGGTCCGAGCACGGTGCTTTTTAATACCGCGTCGTACAGCAAGACGGCCGCCGCCAGAATGACGGCGATACTGAAACTGGCGGTCCCCGATTGCGAAGTCTGTCCCGCAAACCAGGCGGCCGCGATGCCGGATGCCATCAGCAGTGAACCGAATACTGCTGCTTTGGTTTGCGAAATTGCTCCGGACGGAATCGGTCGTTCAGGTCTTTCTTTTGCATCCAATGCGGCGTCGAAAACATCATTCAGCACCATGCCACCAAGGTATAGGCCAGCACTTGCAACTAACAGTAGCCAGAACCAGGGCTGAGTAACGATGACCGCCAGGTCGCGTTCCCGGCTACTCACGAAAAAGCCGCAAAGAATATTCGCCAGTGCGGTGAAAACCGTCGGCAGCCTCATCAGCCTCAGCCACGTCAGTAGAGTTGCGTGGCGATGCAGTGAATTTTGATCCATCATTTGCGATTAGTCCACGAACCAAAATTCATTGGAAGCCATTAGTACCTGAGTAAACTGCAACATGCCGTCTTCTGGATGGGCGTTAACAAAAATGATAGCCGCAGCGATCTCCTGAGGATCAGGGCGACGCAGCAGAACTTTTTTAAATAGTGAGGTGACTTTTTGCTCGGGCGACTGGGGTGTGTCAGCCGAAGACAGTTGGCTGACAACATTACCTGCCATTGTTGTCATGAAGTCACTGTTCATCAGAAACAGTTTTTGCAGCGGAGTATTAGTTTCCTGTCGCCTGGCGGAATGCGTGTTGGGATCCGGAAAATCAAACAGCGACAACAGCGGGTTCAATTCGAAGCGGCTGACTTCAGAATAGATTGTGCGTCGCGTTTCTTTTGGATTATCCGGCTTGATTGACTGTCCACCAATTTGGTCAGATAACACGCCGGATACTGCCAAAACTGCATCGCGCCAACCTTCAACGGAAAGTCGTCGTCGCGGTATGCGCCACAGCAGGGCGTTGGCTGGGTCGTTGGCTGAGGCCTGAGCTGTTTTGGTTGATGAACATTGATAGGTTTTTGAAAGAACGATTTGACGGTGTAGCCATTTGATGCTCCAGCCGTTGTTAACGAAGCCAGTGGCCAGGTCATCCAGCAGTGGCTGGTTCGAAGGGCGTTCGCCAAGTTGCCCGAAGTTGCTTGTCGTTTTGACAATGCCCGTTCCGAAGTATTGCTGCCAGATGCGGTTTACGAACACGCGAGCGGTCAATGGGTTAGACGGATCGGTGATGTTGTGGGCAAGTTCCGCACGACCGCTGCCGGAATCGAAAGTTCGTCGAGGCCCGGGATACAATACCTGAACAAATCCGCGATGCACGACGTCGCCCTTGTTGTTCACGTCGCCGCGAATCATAACTGCCAGGTCAGTGGGCTTGGTATCGCGGACGACATGCAGTGATTTGTCCGGGTTCTTTGCCTGCCCGTTCTTTTCCTTTTCGTCGTCTTTGTTAAATGGGCGGTTGAACATTTCCGTGCCAGCAAAAATGCCTGCCAGAGCGTAATAGTCCTCGGTGGCAATGGGGTCGAACTTGTGATTGTGGCAGCGAGCACATGCGACGGTTAGTCCCTGTAACCCGCGAGTGACTACGTCGACACGGTCCTCCCATTCGTCGGCCATAACTTCCGGATCGCCGCGACGATAGTACTTTGGTCCCAGACCAATGAACCCGAGAGCGGCTATGTTCTTATCAGAATCCATTTCCAATGCGTCTGCTGCTAATTGCAGGTTGATGAATCGGTCGTATGGCATGTCGTTATTGAAAGCGTTGATCACCCAATCGCGATACAGATACGCGTTTGGATAGAAGAGAGCCTTGTTGTTGCCGACGATATGAGCCTGGTCTTCTGCGTATCGAGCGATGTCCAGCCACAACCGCGTCCAGCGTTCTCCGTATCGAGGCGATGCCAGCAGCAAGTCCACCTGCCGAGTCATCGCATCGGCAGAATCGTCGTTTAGAAAATCGCGCAACTGGCTTTCTGTGGGAGGTAGGCCAGTCAGATCGAAATACATTCGACGCAGCAACGTGCGTTTTTCGGCCGGTGGGTTGGGAGCGATTTGCTTAACGTCAAGCTGCCGCTGAACAAGTCTGTCGATGCGTTCTGAGTAATCCGTGACGTTGTCGAGTTTGGCTGATTGAGGCTGTTGAAATGCCCAGAAGTCACGACGGGATTCAATGTCGAATTGCGAAGGTGCCGCCGGGGGGTCTCCTGTGCGAGGATCCACGGCTCCGCGGAGGATCCATTTTTTAAAGTCTGCGATCACTTTCGGCGGCAGCTTTTTGTTTGGTGGCATTTCAAACGAATCGTAGTTGATCGCAGCCAACAGCAGGCTTTCATCAACGTTACCTGGAACAACGGCTGGCCCCGTATCGCCTCCGGAACGAACGGTCGCGGCAGAATCGAGCCGCAGTCCGCCCTGCACCGTTTTGGATGAAGCCGAATGGCATTGATAGCAATGTTCGACCAGCACGGGACGAATCTTCGCTTCAAAGAACTCTAGGTCGTCGGAGTTCCGTGCTGCAGTGGTGTTTTTTAGTTCATCCGCGTAACTCGAAGGAACGCAAATAAACAGCAGCAGATGTGTCAGGTGTGCAAGTTTCATAAGTCATTCACAGCGGCGGGTAGATAAGTCGGGGCTGTAAGAATACCGACCTGCGGCAGCGATCTCCAGAAAGGAAAGGCGTCCGCATGCTGTGAAGACGCGATTTGACCGGGTACGCGCAGTACCTGTGTCAAACTTGTCTTCAACGGCCCGAAATCTGTGGCTTATGGCACAACGTGGACCATCATCAGATCGTGACCTCCGGCAATCCAGTTGGTGTGTCCGACCACGACGATCTTATTTCCTGACTTCAGGATGTTGTTGTCGAGTCCCCATTGGACGACATACTGGAGAAGTGCATCAGCGGACTGGCGAACCAGTTTGCTTTGAATGCCTGTTACGCCCCAATAGATGCAGAGCTTGCGGACTGTGTCTTCGCGATGAGTGACAGCCAGAATCGGAACTCGGCCACGAGCGTGCGACAGTGCCAAGGCTGTTCGACCGGTGCTGGTAGCGATGACGATCAGGTCAGCGTTCAGGTCGTTGGCGACGACGGTCGCTCCCAGAGTCATTGCCTCAGTGATTGGGTTAGCTCGACGAGATTCGTGAGATTGACGGTCTGATCGATCATTGCCGACGACAAATGGGTCCGCGTTTTCAACGATCTTCAACATCATTCTCACACAGGTGACCGGGTGAGCCCCAATTGCTGTTTCGCCTGACAGCATCACAGCGTCTGTGCCGTCGATAACTGCATTGGCAACGTCGCTGACTTCGGCGCGAGTTGGTAATTCGTTGGTTGTCATGCTGTCCAGCATCTGAGTGGCTGTGATGACGGGAATACGGGCTTGATTACAGCGTCGAATGATTTCCTTCTGCAGAATCGGAACGCGACTGATATCGGCTTCTACACCCAGGTCGCCTCGAGCCACCATGACCGCGTCAGTAACATTCAGGATACCGTCGAGATCTGCGATGGCTTCCGTCTTTTCGATTTTTGCGACCACCAGCGGCGTGACCTCGGGGTTTCGAGCGGCAATTAGTTCTTTCAGGTGAACAATGTCACCGGAACTACGCACAAAGCTGAGTCCTACAAAGTCGATCTTGTTGTCCAGCGCCCAATGAAGATCCGCTTCGTCTTTTTCGGTTACGCTGGGTGTGCTAAGAGCGACGCCTGGCAGGTTGACTCCCTGACGACTTCGAATGGTCCCGGGATCAGCCACAAGGCACGTTATGGATTTTCCGTCTTCTGCCTTTTCAGTTACCAAAAGGCCAACGGTGCCATCCGCCAGCAGGATGCGGTCGCCCAGATCGACATCGTTAATCAGATTTTCGTACGTGCACGTCAGTTCGGACGGATCGTCCGACTGACGTTCGCGGACAAAGCGGACCAGCGTACCTTCCTTACAGACGACTTCGCCGCCGGGAATTTCACCCAATCGGATTTTGGGGCCTGACAGGTCAGCCAGCACGCCGACCGGATTTTTCAGCTCTTTCGATATTTCGCGAATGCGTTCCAGGATTCCTGACAGCCATTCGTGACTGCCGTGAGCGAAGTTCAGACGAAAAATGTCGACACCAGCGACGATCAGCTGCCGAATCGTTTCAGAATCTTCGCATGCCGGTCCAACGGTGGCGATGATTCGCGTCTTGACGAGCTTACGTCGTGTTGGATTCGTGGAGGCCATTTACTACTTTCTGAGGTGGAACACATGCTGACAGAGCTTTAGTTCTGCTCTCGCGCGAAGTTTAACATATTCCGGAAACTCTGCGCCGGCGAGCACTAAGTTCTGTCTACGAATGGCAATTCGTATTGGTACAGCACGTCTGTTCGGTTGTGGAAGACCGCAGGTGTTGCGAATTCATCAGATGTTAATGCAGTGTCTTCAGTGTTTGCGCTGACTCATGACTGAGAACGACGGGGCTGGCTGTGTGGCGGTTGATTTTCGTGAGTCGAACCCGGCCACATGATTCTGTCAGTTGCTTTACAGGTGAACGGGTATAAAGCGTTCTACCTCACCGGGGGCGGGTGATTCCGGCGGGTCAATCCACGGAATTTGCTGTTCCGATTGCGAGTACTTTTGAACGCTGGCTTTGAATGACTTCATTAAAGATGCAAGGATGTCGCGTTCTGATGTGCCTTCGGCGGAAATGCCCTGGAGATTTGCAACTCGCCCGCGCCGGCGTCCGTTTTCGTCTGGTGTAGTGAGGATCACCAGGCAATTAAATACGGGGACTGGGCTACAGTCGTTTTCTGAAATCAATGGTAAGGAATTTGAGTCGTTCATCTGAATATTCAAAGCTCATCCATTTGTTGCCCGCCAATCCGCTTGTTTGCGGTAGATCAGCGTTAGAATACAAAGCTCGGCGACTTCCCGTCTATTGGACGGGCATGTTCGCTGTAGGATCTCGCCATTAATTTTGACGGCGCGACTTTTCGGAGGGGTTTGATATGCGAAAAATGTTGGTTTGCGTGATGGGTTCCATGTTGCTGATGCCAGGGGCAATCGGCGAAGAGCCGTCAATTGTTCAATTGCGTGAAAAGTCGGTGCGGTTTCTGCGGTTGACGCAAAATCCAGATGGTTCGTGGACGAAGAGCGACCTTGTCGGTGTGACAGGGCTGGTAACCGCATCGTTGTTGCGTTCCGGCGTATCCGAGGACGATCCCATGGTTGCGGCGGGGCTAAAAAACCTGCTGTCGCATCACAACCCTGATGGCGGATTTTACGCGAAAGACAGTTTGCAGAAGAACTATGAAACCTGCATTACCGTCTTCGCACTTTCCGAAGTAAACAAAGATGGAAAGTACGACACGTACATCAAGAAGGCCGAAGGCTTTCTGCGTGAACTGCAGTGGGATAAGGGGGAAGGAATTGAATCTTCGGATCCTGCATGGGGCGGCGGAGGATATGGTTCACATCAGCGGCCTGATATGTCAAACACTCAGTATCTTATTGAAGCGTTGCAGAAAGCCGGCGTGAAAGAAGACGACCCGGCGATGCAGAACATACTGGTATTTGTGTCGCGCACACAGAACCTGGAATCGTCTGCAAACAACACCATCTTTGCCGGCAGGATTAACGATGGCGGCTTTTACTATACTCCAGCTGCAGGCGGAGATTCGAAGGCCGGCGTGACAGAAAATGGCGGTCTGCGTTCGTACGGAAGCATGACCTATGCGGGCCTGAAGAGTCTGATTTATGCGGGACTCGATAAGAACGACGAACGCGTAAAGGCCGCAACAGATTGGATTCGCAAGAACTACACTCTGAAAGAAAATCCCGGAATGGGGCCGCAGGGGCTGTTCTATTATTTTCACACCTTCGCAAAAACGATGGACGTCATCGGCGAAGATCAGTTTGTTGACGCGGCTGGCACAGCTCACAACTGGAAGGCCGAATTGACAGCACGATTGGCCGAACTACAACAGCCAAACGGAAGTTGGCTTAATCCGGCAGATCGCTGGTTTGAAGGCGATCCCAATCTGGTGACGGCCTATTGCCTGATGGCTCTGAGCCACTGCCAATAGGTTGGTTTGGCAGTTTGTCAGATGGAATCAACAAGTGCCACATCGATTCGGTTAGTTCAAAGTCGAACCGTTAGTTAAGCTGTTCACGATTTTACGGGTTGACCGTTATTAAATTCGTTCATGATGATGGAGCCCCGTAATGCCCGTTGATAAATCAGGAAGTCGAGTTCGGCAGATGTTTGGAGAGATCGCCGGGCGTTATGACTTCATGAACCATTTTCTGTCTGGCGGCACCGACATTTATTGGCGCTGGCGGACGGTTCGGATGGCGCGTCCGGAAGGTGCGTCGCCGATTCTGGATGTCTGTACGGGTACCGGCGACCTGGCGTTTGCGTGGCGGAAGGAAGCTGCGGCGGATACGTCTGTGGTTGCAACCGATTTTACTCACGGCATGCTGCAACTGGCGGAAAGAAAACGAGACACCCGCGATGTTGTTTTCATGGAGGCGGATACTCAGGAACTGCCATTTGAAGACAATACTTTTCAATTGGTGTCCGTTGCGTTTGGGTTGCGCAACGTGTCCAGCACCATCGGCGGACTGGAAGAAATGACTCGCGTATGTGCTGCTGGTGGACGCGTTGTCGTGCTGGAATTTTCGCTACCCGACAATCGCCTGTTGAGTCGCACTTATCAGTGGTACTTTCGCAACATACTGCCAAAACTCGGACAACTGCTCGTCCGAAATCGGCAGGCCGCCTATGAGTACCTGCCGCAATCGGTTTCTGAGTTTCCCAGCGGCGGTCAATTGACGGAAATAATGGAAGAGGCGGGGCTTGAGCGAACGTCGTTTAAAAAACTCACCGGCGGCATCGCGACGGTGTATATTGGCTACAAACCACAAGAATCGACACGATAATTCAGGTCGAACGCCGCGAATTAAAACATTTCAATTTGACAAATAGCGAATTGACACAGGGTATCCACTGCTCCCATCCTCAAGTGAAGTTTGATCATGACTTCCGCAAACCACATATTTGTGGTGCATTGAGAATAAAGGGGAACCGGCTATGTCACTTCGATTTCGAATCTGTCTAACTGCGTGGATCGCAGTTGTATTACTTACGGCATTGAGCTCAAACGGTTTTGCTCAAACACTGGAACTTGCTCCACTGCCGGCAGGCGAACAGCGTCAAGAGCCGATCGAGATTATGCCTGTGGCCGATTCGGAATGGGTGATTGATATTCGACCGGCGGCCCGGGTTGCTTCAGCATCACTAGTACCGACAGCGTCTGTTGCAGGCGAGCAGCCTTGCGAAGCGTGCGGAACGGCTCAGGTTAATGACTATGCAACGCTATACAAAAGCGTTCCCTTTAATCGAGCAGAGTACAACGTGAATCCGTCATATCGCCACGATTCTGCCATGGAGATTCTGACCGGCAACGCTCGCCACCAGACAATTGTTCGCCATAATACAGAACGTCGAACCGCTGCGGTTGTTGCTCGGCCAGTGCCTGCTGTTGGCAATTCGTACACCTATGGTTACCTTCGGCCAGCCCTGCGACTGAACTACTATCGTCATTTTCCTTCGCTGAATCCTTATGTCAATATGTGGAACTACAGCGGAGCCTACTAAGTCCATGTCAGCAGGCTTCAAATTCATGTTTTGAAGCGTAAATCACTTTTCAGGTGTCTCGAAAAATACGGGCCAGCCGCTTATGCGATGGCTCGAAAAAGAAAGCCCGCCGTCTTATCCCCTGAGACGGCGGGCTTTTCTATTTAGCGTTGTCCAGCAAGTTCAGACTTATGCGTACTCGCGGTTCTTGATCAGGCCTGGATATGGAATTGGATACTTGCCTTCAGCATTAGGCTGCAGCGGAGATTCCGATTCCAATGTCAGCTTGTCGATGCCCGGAGCAAATTCGTGTTCGCAGTTCATCATCTTGTCCAGAGTGATGACTTGTCCTGTATGAGCTGCCATGCGGCCCATCGAAGTCACAAGGCTTGCCATGCATCCTCGTTCTACTTCGTTGTACGGTTCGTCTGCACGAATCGCTGCGATCAGGTGTTCCCATTCTGCCTCATAAGGATTATGTTTTTCAGGTTGCGGATATTCCCACGCCAGATTTGCCTTGTCCGCATTCTGTCCCTTGTAGATGCGGGCTTTTGAAGGCCAGTGCGACTGAGAGGAAATTACTCCGAGGCCCTTTGAACCGTGAGCGTAGCTCGCGAATTCTGAATTACAGCCAGCGATTGTTCTTCCGTTAACGAACAGCTTGGCACCATCTTCGAACGTATATTCAATGGAATATGTGTCGAAGTTTTGGTCGATGAAGTCTCCGCGGTAATGACGCCCGCCGCTGGCCTTGGCTTCAATCGGCCACGCGTTTTTGATCCAGCAGGATTCGTCGATGTTGTGAATCAGGAAGTCACTGACCGCACCACCGCTGAGCCATAGAAATCCGTGGAATTGCTTGATCTGATACATCAGGTCGCTGATTCCATCCGGCTTTGGAGGAACGGCAGCAGACGCTGTTGGTCCCGCCATGCGATATGCTCGCAGCATGTTGATTTCACCGATTTCGCCGCTTTGAACGCGATCGAAGAGTTCACGTCGAGCGTCGCAATGACGGCACATCAAACCAACCGCGACTTTCAGGTTTTTCTGAAGTGCGAGCTCGTTTAACGCCAGCATCTTTCGCGTGCCTGGGCCGTCGACAGTAACGGGTTTTTCCATGAACACGTTCAGTCCGCGTTCGATAGCGTAAGTGTAGTGAACCCAGCGGAAGCCTGGAGGAGTTGTCAGGATGACAATGTCGCCCGGCTTCAGACAGTCCATCGCTTTTTGGAATGCATCAAACCCGATGAACTTTCGGTCTTCTGCAACATCGATCTTGCCTTGCTCGCCGAAGTTCTTGACCAGATTTCCGTGGCTGTTATCCAGATTACTTTGGAAAACATCAGCCATCGCTACCAGCTTGATCGGGCCTGCATCAATGGAAAGAGCGTTGGTGGCGGCTCCTGTGCCGCGTCCTCCGCAACCGACCAGGGCCAACTGGATCACGTTGTCTTCACCAGCATGTGCGCCTGAGGCAATGCCGGAAAGCATTGTTGTGGCTGCCGCTGCAGTACCCGTTGTTTTTAGGAAACTCCGACGCGAAGTGTTAGATGTTTGAGGTTTTTTCATGCCTGTTTGCTCCTGAAAAGGTGGGCCAGTTTGGGGAATAAAAGATGATAGTAAGTAAAGTGAAAGAAACGCTATTCAACAACGGGGTCTAATTGCGGTGGGGCCGTGCTGTCCCATTTTTTCGCCCGTTCTTCTGCAGTCGGCACAACAAGAGGTCGGACTACACGAAAGCCGACTGCCTGAGCATCTGTGTGATACCAGATGCTTTGAGGGACTTGAGGATCCTGCTGCTTCCAGTCTTCGCTGGATCCTTCGCGAACAGCACTTCGCAGCATGCCTGGTTCGTCATCCCAGCCACCACCGCGGACGACGCGCGGGAAAAGTACGGTAGGCACAGTTAGTGGGTTGCTGACCAGAGTTGTTTGTTTGCTGTAGGCCGATGGAATGTATTGGTCCAGGACCCATTCTGAAACGCTGCCATGCATATCGTGGAGTGCCCATGGATTGGGTTTCTTTTGTCCAACGTCGTGATATCGCTCTTCGCTGTTTTCGGCGTGCCAGGCGTAGTCATCCAATTGAGCAACGTCATCGCCGAACGAGTACGCTGTTGTTGTGCCAGCCCGGCAGGCGTATTCCCATTCGGCTTCGGTTGGCAGCCGATAGTAGTGCCCCGTTTTTGCGGATAGCCATTTGCAGTACATGCGAGCCGCGTGTTGAGTCATACAGATAGCCGGGTTTTGCTGCTTCCCCATTCCGAAGCTCATGTCTGTGTACGGTGGAGTTGGTCGCGTGATGGCATCCGCAATTTCATCGTTGGGAGTTGCCGGTGAGTCGAAGATCTTGCGGCGGGCGATGTCGATGTTTTCGCCCCAGATTTCATACTGGTCCCATGTGATTTCCGTCTTGCCCATCCAGAATGGAGCAACCTCAATTTTGTGTTGGGGGCCTTCGTCTTCACCACGGCTAAGTTCGCTGGGAGGGCTGCCCATGACAAACGTGCCACCGGGAATCGGAACCATTTCGATGGTCACATCTGTGTGTGTAATCGGTTCGGCATATGGCTGCATCTCAGATTGAGACGTCGCTTCGGCAGACGTCTGAGCAAACAGAGGGTTCGGAAAAACGCAAATCAACAAGACAGAAGCGGACCCGGCCTGTCCGAACAAAAATCTAAGACCACACGATAGCATGAATCACCTCAAAGCAATGTTATGTTTCCATCTGCCAAACATGGTACTGTTAGGTCGTCCGAAAGTCGCTGTCGGACAGCAGATGCGCAAAGGCGTAGTGATTTTCAGTGTTTTTTCGATTTGCTGACAAGAAAAGCACCCGATGCAAACCGGCACTGTCATACATCTTATGTACGTCGCCACCCAACCTCAGAAAAACGCTGGTAAACGGAACTCGATTTAATGACGCCGCCACGCTATAGTGAATGGGTTGAAGTTGGCAATTGTCAGAAATGTAATGGTTTTTGGTTTGTCGCAGATTCAGCGAGGTTCGATAGATCGGATCTTCGGCAGCGTGGCAGGGTAAGCCGGAGTGGCTTGCAGGTTGTTATCGGCGATCATGCAATGAATTGTTTGGCGGAACAATTCCCACTGAAGCATGTTTGAGCAAGACGTCAGTTTTGCACAATTCGGCGAGTGGGCCATCGACCAAAGCGATGCACGGCGGCGTCAGGCTTTTCTTGCTCTTCAACGTTTTTGTAGCGAAGACGCTTTCGCTTCTTCTTTCCCGCGTTGCGTGAAAGCCGTTGCTGTCCTGGACGCTCTGATCGAGTGATTGGTCCGAATGATATTTCGCAACGCAGTCTAACTGCGGAGTTTGCCTTTGTTAACGCTGGCGAACTGACAACTGTTCTCAACGCGGAAAAACGTGAGTGAGCACAGTTTGATGGGCCGTTGTTTCTACTACACCATTCTGGAAAAATTGAATGCTGACAATTACTGAATCTGCATGGGCTCGAATTTCACAACTGCTGTCTGCTCGCCCGGACGCATCAATACTGCGAATTAAGCAGGATGGAGGAAACGTGATGTGCCACCGCGGCAATCCTCGGAAGCTGGACGAAGTTATTAGTCTTCCCGGCCGTCCTACGCTGCTGATGACGCCTGCTGTCGCCAAAAACTTATCCAGCTGCACACTTGATGCAGCTGATACCGATAGCGGACCACGTCTGCGTTTGGTTTAAGACGACTGTAGCACATCGCGACCGTTTCTTTATCAAGCCGTTATCTTCCATGGATGGAAGTTGTTTCTCGCAGTGCTCCGATTCGTCGGAGTGTTCTGTTCACGACCGCAACATGAGCCACACATTATTTAGATGTGTGATTTGCCTCTGTTGAATTGCCGTCGATCAAAATTGGATTTTTTTCAAATCCTCTACAGTTGTTGCACATGAACAGCACTTGCTTTGGTGGCTGCTGCTTGTCCCGCAACTTTCTTTATCAGTCCCACTGAGGTATTCATCCCCTGGGCACAACAATAGAAACCAGATTATCGAGTGAATAGTATTTTTGTAGGAAACCTGCCGTTTAACGTCCGTGAACAGGATCTGCGCCAAGCCTTCGAACGGTTTGGTAGAGTTGGGTCGGTGCGGATAATGACCGATCCATCCACAAGCCAGTCACGTGGATTCGCATTTGTTTCGATGCCATCTTTGGATGACGCTGACGAAGCGATTAAACACATGTCCGGTGCAAGCATGGGTGGCCGTCAGCTAACTGTCAACGAATCTCAGAACGACCGGCGTGGATCTCATCAGGGTGGCAATGCTGCAGGCGGTACGTCGTCTGATCGCAGTAAAGCAATTGAGCTGTTTAGCCGAATTCGTGGTGAATAGGTGCCATCCCTGCATTTCAGATATTGCGAAAAATGCGAATTTGGCTGGCACTTATTTGCACGCAATTCTGACGCGGTCAGAGTCGTGGATGAACCGTCCTGGTGAAATTTCGTCGCCCTTGAGATTACTCAGGTGACTCCGAGTTGTCGTTGGGGCGTGCTGATGGTTCGTTAGCGGAGTTCAGCATGAGTTCAGCCATAATATTGGGCTGCTGTTGCGGCTCCATCTTGTAGGTGAATGCTTTCAGCAGAGTTCCCGCGCGCACGTTGTGGCAGTGTGTGCAGGAGCTGGTGACTGTGATTCCGGCGATGAGAGTGCCGTTTTTTTCTGAGTATTCCTGATCCATCGCACGTGCGTTGGCTGCCTGCGGGAGCACGGATTCAGAGTCGTTGCGAATGTTCGTTACGTACATTGATGCGGTGGCGGGCGGCAACCAGACATGTGGCCTGCTCTGCTTTAAATATGCCAGCGCTGTGTGCTCGAATTCCGTCAGATTTCGCTGTTCGCAAACATCCAGTTGGCTGCGCGTGACGTTCATCCAGTTTGAGATGTAGGCAACTGGTTGTTGCTGCATCAGGTCAATCAGTTCCATGCCAGCGACTCGGTGAGCAACACCGTTGACAAACAATGTTCGTCGACTCGGTTCGTCAAACGTAAGTATTCGACTCATTCCAAAACCTTCAGAATCGACAAATGCCTGAGTATAGATCTCGTGCATTTCTTCAAAGGAATTCCACGTGCCCGCGTCGTCGGTGCCCGTGAGTTCCGCAGTTATTAATGCCGCATGTGCAACGAGAGTCTGGCGATTCAAATCAGCATTTGCGTCCCCTATTTCGCCACTGCAATAGTCAATGACAATGGCAGATAACAGCTCGCCAATAATTGAGCTTGCTGCAAAACTTTTCCCAATGCTGGTCATTCAATCGTTTCCGTTTGACGTGGCAGACTGTGGCATGATTTTTCGCTGTGTATTTGATGTTACGGATGCGTGTCGTGCAAAATCAAATTCCTACAGGCCTGCAGATCTTACAATCGTTTTACATCGATACGTGTTGGCAGTCGCGTGCATGTATCACGTTCGTGGTCCTGTTTGCTCACCCATTGCTGCGAAGCATTTGACTGCATTCGGCTGCATCAATAGCCCAACTAAAAAGTAGTCAGTTAAACGTATCGTGTCTTGAGCGGCGCATTAGAACGATAATGCTCAATTCGTGAGCATCAACATCGCCGTGATGCAGGTGGTGTCAGACGTGCAGTTTTGTCTATGAGAAGTGAATTCGTTGACGTTGGGCAGTGATTTCCGAATCGGCACATCAGTTGCGATAGGTCGGGCGTCGCCAGTGACGGAATCATTGCCGGCAGAGTCTTTGCAAAATTTTCATAAACGACTTACGGAAAGAATATGATGCACGGTTATTTGATTGACATGGATGGCGTTATTTATCGCGGCGGAGAACTTATTCCCGGAGCGGATCGTTTCATTCAGGGAATTCGAGACGCTGATATTCCGTTTCGGTTTCTGACAAACAACAGCCAGCGCACTCGGCGCGACGTTACGACAAAGCTGCAGCGTTTAGGCATTGATGTTGACGAAGAACACGTCTTCACCTGTGCCATGGCGACAGCTCGTTATTTGGCTCATCAGAAGCCGAATGGCACGGCGTACGTGATTGGTGAAGGCGGACTGCTGATGGCATTGCATCGCAATGGATATTCGATTGTCGAAAAAGATCCAGACTATGTGGTGGTCGGTGAAGGTCGCACAATGACGTTTGAAATGATGGAAACCGCTTTGCAGATGATTCTGGGCGGTGCCATGCTGGTGGCCACCAATCCTGATCCAAACTGCCCAACGTCTACCGGTACGCGACCTGGTTGCGGTGCGATTGTGGCAATGCTTGAATCTGCCGCCGGGGTGAAAGCGTTTAGTGTTGGGAAGCCAAGCCCGATAATGATGCGAGCGGCTCGCAAAGAGCTTGGTCTGACTACAGATCAAACCATTATGGTAGGCGACACAATGGAAACCGATATTCTGGGAGGAGTTCAATCCGGATTTCGATCGATTCTGGTCCTGTCCGGTGGCACCAGACGAGAGGATTTGAGTAAGTTTGCGTTTCGGCCCGACCGCATTGTTGAATCCATTGCTGACCTTGATCCTGCTGATACGATTGACCAGGTGTTTTCGCAAGCGGCATCAGGAAGTCACACGAACAAATCGCAACGAGACACACGTCGAGTTCTGGCACCTGCATCCTGATTTCGCTTCCTGAAATCTTTGGACGAACACTGTCCGAGAAATTTTCGCGTCGTTTGTGGCTCGGTGAAAGATGACAGGATGGCCGCTTGCGACAGGCGGTCATTGCATGTCGTGGGGGTGATTACGATGGCGTGCGGCAAATCCGGAATGTGTCAGACGCTGTTCAATCGCGTTTCGTGGTCGAACGCTACTGCAAATCCTGATCTTGCCGCGGTCATTCGCGTTTTGGATAAAATTGCTGTGAACGGTGCCCACGGCCTGAAATTAAAGTGTTTTCGAAGGTGCAAAGGAATCACACAGTTTGGTAACGCCGGTGGTGGGCCTCTGCAATTAAGTGCATGGCCCCAATTGAGTGGGCTATTTTCGTGGTCGAGCGAAGTAGGCAATTCCCGCGATGATGGCGATTATGGGGAACATCGCCTTTGCTCGAGGCATCACAATTGCTGCAATGACAAGTCCGACCAGGGTCCAGTTGGAAGAAATACTTTTCCATGCGGCTGGTCGAGACTTTGTTGGCATCGCTAGCCAAAACGCTGCCAGCAACAGTCCAACTCGCAGCAGCGCGCCCTGCAAACCTTCATTGTCAGGATAGAACTCCAGCACAACCGAACCCACCACACTGGCGATCGACAGAATTCCCACGTAGATTCGTTTTTTTCGAAGATCGTCTTCGCTGACCATTGCACTTGCCGGGCTGAAGTTTCTGAACCATCCTGAAAGCGTACTTACGTATTAAGCGTTGTCGCACGTTTTGTGACTGCATGCTAACAGCGATGGCTTTGAAGCGTTACGGTGGTTCCCTTTTGAGACCGCTGTAACATGCCGAACGCTGGTCTTGTCTATACAGGAAACTCGGCCGCTTGCTGCGACGATGTTAGAGGTGTGTAGTGGGAAATGTAAGAATTTATCGACAAAATCAGTTTTCTGCGGCCTGTAGAGATCTGACATTGTGATTTTAGATGTTCAAGCGACGTTTCAGGCATGTTGGGGAAGAGCCGAATGGCATCTGTTGTTTTAGGAATTGATATTGGTACCACCAGCGTTTCAGTTGTTGCGGTTGACGAAGCTGGACGACTGGTCAAGGCTCTCACGCGAACTCATAGTGCTGACGTTCCCGGGATTCCGGCCGGCTATTCCGAACAGAATCCCGCCAGACTACTTGAAGTGACGCTTCAGCTATTGGCCGAGGTCGCGGATCTGTGCCGCCAGGACGGGGGCCACGTAGTTGCTTTAGGGCTGACGGGACAGATGCACGGTGTTGTGTTGCTGGACGGCGACAATAATCCGGTCAGCAACATTATTACGTGGCAGGATCAGCGTTCAGTTGTGGGAATGACTGAAGGCACAACGCTTCTTGAATTGCTGTCTGATCGAGCGGGCATCTCGGACATGTGGCCTACAGGTTGCCAGTTTGCGACTGGTTATCTGGGGACAACCGTGTTTACGTTGCAACAGTTGGGGCAATGGCCGGCTGGTTGTTGCCGTGTGAGTTTTGTTGCAGACTGGATTGCTGGTCAGCTTCGTGATCGCTCGCCCGTCACTGATCAAAGTCATGCCGCGTCCTCTGGACTATTCGACCTTCAGGCGAATGACTGGAGTTCGTCACTGTTAAATGCGGCAAACGTGCAGCGCGAATGGTTGCCTCAGGTTTGTGATTCCGGGCAAGTGCTCGGTTTGTTGAGTCCCGCAGTAACCGCCAGAACCGGATTGCCGAACGATGCTGTTGTCTGCAATTCCGTAGGTGATCATCAGGCATCGGTGTTGAGCTGTTTGCCGGATGACAACCAGTCGGTGTTGATTAATATTGGGACGGGCGGTCAGATCGCGTGGCGTGTTCCTGAGTTCGTGCGTGTGGAAGGCATGGATACTCGATTTTTGGCAGCGAGTTCACGCCAATCATCCAATAACGGAAAAGGTTTCATGCTGGTCGGAGCCGGGTTATGCGGTGGTGACGCGATTGCCTGGCTAAACGAAACTTTGCGACACTGGCTGGCGGAATTCGGAATCAGCACAACGGCGGATGAGATCTGGAAGTATCTGGCGACAGTGTTGGATCGTGATTCTGACCAGGAAGTGGAACTGAAGTGTCAGCCGTTTTTTTCTGGTACGCGGCCGGATCCTCAACGTCGAGCTATGTTTGGCGGCATCGGTCGCGGGAATTTCACACCGGTCAATATTGCTCGCAGTATATTCAGCGGTATCGCAGACACGATGAAGTCCGTCTACGACCAGGCTGGCAATCAGCGTCCAGTTGTATTGAAGCGAGTTGTGATGTCTGGCAACGCGTCACGCCGAAATCCGAGTTTAGTGAAAGCTATTGAAAAAGCTTTTGGCATGACCGTTGAACTTGTGGCAACCGTTGAGGAAGCGGCTGTTGGTGGTGCCTTACTGGCCGGCAGTTCGGTAGGCATTTGGCCCGATGTGGAAACCGCGCGGGCGATTCTGGATGCGGCAAACCCGCGGTCTAATGAATGACCGACCTGATTTCTGTTCCGCTTAATGTTGAAGTCTGCGGATTTCGTGTTGTGACGCTCCTTCACGATTTAGGACGGTGCTGAAGATGTCCGGATGCCTTGAGCAGGTATCGGAAAAAAGTGCGGTCACTCGTAGCGAACGTCGTCAGGACTTTCGGCCTTGTCCTTTGGTTTCAGCGGCCGAAACTCAACACGAGTTTCGCTACTTCATTTCATAAGACGCTGTACACGATCGGAATTCGCTGGCATATCGATAGTCAGAATTATTGCAGCGTTTTACGCTGATTTATGGCCCCAAAACGCTGAGTTCGGCCTGATGATGGCTGTTTCCTGTGACCCCCAAACTGGCCCGCAGCGCAGTAGATTGCGATCTCCCCCAGCCGTTTCGAGTGTTGGGATTTCGTCTGGTTCGCGTCGTGTTAGTTTGTCGGGAACGGCGATTTGATGGGGTGAATCAGTGTCGTTGTTCCTGATTTTTCCGGCTGGTTAGTTTGGGCAGGCAGTTGCGTTCACGGAGATCTGGCTGCCGCGAACTGGGAAATTCAGTCATTTTGACGTCTGTGCTGATTGCGCTTTTGATTTGAGACCGCCATTGCGGCGATACCGACTGAGGATAGCGCTATTTGCCATTCTGGTTAGAAAAAGTGGGCAGGACTATGAAATTTACTTCCCGATCCAAAGCTCGTTCAGGTGCTCGACGAAATTTCGTTTCCGGTCAGCCGGTCGAAATTGAGACGTTTGAAGCCCGATTGCTGCTGACAACCATTCCGAACATCCTGACACCAACCGGGACGATAACGGATCCGACTCCAGAAATTTCGTGGGCGGCCGTCGACAACGCTGTCAGCTATGATTTGTGGGTTGCCAGCCTGGAAACATACGACGTGATTCTTGTTGAGCGAGGCATCGCTGGCACAAGCTTTACTCCAGATAGCGAGCTGAGTCTTGGTGGTCTGCGAATTTGGGTTCGTGGGAATTTTGAAGACGGAACCAGTACACCATGGTCACCTTCTAAAGACGTTTTGCTGGCGTCGAAGCCTGTGGTTACCGGGCCTACCGGCGTCGGCGCGATTCCGTTAAATTCAGACACTACGCCGACCATTACATGGACGTCTGCAAATGATGCACGGCGATTTCAGATTTGGGTCACTGATGTCACGACGGGTTTGCCTCGACAGTACTTCGTAAATAATCTTACGCCGGTTCTTGATGACAATGGCGATCCGGTTCTTGACCTGTCTGGTTTGCCGGTTCGCGAAGAGGTCCGATCATTCACAATACCAGAGACAGACGCGTTGGAACTGGGGCGTTACCGTGTTTGGGTTCAATCAACGGATGGCAGCGGTCGGTTATCCAAATGGAGTGATGTGTATCAGTTTAACGTTGGGCCTCAGCCTGAGAATCTCAACCCGAGTGCTCCAACATTTCAGGTCAAGCCTTTGTTGACATGGAACGCTGTAAATCGTGCGACTCATTACGAAGTGTTTGTTGCTCGACAGCCGTTTGGTCAACCAATTGCTCCGGGATCTACCTATACGCCAATTTACCGACTGACCGTCAGCACGAATTCGTGGCAGATTCCGGATACTCTGGCTGATGGTGGCTACGTGTTTTGGGTGCGAGCCATCGCGCGTCCGACTACTGGTCCCGTGGTTTATGGAGTGTGGAGCAGTCCAACTCAATTCAGCACATTGGTGCCTCCAACGATCACTGGTCCTGCCATCATCGGCGGCGTTGTGACTGAAGGGCGCCCCGTGATTGAATGGACTCGAATTGACGGTGCCGCTCGTTACGAAGTTCTCGTGCGAAAATTCGATACTCGGCCTTCATTTTTAGAAGACTATTCCAGCACGACAACGTACCAATTTGCCGAAACGATTCCGGCCGGTGACTACGCAGTCTGGGTTCGAGCAATTGACACGCGCGGCAACTTTGCGGCATGGAGCGACGTTTATGCGTTCACTGCAACAGGTGGCCGACCGGTTTTGAATTCGCCGGCTCCCGGAGAAGTTACTTTGTTTCCGGAATTCAGCTGGCTGGAAGTGAACGACGCCGATGTCACTGGATATCAGCTTTGGGTGTCGCACATCGGTGTTGACTTCACCTTTATTAATGTCGATGTGACGGGAAATTCCTTTACCGCCACAAACCCGCTGGACGATGGGAACTATCGCGTTTGGGTTCGAGCCGTGTACGCAGATGGCAGCACGGGTGCATGGAGTATACCGGTTGATTTTGTAGGTGGAATTGCGGCTATTGAGTCGGGTTCTAACAACGTTGAAACACTGTTAACCAGCTTGGAAATCGAATTGGCTCCTGCAGCGGTGGCGACTGGACTGTCATGGACACCGGATGATGCACACAACGCAGACGATGCAGAAGAAGTCTACGTCGCTATATCCGAACCACCTGTGATGGAATCTGTGGCCGCCGATTCGCAGTTGTTGGAATCAGCTCTGCCTCAGGATCTGTTAACACGGATTGCCGAGCAATGCATCGATTCAGAATGGTGGGAATCGGCTGAAAAGTCTTCGTAATCTGCTCGAACGACTTAATAAGACGTCGTTTCGCTGACCTTTGGGCGTCCAGACGTTGACTTCGCGCTCTGGCATCGAGAACGTGGCTGAATCCTTGTGGGAATCGAACTCGCCGGTTGCCCTGGGAATCCCTCGTCCGTAGACTCCACTGCTTGCTGGACTTGCTGCCATTTAATGAGCGGCTCTGCGTTTTTCTCGTATCCAGCGGAAATCCGAACCTGACTTTTGACTTCGAAGCACTTTCAGATGCGACACATTCTTTCTGCACTCGTGATGAATCAGCCGGGCGTTTTGGCCCACATTTCGGGAATGTTGGCTTCTCGGGCTTTCAATATTGATAGTCTGGCCGTCGGTGCGACGGAAAATGAGCAGTTTTCTCGAATCACATTTGTGGTGAATGGCGACGAAAAAGTGCTGGATAAGGTCCGCAAACAGCTTGAGAAGCTGATTACGGTCGTAACCGTCCAGGATTACATTCAACAGGACTATGTTGAACGCGATCTGATGCTGATTAAGGTCAATACAGCACAGGGTCGTCGGACGGAAGTTCGTGAACTGGTCGACATTTTCCGAGGCCGGATTGTTGATGTCGGATCTGATCACGTAATGATCGAAATCTCAGGCCGCGAAAACAAAATCGAGGCATTTATCGATCGCATGCGGGATTTTGGCATTCTGGAAATGGTCCGAACGGGGCGAATCGCCATGCTGCGAGACTCTACGATTACTCAGGACCTGCCAGCAGACGTAATTCCGGAAGTTTCAGAAGCATCCGCCTCTTGACCTGATCTTGCTGGACGTTTGCTGTATTGTGCCATGCTTGGGCTCTGATAATGAGCGCTATTCATGTGACATCATGCCGCCAGCCAGATTCGCGCGGTCAGGATGATCGTCGTCTAATTATAGTCGTTTCGCTGTTTGCGAAATGTTGTTTGGCTTTCTGCGGACATGAGCGGTACTCGCCGTTCTTTCGCTAACACATATTTGTAGACAGATTTCCAACCTCAGACAGGACCATTTTCATGGCAGCCAAGGTTTACTACGACGACGACGCAGATCTTAGCCTTCTTAAAGACAAAACCATCGCCATTATCGGCTATGGCAGCCAGGGACACGCTCAGGCTCAGAACCTTCGCGACAGTGGTTGCAACGTCATCGTCGGACAGCGTCCCGGCGGCCCCAACTACGACCTGGCCAAAAGCCATGGTTTTGAGCCAATGTCTGCTGCCGAAGCAGCGAAGCAGGGCGACCTTGTCAACATTCTGCTGCCGGATGAAGTTCAGGGCGACGTCTATCGCAGCGATATCAAAGACAATCTGCAGTCCGGCGATTTGCTGATGTGCTCGCACGGATTTAACATTCACTTTGGCCAAATCGTGCCTCCAGTCGGTGTTGATTGTGCTCTGGCGGCACCCAAGGGCCCCGGCCATTTGGTTCGCAGCGAATACGAAAAGGGTGGCGGCGTACCAAGCCTGATCGCTCTTAGCGAAGGCGCTTCTGAAACATCTCGACAGCTGGCTTTGGCTTATGCTAAGGGTATTGGCGGAACTCGTGCCGGTGTTATCGAAACAACGTTTGCGGAAGAAACAGAAACCGACCTGTTCGGCGAACAGGTTGTTCTGTGCGGCGGCGTTTCTGAGTTGGTAAAGGCTGGTTTCGAAGTTCTGGTAGAAGCCGGATATCAGCCAGAAATGGCATACTTCGAATGTATGCACGAACTGAAGCTGATTGTCGATCTGTTTTATCAGGGCGGCCTGAATTACATGCGATACAGTGTTTCCAACACAGCTGAGTACGGCGACTACAAGACTGGTCCTCGTATTGTGACGGCAGAAACCAAGGCCGAAATGAAGCGAGTTCTGGAGGACATTCAGTCGGGGCGATTCGCTCGCGACTGGTTGCTCGAAAACAAAGCCGGTCAGCCATCGTTCTATGCCACACGTCGTCGCGAACGAACACACCAAATTGAACAGGTCGGCAAAGATCTCCGCCGCATGATGACCTGGATCGATTCAAAGGAAGTCTAGCCAGACTTGGCTTCGATGCCGCCGGTAATCAAAGACAGAAGTCCCGGTCCCGTCAAAAGGCCCGGGACTTTTTCGTTTTGCCGCGTAAGTCTGCTTAACTTTTTATTGTTGTGCTACGGATTATTCACCGGCAGAAGACGTGTGATCGTGCAATACCAGCCAGCCTTTTTCGGTATTCTTCATCAGCAAAGTGAATAGCCCTTCCATGTCGCCCGTGTCGCTGTCGCGGGCTAGATGAAACTCCCCGAACACTTCGGTATATTCGTCTGACAAAGGCGTGATGGTGATGTTCCTGAATGCAAGGGTTCCCATCAGTTGCCGATCTGAGTAACGCTTCTGATAGCGTTCGAGCGTTGTTTTCCAGCCGGTTATGATGGAGTTACCCGATGCAAATCGAAGTTCTTCAGTGTTCACATAGCCAGCCATAAAACCGGGAATGTCACCCTTATTCCAGGCAGCTACCTGGGCATCAAGAGTTGCCTGTACGTCCGTTGTTATTTGTTTGTTGTCAGATTGCCGGTCGTCCTGGATAGGGACGGCCAGGGCTCGTCCTTCGTTCGACGGACCGACTAACGTCACTAGGAATTCAGTGGTGAAAATTAGCGCGAGCGCAATAGCGGAAAGTCGAAGCACTGGAATCTTTCTGTTCAAGTGTGTGCGAATGCGGAAAGCAAATAGTGATCCATTCGGCCACGGCGTCCAGCTCAATATGCGTGCCGACCAGATTTTAAATCAGTGTCGCGTTGCGCCTAAGCGTGCTGGCAAATAGCCGTCGCTCAATATTAAGGCGGCGAATTAGTGATGAAAAGCGTCGCACGCTCGAAAAATACTCGTGACACTTTCGTTAGTTAGTCAGGGCAACTAATCTTCTGGTCGCTTGAAACGCGATTCGCTGTGTTTGGAATTTGCTGTATTGTAAAGCTAGGGGTTGATGTCTGCTTATCCCAAAGAAACGGATCTCGGGTGGAGACGGCGGTTGAGATCTCGTGTTTTACGATGGTACGACAACCATGGTCGTAAACTGCCGTGGCGTGAATCGGCTGATCCTTATCGAATCTGGATTAGTGAAATCATGCTGCAGCAAACAACTGTGGCTGCCGTTGTGCCGTACTTCGAACGTTTTCTGAAACGGTTTCCAGATGTTCAGAGTCTGGCGGCGGCTGAACAGGAACACGTGCTGAAACTTTGGGAAGGGCTTGGTTATTACAGTCGGGCTCGCAACCTGCACAAAGCGGCGGGCATGATTGTTGATACTTTGGACGGCCGTTTTCCTGAATCGTCTGAAGAGTTAAAGCGGCTACCGGGAATTGGACCCTACACTGCCGGTGCGATTTCGTCATTCGCGTTCAACCAGCCAGCCGCCATTTTGGAAGCGAACACTCTTCGACTGTTTTCCCGGTTGATTGCCTTGGAGATCGACCCGCGTAACGCCGAAGGGCAAAAGAAACTCTGGAAGTTTGCTGGCTGGATTGTGTCGCGAACGCGTGCGGCCGACTTTAATCAGGCCGTTATGGATATCGGTTCGCAGGTGTGTCGCCCTGTTGATCCCGACTGTCGAAAGTGTCCTCTATTGGCTTCTTGCAAGGCTTATGAAGCCGGTTTGCAGCATCGGATACCGCTGGAAAAGAAGAAGACGGAAATTACCGATGTTGTGGAAGTTTCTATTGCCGTTCGTCGAGGAAATCAGTTCTTGTTGAGGCAGCGTTCTGAGAATGAACGTTGGGCAGGGTTGTGGGATTTTGTTCGCTTCGAAATTCCTCAGGACGTTGGTGAAGGAATAGAGGTTCCAGACAAAAAACGAACAAAAGCGGCCGTCCTGCCCGGACAGCAAAGTTTGTTTGGTGCCGAATTACTTGAGCCCAAATACGTGGTGCCAGCCAGTATTCGGCAACAGGTTGAAAAGCAGACCGGGTTATTGATTTCGAGCTATCAGACTGTGGCGCAGATTCGTCATGCTGTGACGCGGTATCGAATTCGTCTGCTTTGTCTTGACTGTGCTGCAGACGGGGGCAGGTTGCGTCGAGGATCGGGGTATAAATGGTGTTCAACGAGACAGTTAACGGAACTGCCGCTTTCCACAACGGGTCGTCAATTCGCCGATCTTCTGAATGAATAACGCTCTAACACAAGGCAAATAATGACAGCTCGACGAGAAAAACTAGAGGCCATGCTGGTCGACGATGCTCAGGACGCCATGCTGCGGTACATGCTGGCTCTGGAATGGGAAAAAGAAGGCGAGCACCAACGCAGCCTGGAAATATTTGATGGGCTGATGTCGGACGATCCCGCTTACGTACCTGCTTTCCTGATGGCTGGGCAACAGTTGGCGCGGCTTGATCGCACTGATGATGCGCGGGCAATTTATCGCCGTGGCATCGACTACGCTCGTAAACAGGGCGATGAGCATGCCGCCGGAGAAATGGGCCAGTTTTTGATGGAGCTTGGCGCCGAGTAATTGGCGGCATCACTTTGAAAACGTACTGTGCCTCTACCACTGCGGCTGACGCAAGGCTGTGGCGTCAACCCCTGAGCTACGTCCCAGGATCGAGCCGATAACTTGCGTTATCGGCATCGCGCCGCAGTTGTTGAAGTCGAATCTGCTTAATGCGAACACGTCTTCTCGCTCACGGAAACGTGTTTGGAGGATTGGCGTGATACAACTATCCGGTCAAACTACGCCATCGTCCGCCGGAACTTTCCGACAACGGTTAGGCGTGTGGTTCTGTCATGCTCATGGGGTCCAGAGCTTCCTTTAGGACGTCGGCTGGCAGAATGTTCTGCTCTGTACAGAGTTCGCGAATTGTCTTTCCGGACTTAAACGCTTCTTTGGCCAGAGCTGACGCTTTTTCATAGCCGATATGAGGGTTCAGGCTGGTGACCATCGACAGGCTTTTTTCGACCGACGCTTCGCACGCTTGTTCGTTGGCTTCCATACCCAGCAGGCAGAATTCCACGAAGGCGTTAGAGCAGTTTGCCAGCAGCATGATGCTTTCCAGAGTTGTCTGGCCCATCACGGGCATCATGATGTTCAGCTGGAATTGTCCGCCCGTGGCACCGCTGAAGGCGATGGTCTGATCGTTGCCCATTACTCGAGCACAAACCTGCATCATCGATTCGCACATAACCGGATTAACTTTTCCTGGCATAATGGACGATCCCGGTTGCAGGTCGGGAAGCTGCACTTCGTAGAAGCCACAACGTGGTCCGGAACCCAACCAACGCAGGTTATTACTGACGTTAAACAAGGTGGAAGCGATTGCACGCAGTTGGCCGTGGCATTCAACAAGGCCGTCTCGTTGAGCATTCGCTTCGAAGTGGTTGGCTGCTTCAACGAACGGAACTTCTGTCGTTTCCGCCAGCACAGCGGCAACGCGTCGGCCGAATTCAGGATGAGTATTGATTCCGGAACCAACGGCGGTGCCACCCACGGGAAGTTCAAGTACAGCTTCCATAGCTCGCGTTGCTCGTCCGACGGACAGTTGTAGCTGTCGAGCGAATCCGCCGAATTCCTGGCCCAGTCGCAGAGGAGTTGCGTCTGCCAGGTGAGTGCGGCCAATCTTAATGATTTGGTCCCACTGCTCGGCCTTTGAAGTCAACTCGTCGGCAAATCGTTGCAGGGAAGGAATCAGGTCGTTGTGGATGGCTGTGCCGGCGGCAACGTGGATTGCGGTTGGGAATGTGTCATTTGTGCTTTGACCCATGTTGACGTGGTCGTTGGGATGCACAGTCTTGGTTGCTGAAAAACGGTCGCCACCCAGAATCTCGATCGCTCGATTGCTGATGACTTCGTTCACGTTCATGTTGCTGGATGTGCCGGACCCTGTCTGGAACACGTCGATCGGAAACTGGTCGTCAAGTTCTCCGTCAGCAACTTCCTGGCAAGCTTCCAGCATCGCCGCTACCTGTTCGTCAGTCAGCGGGTTTTTGCCGGTGCCCGTTAGTTTGCCGAGGTCGCGATTGGCGACACCGCATGCATATTTAACTCGACCCATGGCGTGGACCATGTCGGGTGGAAGTTCCCACCCGGAAATCGGGAAGTTTTCGACGGCCCGTTGTGTTTGAGCTCCAAAATAGGCCTCGGCAGGAACCTGGACTTCTCCCATTGAATCTCGTTCGACTCGGAACTCTGACATTGCTTACTCACTAAATACTGGTTGTGGTTTCTTGTGGACGAAGCGACTTCACTTAAATCGGTTATGGCACAGTGAAGCGGTCACATGGTGACTTGGCGTCTTGAACGATAGCACGACGGCAAAACAGCTCAGGTTACCGGTCGCAGCAAGTGATGATATCTGCAGGCAGGCGAATGGCAATCAGTGAGCGGTTGGAATTATCCAGCGATCCCGTTCTTTGCGGGCTTCGACTCACGTTTGCAGTGTCTGTCGGGCAGTTATGAAGGCGAAAAAAACAGAGCCCACTACCGATTCGGCAGCGGGCTCTGTTGTTGACACGCAGGTTACACAAGGATGCGTCCCCTCACGGCACCTTGACTTCTTCAAAGTCCCTTCCACTTTGCAGAAGTCATCACAAACGTATGAAACGTCTGTAGATTCCGTACTTGCTGACCTGCGTATCTTTGCTTCAAAAACTTAAATGAGAATAAGCCTTCCGACCTGTTACCCAACGGGATCCGTGAAGTCGTTTAGCCCCGCATTGAAGGTGATGCCTGTTCGTGGGGCAACGCCTTGTATTCGAGTTGGGGCTAAACGCGAGTATGCTTTGGGTTAAGGTGCCAATTTTAGAAGTGGTTTATAGCACTCGAGCATTAAACGTAAGCGTTCCGGAATCGCCGCCCTTCAGCGGTTCGTCCAGAGTGAATTCCAGTGTTTGACTGCCTTCTCTGTTTGGCACAGCCGTTAAGCCACCACCCGCACCGCCCGGAGTGTCAATCTGTCCCGTGCCTTCTACGTACTGCAGCCGTGGAGTGAGGTTGTCGATGATCCGCACATCGTGAATATTGTAGTCGCCGATGTTGCGGAAGTTGATTTTGAACGTGATGATATCACCGGACTTCGCAACCAACGGCGATGCTTCTTTGGTGATGTGAATTTCGCCCTTGCGTCCGTTCTTTTCGGTTCCCACCGTCGCCTGTAGTCGGAATGTCGCATATACCTGAGTAGCCTGTGTTGTGGCAGCCGTTTGTCCGAAGCCGGTCTTGATATCGGAAGTTGCCGGTTCAACAATCTGCAGGTTGAGTTCCTGAATCGTGGACATTTCCAACAGGCCCATGCCGATCGCGGTTTTTGATTCCAGGCCCCGATCAACCTTGTTGTTCTGGAACGCGGAATCGGACTTGCGAGCCAGGTGAGCTGGCTGAGCGATCTCGATGCCGCTGGCACCTTCACGCATGGCGAGTCCGGACGCTGGTGTGTTCAAGCTTCTGGTATCCAGGCCCACACGTTCGTTTAGGCTGTCGATGCCTGCGATGTCTGTGGCTCCGGCCGCCTTGTCAACTTTGATATCGATGCCGGGGCCGGCGACGGTTCTGATTGCTCCAAAACGAGGTGCATAAACGGCAACTCGATTGCTGGCTTTGACGTGGTTTTTTCCGTTTTCGTCTTTGAATTCGGCCACTGTGTCTTCTGTATCGAGGCCTGCCATCTCGCCGCCGCGATAGTGCACCGGATGGTCACGATCTCCTCCGTCGAAAATATATTCTTCAGGATACGCTTCAGCATATGGCGAAGCAGCCACGGTGAATTCGGACGCTGGCGGACAATGATCCTGAGCCGTTGGCATGCGTGGCTGAGCCGCGTGGAACGTAGTTGCGGATGTATCGGAGTTAGCGTGGTTTGATGTCGGGACAGCCAAGGCTGTTTGAGTCAGCTCTGCTTGAGCCATTTCAGCAAACGGATTCACTTTTGCTTCCGCGTGTGGGGTATACGTTGCTTCCCGCGGCACGGCAAAATCTGCCGCACCATCTTGCGGCAGATTGTTGTTTGAGAAGGCGAAATCGGGTTTGGTGAGTGGTTGCAGGTGGGAGTTTTTCGCTGTTGGCGGATACTTTGCTTCAACTTCAACCACTGGTTTCTCAGTGGCTTGCTGTTGCTGTGGGGACGCTGCTTCGTAGTCTGAAGAATACGGTCCGAAGAACGACGCGCAACCGGAAGTGGCAACCAGGCACAAAGGCAGAGTCAGTTGAATGTGACGCAACTGAAATCGCCGCGACGCAGAACGAAACAACAGTGATAGGCGTTTGGAAGCAATCATGGTTCGATGTGTTCGTTTAGAAGTGGGCTCGTTTTTTAAGATAGAAGAGGGCACGAGCGGTAGGGGCTATCGTCGCTGCGTAGAAGCCTGGCGAATCATGGCGGGAGAATTCATTTGTACCGAAGCTGGTGAATGAGCTGCTGCACCTGATGGCGGCTGACGCATTTGCACAGCACCGCCCGTTCCGAAGAACGATGGAGGTGATCCGCCAGATGGAAGTCGGCCTCCGATTCGAATCACGGCCATTGGTCTGCCAAGTCGATCGGCTTCCTGCAGTGCGTTTTCTGATCCGGGAAGGCTTTGAGGAATTTCGCGGCGCAGTGGGTCCAGCGACTGAGCGATCTGTGGTTGTTCCAGATAAATGATTCGCGTTACCAGCTGACCGTTAAGTGCTGTCTGGATATCATCGGCAGTAAAAATGATTGGAATGGGAAAGTCGTCTGCACGTCCTTCCGGTGGATGCAGTCGGTCAAGCAATTCGACGGACGGATAGATTTCTGCTTCAGGAAAGTTCGTCATTTCGCTGACTCGAAAGCGATACAGATGCCCCGCATTGGCTGCGACGATTGTTGGAGATGGCCCCCTGCCGACGGGGTGATTCGATCCGGAATAGACTTCCAGACTTCCGCCACCCTGTACTTCTACCTGCATGGGTTGCAGCCATGCGGCATCGTATTGCCGCAGATAATTTAACCACGCTGCCGCCTGTCCTGGTGGAGTATGCTGGCTTAGAGGCTGGTGGAATTCCTGAGCGATCGCCAGTGGGCTTAGAACCCATGCGGTCGTTAATAAGATTGTTCGACAGACCCAATGATGCTTCTTGGTGTTGGGCAACATTCTGAATGTCTTTCTGGCTTTGATAGTCATGGGGCTTTTGTCGTTTACTGGAACGTTTCGATTCTTACGGCACTCACCGGCAGAACTTCTTTCGCCACCAAAAAACAAAGGAGCGATCAAAAGTGCTGCCACTTTTGAATCGCCCCCTGGTAAACTTTTCCGTGCACTTTCGTGCTAAACTCTTAGTCGGACAGATACCCCAATCCGGCATCCGCACAACGTTTGATCTTTAGCTTTGAATCCTCGTTTATTCGAACTCGCTTACATTGAGCAGGGCGTTCGAATGCACAACTCGGACTCTCCGAGCGTTAGCTCGAATTGACAGAGTCACTGCCTCATTAGAATCCGTAAAACTGCTGAGACTTGGACACTGGGTGAGAAACTTCGCCTGGTCCGTGAACCGGATGATTTTCTGTGTATTGAATGTGTCGCACAGGTTCAGGCACGCTATAGCCTGGATTGTGCTTCACATCGATCAACAGATGGTCAGTTGGATCAGGAATGTTGTTTGGCGACAGGTTTCGCATTGTGTGTGACTTCAGTCCAGCAGGACCACCGTAAGGAAGGTGTGGAGGTCCTGGAAGACCAATTGGTGTGCCAGTGATTGGCATTCCCCATGGTGGCGTTGTTCCCATACCGGCGATCGGCATAACTGGCTGACCAGGCATTCCGCCACCGGCAGCAATCATCGCTGATGGCACTCCGCCACCGACGTCACCTTGCAGGTAACCAATCGGCGTTGGTGGAGCAACCTGACCCTGTTGACCGTCAAGCATCTGGTAAGATACCTGAGAAATCGATCCATCAGCGCTCATTACACTTGCTGGTGGCTGCAGGTCTTTGTTTCCGAATCGGACAATCAGCATGACGGTTCCCATTCTCTCAGCCTGTTGAACAGGATCGATACCGGGATCAAGTCGTGTTGAAACAAGCGTTTCGACACCGGCGATGGCTCGAGCCTGAAACTCAGGATCTGGCAGATAGATCACCTTGGTTACCATGTTGCTGCTGTTCACGTGTTCAAGATCTTCTTCAGTGATCTCAACCGGAACTGAGTTGTGCTGCAGGTAAGCCATTGTGTTCGGATGTGCTGTGCGAACTTCCAGAGTTGGATACAGCGGACGATCAGGTAGCCCCGAAAGGCCGACGCCGTCCAACATCAGCTGGTAAATCGCTGATTGCTGAAAGTCGTAATACTGACCGGACGCGATCTGGTTACCAGCGAAACCGCTGCCAACCTGCCAGCCGACGTTCATTGACTGTGGGCCAATAAACTTCACCTGCGTCGTCATAATCGGAGCCATCATACCGCCGCCCATCATGCCCATGCCGGGCTGAGCGAGCATGCCCAGGACACCTGGTCCAGGGCCATCAACCATCGGGCCTGGTCGGGCCATCATGCTGGAAGGAGGTGCCACATGTTCGCGATTGGCGAGAATGCTTGTTCCTGTATCAAGGCTAGAACACCCCGTGCAGACGACCACCAAGGCGCCCAGGGCCAGAAAATAGTATCTCATTGCCGTTCCTTCCGAGTGCTGGTTAAATTTTGAACCAACAACGTTCTGTCGAATCACCGTATGTTTTGGGGAGATTAGTCGCCGAACCGTGCCAGACCGCGTCAGAACTGATATTTACGGTCGACCGCGATCGATCTTCCGCCTTACAATGCCGTCTTGTTCTGCCCTCGCCGTCCTGCAGATATTCTGAAGTGATGGCGAGACACGGGTCTTTCACTTCTAGTTTCGGGATGGGACAACTCGAATCTTTTGCAAATTCGTCATATTCCAAAAATGAAGCATAAACCGCAAAGTTTGACATCGTGGGTAACGCTGGTCGCACTGGCAATTTCTGCCACCGTCGCCACGTTTGGTTCTTTATGCCCGGTTTCCCTGTTTGCTCAACCACCGGAAGGTTCCGGAGACTCTGGACTGAAGACATCCCGTCTTTTGTCAGCTCAGGTGTTCGAAGGCGTTAGCGCAAAGCTGGAGGGACTGAATTCGCTTTCCTGTGAACTAAACCAGACGGTCGACATGTCGGGAAAGCGTTTTCAGGCAGTGGGCAAGTACATGCAGGCCACCGGTAACCGAATGCGTTTGGAATACCGTATCTTTCCAATTCGAGCGACTCAGGCCACCGACAAGGCCGCTTCCGCAATCGACAGCGAGCCCGTTGATATTTCAGAAATAAAGATCACAGGGTCGCTGACTCAGGTTAGCGATGGCAGCGTGTTGTGGTCTTATTGGGTCAACGGCGACCAGAAGCAACTGACGCGGCGAAATATACAGGCAATCGTCGAGGCCGCAGATCAGCTTCCCAATTACAGTTCGGCAAAAAGTCTTCAGGATCTGGGAGTCGGCGGATTGCAGACTCTAATGTCCAACCTGCAGGCTGGCATGGAATTTGGAGCCGTCCGCGAACAACAGGTTGGCAATTCGAAGCTACTGATTCTGTCCGGTCGCTGGACCCCCAAAAGCCGAAAGGACATCTTTCAACTGCCTGACGATTCCACTGCCCCGCTGCCTGAATACGTTCCCGACTTTGTAAGAATATATGTTGATGCCGAAGCCATGCTGCCTCGTCGAGTACAGTATCTAAAGAGACACCCCAACCCGGAGCAGAAGCAAATTCGGCCACTGGTGACGCTGGACTTCCGCTCGTTTAAAACGAACGTTGAAGTGCTGGATCAGACGTTTGAATTTGTTCGCCCCGATGATGAAAAGATTCCCGAGTCCGACCTGACGACTCAAGTGATCGAATCCATCAAACAAACTGCGGGCGCTCAGCCACCGGCAACTGGTGGTGGTACTCCGGCAGCCGCGGACAACAAATAGTCGTCTATTCTTTATTCGAAGCACGACGTATGGAAACGCCTCAGAAAAAGAGCCGCTCACTTCTGCAGGCGATGTTGCCCAGCAGTCTGGTTTCGGTTTGCGTTCACGGATTCATTCTGGTTGTTGCCGGACTGTCATTGAAAGGCTGCGAAAAGGGAGTTCCGGTTGAGGCGGGAGGCCAATCGTTTCGTGAAATCGGGTTGGCAATCGTTTCGGACCACTCGTCTCAGGAAACAGATATTCCAGCGAAAAACCCGCAGGATTCCACTGAAGAACGTCCTGCCGAAATGGATGCTCGACCGATTGAGCAACCAAATCTGCCACGCGAAGCTCCGACGTTTGCCGAACTTGTCAGTGACAATGCTGTGATGACAGATTCCAGGGATCCTGGTGAATCAACGGTCGAGAGTCCGAATGTAATCGGGCCAGGTACTCCAATAACCGGGCTTCCGCCCGCCGGTGGCGGACTGTCAGAACTGATACGACCTCAAGGGACATCCGGGCAGGGCTCGGCTGGTTCACCGACGCCGGGGCCCGGCGCCACATCGTTTATGAATGTCGTGGGCAATGGCAACAGCTTTGTGTATGTCATTGATACGTCCAGCAGTATGAGCACCGATGGCCGGTTGAACTTTGCGAAAAGCCAGCTGAAGGCGAGTCTCAGAATGCTGCGTCCGAACCAGCGTTTTCAAGTGCTGTTCTATAGCGATTCGACAACTCAAATGAAGTTGCGAAAACGTGCCGTTGAAGAAATGTACGTCGCGACAGCCGTGCAGGTTCAATTGGCAGGTGACGAAATTGAACGAATCGTCGCTAACGGTGGCACAGAACATATAACGCCACTGCTTCGAGCAATAATGTTGGAACCGGAAGTGATTTACTTTCTGACCGATGGCGAGCAGCCACGATTGAGCTCGACGAATCTAGCAGAAATTCGCCGTAAAAATCGCAAGGGGGCTCGGATACACGTGATCGAATTTGCTTCAGGGATCCGTGAGTCTCGACAGGTGTCCTGGCTGGAACTGCTGGCTCATCAATCCGGTGGAACGTACATTCGCAAAATGACATCGCCTTGATTGCTGTCTTTTACCCGCATACCTCGACTGTCCGTTGATGGAAAATCGCTGGGCGACTGTACTGAGTTTGCTACTTCGGTCAGAATGAGCGGAGATCATTCGATTTACTCAAACCAGCGGACAGAGCGCGGACCATGTCAGACACCAACGCGAAACCGAAACGGCTTGCTTTGCACTGGCAGATTCTGGGTGCCATGATCATCGGGACCGTGATCGGCGTAGTGGTGAATCCAGGAGAAATTGACGTTGTCTCCAAAATTACGGCTCGTCTCATCCTCAACGATAGCGGCGTTAAGCTGGTTGAATCCACCGATTCCGGTGAGATTGTTCACACTGAAGCGTTTGCTAGCAAAGAAGCGTTTGCTGATAGTTTTCCCCGGCTGGCAGAATCGTGGGGGGGCGAGGCTGAACTGGCTGTTGATGTCACAGATACTCGAGCACGATTGGTCTACAGTCTCGGTAATATCAGCGGAAGCTGGCAAAGGTCGCATAACGGCGTTCCAGCAGTAACCATCTTTAACTCGGCTTCAGTGGATCGATTGCCTCCGTTTTGGATGTCGCTGGCGCAGGAGCATCCTGCTGGTTTGGCGGGTACCGTGACAACTATCGCCAAAGCTCTGGGAGACTTGTTTCTGCGACTGTTGAAGATGGTGACGGTGCCATTAATTCTAACGTCGCTAATCACCGGAGTAACCGGGCTTGGTAATCATGGCAACTTCGGCCGCATGTTTAGCCGCACGATTTCCTATTACCTGACTACCAGTTTGCTGGCGATTTCGACGGGGCTGCTTCTGGTGAACATCATCCGGCCAGGTGTTGGGGCCGTATTGCCAGGCGGTGGGAAGGCTCTTGAAGCGGCCGATCAGGGACTCATTGAAATTATCTACCAGCAGATTCTGCGTTTGATTCCTGCTAACCCGTTTGCAGCCATTGCTGAAGGCGAGTTTTTGTCGATCATCTCGTTTGCAATTCTGTTGGGCATGTTCATCAATTTTGTCGGTGGCGATCACGGGAAGCGTCTGCGGGAATTGTTTGAGGCGGCTTTTGCAGTGATGATGCGGATGACGGGCTGGGTGATTAGTCTGGCTCCGATCGGCGTGGCTGCATTCATGATTTACGCGACAGCCAGTCAGGGGCTTGCGATCTTTAGCACGCTGGCCTGGTATATGCTGACCGTATTTCTGGCGCTGCTGGTGCATGCTGTCATTACATTGCCGGTGATTGTCAAAGTGTTTGGGAAACGCAGCCCGGTGGAATTTGCCAGAAATATGAGTCCCGCTTTACTGACGGCCTTTTCGACGGCATCTTCCAACGCAACGCTGCCGTTAACTATGAGCTGCGTGGAAAATCGAGCTGGAGTTTCGAATCAGACCAGTTCGTTTGTGTTGCCACTGGGAGCGACTATCAACATGGATGGTACGGCTTTGTATGAAGTTGTTGCCGTGTTGTTTATTGCTCAGGCGACAAACCATGACCTGTCGTTTGCTCAGCAGATCATTGTGGCGTTCACCGCTTTGATCGCGAGCGTTGGGGCAGCCGGAATTCCCCATGCTGGCCTGGTGATGATGGCGATTGTCTTGCAGGCGGTTGGTCTGCCTCTGGAAGCCCAGGGGATAATTATTGCCGTCGACCGAGTGCTCGACATGTGCCGAACTTCGGTGAACGTCTGGAGCGACAGTTGTGGTTGTGCGATTGTCGAAGCGAAAATCGCTGATACTCTGTGATTGTGGCTGTCTGTCTTTAGCCGGCTGATACTGGCAGGGAGACTTAATTTTTGACGCAGGTAAGTTAATGGCCTATGAGCACTCGGCGCCAGCGAACGAGCTTTCGGCGATTACGGAACTCTCTGCCTTAGGTTTTGTGCTTGTAAACGAAGCCGTTGGAAAACCATACGCCCGGGGTGTTCTGACTACGCGACTTTGCCGGCATTTGTTGGCGTCCGACTTCGGCAATTCCCGCCTGTCAAGCTTTGCTGATTGTCCGGAATGAACCAGTTTTGCGGATGCTGCAAAGTTTAGCGGTTGTTCTGACGATATCGGTTAGGACGGAATTTCGTTTTTCCACCTGTCAATCGTTGCGCCGCAACTGCTGAGGCCGTTTTTGCATCGATTAGCAGCGGAGGCGTACCTTCTGTTCTTTTGAAGCAGATAGCGTCCCATTGACGGACGTGGGGGACAACCGAGTGCTCAGACCACACAATAAAATGACAGCGTGTTCGCTGCTGGCAGCAATCCTGCTTCAGGGTTGCGCTGCAGGACCGTTTCGTCTGCAGTATCTGTGGGATAAAGATCCTCAATTGTCCTACTACGTGGATAAAGCTTCTGCCGTTGAGTTTCCTGTCGAATCCGAACCGCATGAAACAGACCCTGAACTATTCAACCGACCTCGCGGAATTCGTAGTCTTGAAGAAGTGGAATCCCGGGAGATATCGCTAAACGAATGCGTTCGACTGGCATTATCTCAGGCAGCCGTTATTCGCGATGATGGATCGTTTGGTTCGCCTTCGAATGGAATTCTAAACCGGCCCGCACAGGTTTCTTCAGTTTATGATCCGGCCATTCAGGGATCCGGATTTCTGTTTGGCAATCGAGGCACCGAAGCGGCGCTTGCCGACTTTGATGCACTGGCGACAACGAGTCTGACCTGGGGCCGCGACGAAACTCCGCAGAATTCAGGAACGCTCGGCCTGTCAAACGGTGCCACTCAGACGCTTGAAACGTTTGCATGGCAGAGCAGTCTTGAAAAGCCGTTAGCAAATGGTGGTACAGTGACGCTGTCCAGTAACACCAGTTACGAAGGCAACAATCGTCCATTGACGGCTCAGTTCGAGCCATCAACATTTACGGGGCGGGTTCAGGCCGAATATCGTCAGCCGTTGTGGGCCGGAGCGGGCACCGAGTTTACTCGAATTGCCGGACCAGCCAATCAAAGTCTTCGCGGCGTATCGGGCGTGTCTCAGGGCGTGTTGATTTCTCGGATCAACGGCGACATTTCGCTGACGCAATTCGAACAGTCTGTGCAGACTCTGGTCCACGATGTCGAGCAGCGATACTGGGATTTGAACCTCGCATTGCGGCTGTATGAATCAGAACGAGACGCGTTTATTCAGCTGCAGACTTACTATCAAAAACTGAGAGCACGGGCTGACAGCAGTGTGCCGGTCTTATCAGCGGAAGCGAGAATTTATGAAGCTGACGCCAGAATTCGTGGCTCGTTGGCAGACGTGCTTGATGCGGAAGCTCGTTTGCGACGGCTTTGCAATCTCCCCATAAGCGATGAACATTTTCTGTATCCAACTGACACTCCGTCTGAAGCGATGTTGGAACCATTGTGGGACGCAACTCTGCAGGAAGCGTTCGCTCACCGAATTGAACTTCGCCGCCAGAAGTGGGAAATCAAGAGTCTTGAGCTGCAATTGAAAGCTGCCAAAAGTCTGACTCGTCCTCGGCTTGATGCTGTAACGCAGTATCGCGTGAATGCCCTGGGCGACGTACTTGCCGGGGATCACGATCAACCACTCGATACCATGCTTGGTAATCTGGCAGGCGGTCAAAACACCGGATGGAGTTTTGGGGTTCAGGGGACGTTGCCAATTGGACTCCGGCTGTCTCGTATTCAGGTTCGGAACTACGAACTGCGACTTGCAAAAGCTCGAGCAGTTCTGGGTGAACAGGAACGTGAAATTGGCTACGAAATTTCGGCGGCAATGCTGAATATGGAGCGGTGGTATGAACTGGCGGACAGCACTACTCGGCGAATTGAAACATCGCGAAAGCACGTGGATGCCGTGGAAGGGTTTATTCTGGGCACTCGAGACGTGACACCAGGTTCCTTTGAAACGTTGCTGAATGCGAAGATTCAAAGCCGAGACGCTGAGCAGGCTTATATGCGAAGCGTGATTGAATACAATAAGGCCATCACTGACTTCAAGTTCCGCAAAGGAACGATGCTGATTGATCACGAAGTTTATCTGGCTGAAGGCAACTGGCATCCGGCCGCCGCGCCGTTTGCAATGCAGCGAGCGGTCAGCCGAACTTATGCCAAAGATCAGCACAAATTACGAAGCACGCCCATGGAATTTGTGGGCGGGGCTGCTCTTGGCAGCTGGGAGTCTTTAGGGACTGACACACGTCCATCGACCCCGGGTGCACTTGGTGAGAATCCTCAACCAGGCACGATCCCGTCGCAGTCTGTGCCTGGAATTCCAGAATTGATGCAGCCGACGGAGCCAGTACCGCCACCAGGATTTAACGGCGAGCCTTTGCCTGTTCCGCCTCCGATCAACGACGTCCCGGAAGTGAAAGACGTCATCACACAGAAAGACGCGTCTGGCAGCGGCATCGTCAGGATTCCCGCTGCGACCACAGCTTATTCCACTGGTCGAGTGAAGTTGTAAGACGCTGTTATGCGTGATCATTCCTGAACCGGAGCCCCGTTGATCGCCGATTTCCCGGAACTTCCCGACCATTTTTGGCGCTGTCAGCGGCTTGGTTCAAATCAGCCTGTTACCATATCGACCCGAGCTTTGTTGTTAATACTTATGATGGTAAGCTGGCGGCGCTGCTGATTTTTAGTAGTCATTATGGTCTGAATCGCTGCACCGCCCGCCATCAATGAAAGACCTAAGTTGATGCGTCTGGGAATTCTTGGTGGAACATTTGATCCGGTTCACTACGGCCACCTATTGCTGGCGGAAATCTGCCGCCAGCAATTGGACCTTGCTGAAGTAAGATTGATTCCTGCGGGCAACCCGCCGCACAAGTCTGATCAGAAGATAACAGACGGGCATACTCGAGCCGACATGCTGCAACTGGCAGTGTCAGGCTATCCCGAGTTCATTGTGGATCGCCGCGAAATTCGTCGTAAGGGGCCATCCTTTACGGTCGACACGCTTGGCGAACTAAATTCTGAGTTCCAGGAAGCTGAACTGTTCTTCATCGTTGGTGCAGATTCGTTGCGTGATCTGCCGACGTGGCGTGAGCCCGAAAAAATTGCGTCTCTGGCAACAATTGTTGCCGTTAACCGCCCCGGTTGGCCAGCACCGACTCCGGAACAGATAACCGCATGGGTTGGGCCTGAACTGGCCGGAAAGATACAAACGGTGACAATGCCAGGAGCCGACCTTTCCGCCAGTGAATTGCGTCGCAGGGTCCGAAGCAGGCTGGGACTGCGATTTATGACACCTCGCGCTGTGGAAGTATTTATTGAACAGCATGACGTGTATTCGAAGGAATGACTTTTCAGAGGCTGTGATTTTCTACGCAGCGTTCAAATCTGTGTGAGTCGCTGATACCCTGTTTGCTGCGGTGGCGACTCTAAACGCAGTTTGTATCTGGCTGGAGAAAATTTCATGAGTGACTATCTGTCGCGTCGGCAATGGCTTGGTGGTGCAGTTGCAGTTGCGACTGCTTCGATGGCGTGTCCGCAAAATCTGTTTGCTTGCCAGAACGCGGACGTGCAGTGGCACGATGTTCGTGACTGGGGCCTGGAAGGCAAAGCCTTTGCAGACACGGACAGGTTTTATGATCGTCTGCCGTCTCGGGCACAGGGGGTTGTGCGAGACGCAGTTTGGAATCTCAGTCGCCACTCAGCGGGAATGATGGTTCAGTTCCGGACTGATGCGACACAGATTCATGCCGACTACGCGGTGACGTCGTCTAAGCTGGCAATGCCGCATATGCCGGCAACCGGCGTCAGTGGCCTGGATCTTTATGCGAAAGACGATGATGGAAAACTGCGTTGGGTAGCGGTTGTCCAGCCTGTGAATCAGCAGATGAACGTCGTTGTAGCTAAAGACCTGCGACCTGGACTTCGTGACTATGCCATCTACCTGCCGCTGTATAACGGCACCGAGTCTCTGAAGATTGGCGTTCCAGCTGGTTACACGTTCGAACCCATTGCTCCCCGCACTGAAAAACCGATTGTGTTCTATGGAACGTCAATTACGCACGGGGCGTGTGCTTCGAGACCCGGTATGCCACATCCGGCAATTCTGGGGCGGCGATTAAACCGGCCGACAGTCAATCTGGGATTTTCCGGAAACGGAAAGCTGGAGAAAGAAGTTGGCCAGTATCTGGTTGAGTTGGATCCCGCGGTTTACGTGCTTGATTGTCTTCCGAACATGGTCGCATCTGAAGTCGCCGCCCGAACGATACCGATGGTTCACCAGTTGCGAGCCGCTCATCCAGAGGTACCGATCGTTCTTGTCGAAGACAGAACCTACGGATATTCATGGATCATGCCGACGCGACAGGAACGTAATGATTCCAGTCGAGCTGCCTTCAAGGCGGAGTACCAAAAGCTGCTGGACACAGGCATGCAGAAACTGTTTTATGTTGACGGTGAATCGCTGCTGGCTGGCGACGATACAACCGATGGTTCGCACCCTTCAGACCTTGGGTTCTTCAATCAGGCGAACGCGATCGAACCTGTTTTGCGAGCAGCACTGGACGCATAAACTCAGCTAGGGTGTGGTGTCTGGCGTTTCTTAAACGACAGACACTCAACATGCCGGCAGAATTGTTCGGCCTCGACTGAATTCATGAAAGTGGACGTGCTATGAATCGAGTAAGCGTTTTTTTTCTGGCAATATTTCTGACCCAGCAAGCCTGCTGTGAGGCATTTGAACCGCCGAAGCTGAACTTCGTTTTGATTCTTGTCGACGATCTCGGCTGGATGGACCTGTCTTGCCACGGAAGCGATTACTACAAGACACCAAACGTCGACCGGCTGGCAACGGAAGGTACTCGGTTCACAAATGGATACGCTGCCTGCGCCGTGTGCTCGCCAACACGAGCTGCTGTGCAGACTGGCCGATATCCGGGACGAGTCGGCGTGACAGACTGGATTCGTTCGTTGTTTCAGCGAGGAGATACCGGAACACCAGCCAGTAATCCAACGGAGTATGTCGGCGGGAAAAATAACCGGTTGCTGTGTCCTCCCAATCCGTATTGGATGGAACATGACGAGGTCACCATTGCCGAAGCATTACATGGCCACGGTTACAAATCGGCTTACATTGGAAAATGGCATTTGGGCGACGAAGCGTGGTATCCGCCAGGACAGGGTTATGACGTGAATAAAGGCGGTTGTGATTATGGTCAACCGCCATCCTATTTCGATCCATTCAATCAGACGAAGCACAAACACCCGATGATTCGAGAAGGCATTCCCGGGTTACCGGGACGCAAGCCAGGCCAGTATTTGACTCATCGCGAAGCTGAAGAGGCAGTCGATCTGATTACCGAATGGAAGGATCAGCCGTTCTTCATTCAGGTCAGCCATTACGCTGTACATACACCCATTCAGGCGATCGCAGAAGTCGCCGCGAAATACGAACGAGCCGGCAAGAGTGCTCAAAATGCGAAGTATGCCGCCATGGTGGAATCGTTCGATGATTCTACTCGCGACATTTTGAACACGCTGGAGAAACTGAAAATTGATGACCGCACCGTCGTTATTTTTACGTCAGACAACGGCGGTCTTGATGGCAATGGTAATCCAACAGACAACGCTCCTCTGCGAAGTGGCAAGGGCTATGCCTATGAAGGCGGAATTCGTGTTCCGTTTCTGGTCAAATGGCCCGGAGTCACAAAGCCCGGTTCCGTTTCGGAACAGCCGGTTTGTTCGATCGATATTTTTCCAACCATCATGGAAGCTGCAGGAATCGATCTGGCAGTTGGTCGTGAAGTTGATGGGCTTTCGCTGGTTGAACACCTGAAATCGGGGGCTGAATCGAAGCTGGATCGCGACGAACTGATCTGGCACTTCCCGCATTACAGGCATGCTCCAGGGCCCTATAGCATCATTCGAAAGGGCGATTGGAAGCTAATTCATTTCTATGAAGGTCCACAGGAACTGTTCAATCTCGCAGAAGATCTTGGCGAAGAACACAATCTTGCTGCCGCCATGCCAGACAAGGTGAAGGTTCTGGAAGACCGGCTTATGATCCGGCTAAAAGATATGGGAGCGTTGTTGCCGCGCGCTAATCCAGACTTTGTCGCTCGCTAGTTTTGATGAAGGCGAGCATGTCGGACCTCAACGCCAGCGTTCATGTCTCCAACGCAAGCTGGCTGTTGGATGAGCACGCGAATTCATGCAGATTTCCATCCAGAACGGGCTGAGGGCATGACCAGACAAGAAAGAACATGCTTTCCCGGACAGCTCGTTCTGCCGGATGCCCGTGAACGTACCCTGCCCCTTTGGTGACGGCCAGCCAGGTTTGAGCAGCACGCATGACAAGTGAGTTCGCTTTGCGTCGCAGGTGCTCAGCGGCTTTGTGGCCATCGGGATGAGTGCCTGTTGCTGCAAGTTGCAAATCGGCGTTAAGCTGATCGCATTCGCATTGCAGTGGCGTTAGGAATTGCCCAATGTCAGTGCGGTTTTTCGCCTCCAGATCCAGCTGTCTTAGCGTGCCATTGGTGGCACCGATCGCCAGAGCCGACGTCCCCAGCGAGCCCGCGCCGCCTCCGGTGCCCTGTTGCATGACAGCGTTAACGGGGCCATGCAGCATGTCTTCGTGGGTGACTTGTACACAGTCCAGTTGCACGGCTCCGGTTTGAGACGCGTTCAGAGCCATCAGGTGCACCGGCGAAAGCACTTTCACACCTTCTTGTTCCGCTGGAATAGCTGCCAGAATCTGCCGACCATCATTCAGTGTGCCGCCGGTGATCAGGAAGTCTGCTTTTGTAGCGCTGGTGGCCCAGGGAACCGTTCCGGAAAGCTCAAATCCCTGTTGAGTTTCAACGACCTGAACCAAAGGTGTTTTGAGATGCTGACCGGACGTAGTTAGATGTGATATGCCGACCGTTGCGAAAATTTCTCCCGTTAGCAACCGAGGCAGCAGTTTGTGTTTTGCTGCTTCGTTACTGGATGTTGCTATTCGACGGACGGCGGCACTGCGTTGTGTCAGGACGAACGTCGAGACCAGACAGGCCGACGATAGAATTCGAAGGCCTTCCAGCATTCGGTTTGCGGAAAGGTCAACTCCACCCCATGCAAGGGGCACGTCCCATTGCATGACGCCGGCATCAGCCATGGCCGCAAGCTGTTGCTGCGGCCATGCATCGATAGCGTCTGCACAGGGGCGCTGCTGAAGTGATTCCAGCAGCACCGCGAATTTGTCCGATGCAAAAATGTCATTCATGATCGACATTCCGTTCGTCACTGATGCGGGCGCGCTCCACACGTGCTCGTGTTCTAATTCCGGAAGCCTCCGGGAAAGGACACGAGCACTTTGAGGAAACTGCGTTTAGGTGGCGATGGAAGATCTTTGCTGGGCAAGTTCCATCATGAATTCCTGAACGCGATTGGCCATTTCGCCGCCTTTCGGTGCCAGGCCAGCCATGATCATTGCATTTGAATACAGCTGCTGACCACAGGTCTTAACGAAGCCAGCGTTGTCGTCATTGACCGCGATTTCGCACAGTCGTTTGATCAGTGGTGCGGCAGGATTAATTTCCAGAATCATCTTCGACATTTCGAAGTCCGGAACGTTGACCTGCAGCACTTTCTGCATGGTCGTGCTTTGAGCTCCCTTGGCATTGACCAGGCAACACGCGCTTTCGGTGAGTCGTTCGGATCGCCGTACATCTTCAATCTGGTCGCCGAGTGCTTCTTTGAAGATGCTTAGCACTTTCTCGAAACCGCTGAATACATCAGTATCCGGTTTAGTGTCGTCTTTTTCCTTATCCGAATCGCCGTCCTGTTTTGAGCTTTCGGCGGGCAGCTTGAGGTCGGCAGAATCGATGGAAACCAGTTCGCGATCTGCAAATTTCTGTAGCGTCGACAAGACGTATTCGTCGACTGGATCTGTCAGAATCAGGACTTCCAGATTTCGCTTGCGGAAAATTTCCAGATTAGGATCTCGCATGACTGAGGTCATGTCTGTGCCCGTCGCAAAATAGATCTGAGTTTGATCTTCTGCAGTGCGCGAGCAGTAACCAGCCAGCGAAATTGAGCCGTTTTCTTCTGAGCTGCTCGTTGATTCAAACCTCAGCAGTTTGGCCAGACGATCTCGGTTGTCGAAGTCATCGCCGACTCCTTCACGCAGAATGGAACCGAATTCTTTGTAGAACCGGGCGTAGGTTTCAGGGCTGTCGGCCGCCACATCATCCAGATGATCGAGTACCTTCTTTGTGAGTACCTTCTTCATCTTGCGGAAAACAGTGTTGTCCTGAAGGGCTTCGCGAGACACGTTCAGTGGCAGGTCCTCAGAATCCACGATGCCTCGCAGAAATCGAAGATAATCCGGCAGCAGATCTCGGTTATTGTTCTGCACCAAAATTCGTTTGGCACAGAGGTGCAGGCCATCTTCGGAACGACCGAATCCCATTCTTTCGAGGTTGGCATCCGGGCAAAACAGAATGCTGTGAAACTGAAATGGTGAGTCTGCCGTCAGGTGCAGATGCCACATTGGCTTCTGGCCGGGAAAATGGACAAGGTATTCGTAGAAGTTCTGGTACTGCTCTTCCGACACGCTGCTTTTGGGTTCAACCCAGATTGGCGGCTGGTTGTTGATGTGTTCGCCGTCCACCATGATTTGGTGCGGCACAAACGTTGAGTACTTCTTGAGGATGTACTTCAGCCGAGTACTATCAGTGAATTCAGTGAGGTCCTTTTTCAGGTGCAGGCGAATTTCAGTTCCGCGTTCCAGGGCTGATTCGGGTTGTGCAATGGTAAAGGCCCCATCGCCTTTGGATTCCCAGATCCAGCCGGTGTCTTCGTGCAGGCTTCGAGTTCGGACTTCAACGCGTTCAGACAGCATGAAGGACGAATAGAATCCAACGCCGAACTGTCCGATCAATGAAAGGTTGTCTTTGTTTTCCGACTTCTTGAGGTTTTGTAGAAACTCAAGCGAGCCGCTGTGAGCGATCGTTCCCAGGTTTTTGACCAGTTCATCACGTGTCATCCCGATTCCGTTGTCACGGATGATCAGCATGTTTTCTTCTTTGTTCGGGACGATTGTGATTGTCAGTTCGGAGGCGTCAATGCTCGAATTGGTCAGCGAGGCGTGCCGAAGTTTGTCCAGAGCGTCTGACGCATTGGATACCAGTTCGCGAATCGTGATTTCACGGTTTTGATAAAGTGACTCAGACAGCAGGTGCAGCAGGCGGCTGATTTCTGCTTGAAAAACAAACTCTTCTTTAGGGCTTTCAACGGTCATGAATGTGTTCCTTCTTCTAAACTGGCCAACTCATCGTTTGCAGGATTGACTTCGGCAATTACGTCTTCGCTGTCAGTTTTGACCACGCAGTTTGGTTTACGTAAAATCCAGATGTTCATTGTGGATATACGCCAGACTTCCTGAATCTTCCACGCCGCGGTTTCGGTAAATTCAAAGTGCTCGGGGGTTCTCAAAACAACAACCGCGTCATCGGTAGACGACCGAGGCCTTGCGAGTCGGGCAAGCGCCTTTCCCAGAACTTCACCTTCCAGCAGAAGCGGACATTGATCGTAAGGCGGGTCGAAATAGATCAAGGAATATGGCAGGCACTCGTCAACGTTCTTAGGGCAAAACGAAGTTCGGTGTATATCTGTTTTCCAGCAAACCGTCGGCTGATCCACGACAATCAGTGAAACGTTTTCTGCCAACGCAGCATGAACGATAGGATCGCCCTCGATAAACACGCAGGATTGGGCACCGCGGCTGAGTGATTCCATTCCCATGGTGCCCACGCCTGAAAAGACATCGGCCACCTTGGCGTCAACGACGGTGTCGCCCAGCCTGTCGAACACAATTTGGCGGACGCGATCTGTATAAGGTCGCGTGGCTTTTCCCGGAGGGGTTCTCAAGATACGTCGACGGTATTCACCACCGATGATTCGCAGTGCCATAAGAGTCTGATCGAGGAGGTTAGTTAGTGGTCATTTGTACACTTTTGTGTACACAGAGCATTGCATAAAGAGGCAGGCTACGGCCATAACTCTGATTTTAGGGCCATTTACGCTTCAGAAGTCTGAAAAACCCCGTAAATTGTGAATTTGTCTCTATCGATTACATTGACATGGGTGTCGCCGGCTTTAATCTCCACAAAGACAAAATATTTCGCCTCGTAGTTGCGGCAGCATTTGCCAACGCGAGATCCCTTAAAGAGCCGACCACAAGGAGCTCCACGCCGATGACAACGGATAAACCACTTTCCAAGTCAGAAATCCTTAATACACTTTCTGAAACAACTGGACTCAGTCGCAAGGAAGTCGGGACGGTTTTGGATGGTTTGGAAAACCTAATCGAGGACAACCTGACCAAGGGTTGTGGAATCTTCAACCTGCCGGGCTTGATGAAGATTTATGTCCACGTGAAAAAGGCGACTCCAGAACGAGAAGGTCGAAATCCATCGACTGGCGAGCCAATTGTGATCAAAGCAAAGCCAGAATCAAAGGTTGTTAAAGTGCGTCCTTTGAAGAAGCTGAAGGAAATGATCTAAGTTTTGCTGGCGGAGTATTTTAGCGTGCTTTTGACTGTTCTCTGAGTAAACATACCCGCCGAAGGTTAAGATCGGTTTAAATCTGCAATATTGGCAGGTTGACCGCGTGTTCGCTTGTCGTAGAATACCGCCTGCCTGGCTGGTATCTCGTATGTTCTTCTTGCGAATCTGATCTGTGCTGAGGCACCTCTTATGATCAGTTGGAAGAACGATGCGGTGGCGATCTCGCGAAGGATGAGAAATGTTAGTTTTATCAAGAAAGAAGAGCGAGAGCATCGTCATCAACGGTGATGTAGTGATTACAGTAGTCGAAGTTCGCGGCGACAAGGTTCGTCTTGGAATTCAAGCTCCTCGGGATGTACTTGTTCATCGCAAAGAAGTCCTTGAGGCCATTAGCCGCGAACAGCAGCAGGCTACTGACCTTGAGGTCAGCGAGTGATTGAAACTTTGGCAAAGACTTTGTAATCTACTGCTTCAAATGGAAATAAACTTTGAAGTCAGTTCGTATTATTTTCCGACAAGATCAAAGAATTATGGCCCCATCGTCTAGTTAGGTCTAGGACACTGGATTTTCATTCCAGTAACGGGGGTTCAAATCCCCCTGGGGTCATATTAACCTTAACCGATCCTTTCGGTTAAGGTTTTTTTATGCGCGGATGCCGGCTGCTGTTGGCTTCGCGGGCTGTCAATTCATAGTTCAGAAGCGTAAAGTAGGGAAACCCGTTTTCGCCTGCAGTGAGCGGTTCTACGTCTTCGATCACCATCATGTTGAACCATGCGTTAGCTATCGCGACGCTGAAATCTCAGGAGCTGCAGTTGGTTTCGCAATCGCTGCCAAATCAATATCTCGCTGACCCGGACGTGCAACTGATGTTGCAGGTTGTTCGAGGGGAAAATGCAGCTTTTGAGACCTTGATGTTGAAATACCAGGATCGATTGATCGGATTTTTCTTCCATTTGGTTCGTGATCGGACGCTGGCAGAAGATATGGCTCAGGAGGTCTTTCTGCGGGTTTATCGTTCTCGAGCTCGCTATACGGCGAAGGCTCGATTTTCGACCTGGCTGTTTAGAATTGCTCACAATCTTGCCAGCAATCAGCGCCGTGGTCTTGCTCGGCGAAAGGAAGTACCACTTTCAGGCAGTTCCGCATCGGATAGTTCAATCCGTTCGGACGATGAAATTCTGGCAGAAAAATCGGCACTTATGCCGACCAGATTGATTGATTCACGGGAGACGCGTGACATCGTGCGAGATGCCATTGAATCGCTCAGTGAACGGCAGAAAACAGCCGTTCTGCTGCATAAATTTGAAGGCATGAGTTATCAGGACATTGGCGAGATCATGGATCTAAATGTAGTTGCTGTTAAGTCGCTCTTGTCACGTGCGCGAGGGCGACTGAAAGAGGTACTTGAACGGCATATCTAAACGCGACTGGTCATATTGAAACGCAGCTGAACAGAATTATGGAACAGCACTCTGAAATCGATGACGAAGAGCCTGTTGATGAAAGGCTCACGCAACTTGTCAGCTACCTTGACGGAGAGCTTGAAGAAACGCAAATGAATGCGTTTGAGCAGGATCTCATCAACGACCCTGAAATGCGCAGCCACGCGGATATTCTGTCACGAACGTGGGGCTTGCTGGATTCGCTTGAAGAAGTATCTGCAAGTCGTCAGTTTACTCAGGAAACAATGGCCACCATTTCGGCGGAGGTTGTCGATGAGCCTGTGAGGTCCGCAGGCCGTCTTAGGCGACTCGTTATAGCCTGTGCCCGATATCGTATTCTGCCATCGTTTATTCTCGGCCTTGTGGCAGCGTCTATCGGATTGTCGGTCAGCAATCGGATGCAGGAAAGACGTGAAGAAAAAGGGGACGCTGCGGTCGCAAAAACTGCGATGCAAAACATAGACCTTCTTCAGCAACTCGAACTTTATGACCTTGTTCCAGATGCAACTCAGCTGAAAGAATTGAAGCTGGCCGAACTGCCAGCATCTTCAACGGAACCTGTCGACAAGAGTCAGCCATGAGCGGTCCATTGAAAGAAAAAGTGTTCCCGTTGTTGTCTGTTGTTCTGGGCGCATCAGTTGCACTGGGGGTCGCGTTTTTTCTTGAATCTCGAAGTTCAATGGTTAGTGCGGCAAGTCGATTTGCGCAGCTCGATCCTCAGAAGCAGGAGCAGGTTCGTGCAGCGGCAAAGGGTCTGCTGGAACGACCGGCCGATGACGTAGAACGCTTAGAACAAATTCATGCATTGGTGCAGCAGGATACTGCTCAGCAGGCCAAACTGATGAGGCTTAGCAGTTGGTATCGCGATCTTGACGCTGACACAAGAGACTTGCTGAAACCGAACGGCGTTTTTGCAGGCGACTGGATGAAGGCTGTCGAGCAAAAATATTTCGATCGGCTGAACGAAGTGCCCCACGTTGATATCAGGCTTTCCATGCCGGAAGATTGGAAGAACGAGGCGCCCAGACCCTACGTTATGTCTTTCACAGAAGAACATTTTTTTGGTTTCGTTGACACATTGATTCCAGACAACATGCCCAATGAGCTTCAGTGGAAGTTGCACGGGCTGACGAAGCCTCATGAAATTGCTCTGGTCAAGTCGCTGTGGTTTTCACATGAATTATTGGGTGGCAATAGTTCTCGTTTTGACTTCGCAGCGATGATGGACGCTGCCGTTTTTGTGAAGAAGCAGATAGAAACGGGTCTGGTGACTTCTGCAGATCGCCAAGCCATTCAGCAATGGAAAGAATCCATTTTTGAGCGCTGGGGACAGGGTGATCAGGATGAAATGCGCTGTAATCTGATTCTTTCCTGGGAAATTATCCGGCAAGGGATGGTTTACATGGAAAAGAAAATACAGAAGCCGAACGAAAGTCAACGACTTGCTGCAATCAGTCGACTGACTCGCGAAGAGCAACTTGATCTTTTCAGCAAGGATCCGGCCAACGCTTTGAAGCAACTAGACGAAATTGCATTGGAGCAGTCAGGAAATATTGAAGCGGCCGATTTATTGGCTGAGTACCGTCGTGTTTCCGGCGAATTCGACAAGCGCTTGATCTACCTTTATCGGCGAGTCGGCGCACCTGCATCTCCTCGAGGACAGCCGGGCCGTCGTTCGGATAGCGGAGTTGGTTCTGCGCCTCGACCGGGGCTAGGCGGCGGGAATCGTTCTTCTGGTCAGGGCATGTTTCCACCAGCCGGTCGAGGTCCGCAGTAGTGAGCTTCATGATGCAGGGTTTTGTTATCGATCTCGAAGCGATAAGAATGGCTGCAAAACGCATTGCCGGTCAGGTCATTCGCACTCCAGTAGTGACTGCTCCGCTGATTAATGACGAATATGAAACGCAGATATTCTTCAAATGCGAAAATCTGCAGCACATCGGAGCGTTCAAAGCTCGGGGCGCATGCAATGCCGTGAATTGCCTGACTGAAGCGGAAGCTGCGGCGGGTGTGGTGACTCATTCTTCAGGAAACCACGCCGCCGCACTGGCTCGCGCTGCGAAGCTGAGAGGGATCGCAGCACATATCGTCATGCCTCACAATTCGGCGTCAGTGAAAGTTCAGGCCGTTCGACGTTACGGTGTTGAGCCGACGTTTTGCGAGCCCACGGCTCAGTCTCGGCAGGCAACAGCGGATCACGTTGCAGAGACAACTGGCGCGACGTTTGTTCATCCCTACGACAATGCTAACGTTATGGCAGGTCAGGGTTCGGTAGTTCTGGAGTTGCTGGAACAGACGAGCGACCTTGATGCCATTGTTGTGCCTGTCGGAGGTGGCGGCTTGCTTGCCGGAACGTTGGTTGCTGCAAAGTCGATTAATCCGCACATCAAAATATTCGCTGCCGAGCCGGCGTGGGCGGACGATGCCTTTAGAAGTCTGCAATCAGGCCGGATTGAGCAACCGCTACGTTATGACTCAATTGCAGATGGTCTCCGCACACCACTTGGCACACTCACATTTCCGATCATTAACGCTCTGGTTGACCAGGTGTTGGTCGTTACTGAAGAGGCGATTGAAGCGGCCACTCGGAATCTGATCATGAATGCAAAGCTAGTTGTTGAGCCGTCAGGCGCAGTGCCTCTGGCTGCGATCGCACTGCACAGCGATCTATTTCGAGGACTGCGTGTGGGCGTGATTGTTTCCGGTGGAAATCTCGACCCACAAACGCTGGCCCGATTGACTGTTTCGGTTGAGCTCAATGTCTGATCATGGCTCTAACTCAGGTTCTCTGCGGTTCGGATGAACTTTATGGTTCTTGCGGTCTAAAGTCTGCTGCATGGCCGCAAAGCAGAAAACGCCGCGCTAATTCTCCACCGGCAGGATCCAATGCGGCATTTTTTAATGAATCATAGAAGTGAGTGATGCGTACCGCTCGATGTCTGACGTTTTCCCTGAGTCGGGTGAGCCCGGTCTTTATGTAAGTTGGTCAAAGGGCTCCAGTGTGTTCAGTCTCGAAGAAAATGAATGTTTGTCTGCAGCAGTATCTATCCGCGGTTCTCTAAACATGTGTCTGCCTTTATCTTTACCATCTGGCAATTTGTCGTTGCCGCACAACTTTTTTATTAAGGCAACAGGGATGAATGAAGTGTTTGTAAATCGCGTGATAATCAAAATCCGGTACCTGCTTTGTCTGCCGATCTTGCTTCAGTGTGGCTATGTGGCGGCTGAAGACTGGCCCAACTGGATGGGGCCCAATTTCAACGGCGTGTCAAACGAAACCGGGTGGTCTTCTAAGTGGCCGGCTGATGGTCTTTCCGGCATTTGGGCAAAAGAGATTGGGATCGGTTTCAGTTCCATCAGTGTATCGGATGGGCTGTTGTATTCCATGGGACATCGCGACGGGCAGGAAACAGTCTGGTGCCTGAATGCAGCCACCGGGGTAGAGGTTTGGTCTCACAGTTATCCCGCTGAGCTTAATCCCAATTTGTATGAGGGTGGTCCTGGGGCGACGCCGACGGTTTACGCCGACGCGATTTACACGCTCAGCATTGACGGGCGATTGTTGAGTCTGGATCGGAGATCGGGCGAGGTCCGGTGGGAGAAGAAGCTGACCCACGAACTTGGCGTTGATATGCCTGAATGGGGGTTTGATTCGTCACCGCTGATTTTGGGTGACCAAGTGATTGTGCAGGGCGGTCGAGTTGTTTCTTTTGCTCGCAGGACGGGCGAGAAGCTTTGGCAGACAGAAAAACATAACGCCGGTTACGGTGCTGTTCGAGCGTTCTCGCATAATGGCGAATCTTTGCTGGCAAGCCTTGACTGTGATGGGCTGAGAATAAGCAAAGCCACAGACGGTGCGGCCGTTGTGTTCCAACCGTGGAAGTCTCCGTTTCAGACGAACTCCACAACTCCGATTGTAGCAGGCAACTCGATATATGTTTCTACTGGTTACAACGTTGGCTGTGGTTTGTTTCTGCTTGATGGAAGTGACCTGAAGAGTGTGTACACCAATAAGCACATGAGAAATCACTTCAATAGTAGTATTCTGGTCGATGGCTACTTATACGGAATGGACGGCAATTCGAACCTCGGACGAGTTGTGACGTTGACGTGTATGAAATTTGATACGGGTGAAGTGATGTGGAAAGAACGAGGACTGGGCTGCGGTTCGCTGATTGTTGCTGATGGAAAGTTGCTGGTTCTTAGCGAGCAGGGAGTACTGGTGGTCGCAGAGGCCAGGGCGGATGCGTTTCATGAGATCGCTCGTTCAGAGATATTGTCGGGCCGCTGCTGGACGGCCCCTGTTCTGGCCAACGGAAAAGTTTATGCCCGGAACGCAGCGGGAAATCTGGTTTGCGTTCAGTTACCTTCCCTTGAATGAAGGTCATTGATCAACTGTGAGATGTTGAGAGAGTGACGGCAGGCGATTTGAGTTTACATGATGAACCTAATAGCAGAGAAAGTTGTACGATGGAGAATGTAAGTCGCCGTAGAATGTTGAACGCTGTTATTGGCGGAAGCACACTGGCCGTCACTGGAGGAATTCCTCAGGCAGGTGCCAGCCATGCAACGCTTGCCCCGAAACGGAAAACCCGCTTTGGCGTGTCTACGTATTCGTTTTGGCAGTTCAAAAATGAAGCCCTTCGGTCAATCGAAACTTGTATAGATCTTGCGGCGGAATGGGGCTTTGATGGAATCGAAATTCTGGAGATGCAAATGACGGATACCGAAAACGGGACGCTTCAAAAGCTGAAGCAGCGAGCATTCGTTAATGGGCTCGATCTTTGCGGCTTTTCGACGCATCAGGGTTGGGTTAGTCCGGATGCTGAAGTCCGCAGGGTGAATACACAGAAGACGATCAATTCCATTGAACTAGCCTACAAACTTGGCATTCCAACAATGCGAGTGAATACCGGGCGGTGGGGCACAAGTGAAAATTTTGATGTACTAATGGCGAATCGTGGAATAGAGCCGACTCTGGAAGGTTACACAGAAGACGATGGCTTTAGGTGGGTTATTCAGGGGCTGAATGAATGCCTTCCAACGGCCGAAAAGTGTGGTGTGACATTAGGGCTTGAAAATCACTGGGGGCTTGGAAGAACGGCGGAAGGCGTGATGAAAATCGTAAAGGCCATTGATTCGCCCTGGCTGAAGACCACATTGGATACGGGGAATTTTCTCGAAGATCCTTACGATCGTCTCGAACAGATTGCGGATGAGGCCGTGCTTGTTCAGGCGAAGACCTACTTTGGGGGAGGCATGTGGTACACGCTGGATCTTGACTACTCTCGAATTGCTAAGCTGCTCCGTAAACACAGCTACAACGGATATATTTCGCTGGAATTTGAGGGCAAGGAGGATCCTCGCACGGCGATTCCCAAGAGCCTGGCGATGCTGCAGGATGCTTTTGCCTAGCGAATGTCGTAAAACCGAATTTGCAAACTTCCCAATACAGTTACGACGACGGAGCGAGTGGATTTTGCAATGGCTGAATTCACTTGCTCGCGCCGCGTGTATGGAATTTGCGATTTTATGACCGACTTTAGTGCTCATGTCGCGATGAAGGCGAATTGCACAAGAAAGCAAAACAGCGGTCTGTAAACGAAAACAGGGTTCTCGATTAAATCGAGAACCCTGTTTTTTTTGAGAGTGGGCGGAGAGGGAATCGAACCCACGACACCAGGATTTTCAGTCCTGTGCTCTACCAACTGAGCTATCCGCCCCTCTGTCAAGAGCGAGGGAGTCTAATGGGCCGTGATCCATGATACAAGCCAAACAGTACGGTTTCGGCTTTCATTCTGAGTCCATGGTTGTGATGAGGCAGGTTGCACCGAAAAATTCAGCAGCACTTTTCAAAATGTCGGCTTTACCACTCTCGTTCAGCGTCTTCAATTCCTGATTGCACCTGTTTTTTTGCGGTAATCGCAATCTTCTTTGCGGTTTTCTGCTGATCTTCGGAAAGATGCGACAGGCGTACTTTTTTTAGCGTGGCCAGAGCGGCGGACGGTCTTTCCTGCCTTATTTGGATATCGGCAAGCTTTAACCGGGACCAGGCGGCATCATCGGGAAACCGTTCGATGTATTCTTCCAGGTAGATTTCCGCTTCATCCGTCATCGATATTCGGACAAGTCCTCCCGCAAGACGCTTCAGTCTTTTCTGGTCCAGCTGAAGATTGGCATCCTGCATTTGAAGTCTAAAAAGTTCTTCGGATGCTTCCATCATCGAATTTGCATCGATCAACTCGCCGACTTGCTGAAGTCTTTTCGATTTCGAGGCGGGCATTTCCTTTCTGGGAACGTCATTCTTCACCGCGACATCGGAACGCCCGAACATCAACGTTGGATCGGCGTGGCTTCCGACGGTTGTTGACGGATCCGCGAATCTTCCGTATTTGCCGGATAGAACTCGAAACAGGTCCCAGTTCTCACAGTCGACCCAGCCTTTGTTCAGGTAAAGGACACCAACTCCAAATCCAACGGCCGCTCCCAACAAGTGTAGCGCTGCCGTTCCAACGCCGAAGCCTCCGAAGGCGAATGACAAAACTTCCCAACCGATATACCAAATCGCATACCACACGATTGTGATATCAAAGAAAATTGCTCGAAACACGATGAACAGCAGGACGTGAAATTCATTCTTCGGTGCCCACACCAGACAGATGGCAAGCAGGCCAAAGATCACGGAAGACGCGCCACAAGATGAGCCTCGTAAATGCGTTAAAGCCAGGTTAGCCCAATCCTCTGCTTCTTCGTTGCTAAGTTCCGGGTCCTCTGCCAGTAAGGCATCAATCAATTGCTCACGGCTTTCGACCCCTAGATTATTCTGCAGAACTCGGGATTCTGTTCGATGCAGCATCATGGTTTGTTCGAGCGCGCATTGGGTCACTCCGATCAGGAGGTAGATGCCTAGGAAGCGTCGCCAGCCGACTTTACCTTCGACGATCAGCCCGAACGCCCACAGAAAAAACATGTTGCCAAGCAAATGGCCGATGCCGACATGCATGAAAATGCTCAACACCCATTCAATCGGGCTTAGCGTCCCATAGTGCAGCATCCACATTGTGTCCGGGTCGGCTGTCCCGGCAAACGCGTAACACAACAGGTTTGCAACAATCATCCCTACCGTGGCGATGGGATAATGATATAGCGGTGCGTCTGTGCTGAGGGGGATGAGCATGGGGTGGTCAGAGCCGTTTTGGGGTGAGCCGGCAGCGATCCCTTATCAGGGCTTCTTCAACTGCATTAGACTACAGATCACGCAGGGCGATGAGTAACGGATCTCGGAAATCAGCCCCAAAGCCGCCATTTTAGTCAGACACTCTGTGTTTTTGATTGATCAAAATAATAATTTTGGCTAATAGAAATACATGCGAATTCAAAAGCCTCACTTCTTGACACTGTTTCTAACCAGCCTCGGGGTTTTGTTATCCGGCTGCTGGGCGCCTGAAACTGAGAACAGCGTTGACGTGCATTCGGGCAATAAGCCAATTGCAGTCGTTTGCACAACAAACGTGATTAAAGATCTTGTCAGGCAAATTGGCGGAAGCCGAGTGACAGTGACTGCCATCATGGATGGTCCCGGCATCGATCCTCATCGATACACACCGTCGCCAAAGGATACGAACGCGCTGACCGCGGCTGACCTTGTTGTGTATTCCGGTTTGCATCTGGAGGGGCAGTTTGACGGTGCTCTTGAAAGTCTGGAAAACCGTGGCATTCCAGTCATCTGTGTGACGGATGGGTTGAGATCGGAAGTCCCCAGTCGTTTGATACAAACAGGAACGGGCGTCGCGGATCCTCATGTGTGGTTCGATCCACAGTTATGGTCTACCTGCGGTGATTCATTAGCGCAGCAGCTGGGCGAGTTTGACCCTGACGGAAAAGAAGTTTACTTGTTGGCTGCAGAAGCGTTTTCAAAACGCATGCAGGAAACTCAGGCTGAGGCACTACAAATTCTGGAACTGATTCCTGAAGATCAACGCGTGCTGGTGACCGCACATGATGCGTTTGAGTACTTTGCTCGAGTGTTTAAATTCAAGGTCGAAGCTGTTCAGGGGATTTCGACGGAAAGCGAACCGGGCCTTCGTCGCGTGAATGAACTGATCGCCCTGCTTTCTGAAAAGCACATTGCTGCTGTCTTTGCAGAACAGAGTGTGTCTGACAAGAACATCTCGGCGTTGATCGAAGGCTGTAATTCGCGAGGTCACGTGTTGAAAATTGGCGGCCGATTATTCTCGGACACGGTAGGCGCAGAAGGCACTCCCGAAGAAACATTGTCGGGAGCGTTACTTTACAACGTACGCGAGATCGCTTCTGCACTCGGTGATATTGAGGGATTGGTTCCGTGATTGACGTGGATTCAACGCCGCCGATTCTTGACGTTCACGATATGACGGTTGCTTATAATCGCCGGCCCGTTCTTTGGAATGTCGACCTGACAATTCGGAAGCCCGGGCTGACAGCAATTGTTGGCCCCAACGGAGCTGGCAAAAGTACCATGATCCGTTCGATCATGGGACTGGTGCCGATGGTTAGTGGTACCGTTTCGGCTTGGGGCGAAAGCGTTGGTCAACAGCGGCATCGGATTGGGTATGTGCCTCAGCGCGGAAGCGTTGACTGGGACTTTCCAATCAGCGTGTTCGAGACCGTTCTGATGGGGACGTTCGGAGCATTGGGGTGGTTCCGTCGTCCGGGAAAGAAGCAAAGGCAGTTGGCGAATCAGTGTCTTGAACGAGTCGGCATGCAGGACTTTGCGAAGCGTCAGATTGGTCAGCTATCCGGCGGGCAGCAGCAACGCGTTTTTCTGGCGCGAGCTTTGGCTCAGGAATCTGAACTGTATTTTATGGACGAACCGATGGCTGGTGTGGACGCTGCAACTGAATGCATCGTGTTCGATTTGCTGAAGTCGCTCAGCGAAGAGGGGCGAACGATTGTCGTTGTACATCACGATCTTCGAACGGTTGCAGAATATTTTACTGATGTTGTGCTGTTGAATGTTCGCATCGTTGCGTGCGGCCCGGTCGACACCACATTTACATCGGCCAATTTACAGGCCACTTATGGCGGGCGACTGACTATTCTGGACACAATGGCCGAGGCCGTTCAGAAGCAGAAAGAAACCGAATAGACTCCGTTTATGTTCGGCAATCAGACATTCATTGTTCTTCTGGGAACGCTCCTCTTGGGCATTGCCTCCGGCATGGTTGGCACGTTTGCCGTGCTGCGCCGTCGCGCATTGGTTGGTGATGTTGTTGCTCATTCAGCACTTCCTGGACTTTGTCTGGCGTTTCTGGTGTCTCATTCGCGTTCGATGATTGTTCTGCTGTGCGGTGCACTGATCAGTGGTTTGCTGGGGGCAACCCTAGTTTCGCTGATGAAACGCTATACGAAACTTCGCGAAGATGCGATCCAGGGAATTGTTCTCAGCGTCTTCTACGGCGGCGGTGTCGCGCTGACTCGTTCAATACAAAACACTTATCGCAACGAACCCGGATCGGATCTTGAATCTTTCATCATCGGTCGCGCGGCGACCATGTTGAAAGCAGACGTGCTGCAGATCGCGGCCGTTGCTTTGTTTACCACGATTGTAGTGCTCGCGTTGTACAAGGAACTTACGCTGCTTAGTTTTGATGAACAGTTTTGTCGTGTGCAGGGGTGGTCGACGATGGGGCTCGATTTAACCTTGATGCTGCTGACATCCGTCACGGTCGTTGTCGGGCTTCCTGCTGTAGGCGTTGTACTGACCGCGGCGTTACTTATTATTCCCGCGTCTGCCGCCAGATTCTGGACTGATCGACTGTCGACGATGATGATGATCGCCTGCGCGATTGGTGGTGTTTCGGGAATGGTGGGGACATTGATTAGCGCTCAGGTGAGTGGACTGCCAACCGGGCCGTTGATCGTACTGACATCGACTGCAATCTTCATCGCCTCATGGCTTTTTGCGCCGCATCGCGGTGTTGTCTGGCATTGGAAATCAGCCGTCAGCCTGGAAGTAAATTTGCCGTGGCTGGATGTCGATTCGGATACTCCCACGGCTTCTCGGGACGGGAGTACCAAATGACTGTTGGCGTTGCCGATATCATTGGGACTACGTTCTTAGTCGGCGTTCGTACACCCATTCCGTTTGAATCATTCACGTCACGAATTGCCGAACTGGTTTCGCTGCCACCGACTGATGTTCAGAACGCGTTTTGGACGATTGCTGTAGGTGCCGTGTGTGCGACCTGTTGTGCGTTGGCGGGAAGTTTTCTGGTTCTACGGCGAATGAGTCTGCTTGGTGACGCGTTAAGTCATTCTGTTCTAGCCGGAATAGCAGGCGTTTACCTTGTGACGGGCGGAGTTGAGCCGGTTCCAATGTTAATCGGAGCGCTGGTGGCTGGAGTCATGACAGCATTGTTGACGCAGTTTGTGCACAAGGTTGCCAACCTTCCGGAAGATTCCAGCATAGGAATTGTTTTCACGTCTCTGTTTGCTTTTGGTGTTGTGGTTGTGTCGCAGGCAAAACATGTACACCTGGATCTCGACTGTGTACTGTTCGGTGATCTTGCGTTTGCAGGAGTTGACCTTCGGCCGATATTCGGCTGGCTCTGGCCGGATTCGTTCCGGAGTCTGGTGCCTGCTCTGATGATCACGATCTTGTTCCTCTTCGTCTTCTGGAAGGAACTGAGGCTGACGTCTTTCGATCCCACACTGGCGATTACTCTTGGGTTTAGCGCCGGACTGATGCACTACCTGTTAACGACAATAGTTGCGGTGGTGACGGTGTCCGCAATGAGCGTTGTTGGCCTTCTTGTCGTTGCACTTTTGATCGTTCCGCCAGCGACCGCACGCTTGCTGACGAATCGGCTGTCCACGATGTTGTGGCTTGCATGCCTTCTGGGGATTTCAGCCACGACTATTGGCTACTTTCTAGCACTGCGCTGGAACTCATCGGCAGCGGGGCTGACGGCAGTAGTTTCGGGCGTTGAATTGCTGGCAGCGATTGTGCTTTCACCTGTGGATGGTCTTCTGGGACGTGCAACACGTACAGTTAAGCTGCGCACAAGAATTTGCGCGGAAGACGTGTTAGCCGGTCTGTTTCGGCAACAGGAACGAACAGGCACCCCAGCGGTTGCTGTAGTTGCTTCTGCTCAGAAATGTATCGAACTCGCCGGCAGTGGTTTTTTGGCCGCCCCGGCAATCCGGTGGTTGAAAGTTCGCCAGCTTCTGCAACAGGATGGCAATCAACTGTCACTTACTGAACAGGGGCTTAATTATGCTCGGTCTCTGGTTCGATCACATCGGCTGTGGGAAGCGTACCTGCTGGAGAATTTTGATTTGCCTGCCGATCATCTGCACGATCCAGCGGAAGCGATGGAACACTTCATTGGCCCTGAGGTCCAGCAGCAAATCACAGCCGAGCTGGCAGCACCTGCGGAGGATCCTCACGGCCGAGCGATTCCGCATTTCGATTACGAATAAGCCTGCCGAGCGCCCGCACAGAGGTCGGAAATCTATGTGCGTATTTCTTATGTGTCAGGCGATCGTGTGGCTGGATGGGAGTGCGAGAACCAGTGAGTCCGTTTTCGGCAGCCTTCCTGCTGGTTGACGACCAATGTTGGTCCGGCCATGCAACTGCAAACGAAAAAGGACTGTGGCATAGCCGCAGTCCTTCGTTGAGTTTCGAGTTGTCGCAGCAGATTACAGTTGCAATGGAGCTCGCAGATTGTTGATTGCCTGACCGATGTCCAGGGCCAGTATTCTCATGTGCTCACGATCAGCCGTATTGCAGCGACCGAGGTATTGATAGATCGTCCGGAACTCTTCCGACAGATCTGAAATTTCTGTCTTTAGCTGACTTGCTGCTGGTCGTGACTGAAGCAGTCTGTGAATTCCCGCAGAACGTTCTCGGAATTTCGATGCCGCCAACAATGCCGCACTTCCGTAAACTGGACGCTCTCTGCTGATCCATTGCTTGACATCCAGTTCAAGGTGATCGGCCAGATTTTCGAGAGAAGCGGCCGTTGGAATCAGGGCCCGCGTGTCAACGGACATTACTGTTCCTGAAAGGTTCAGTTCGTTTCTTAGAGCAACCATGCCGTCTTCGATTTCTCGTAGCACGACTTTTCCGGCAGAACTCTTAAGCGGCTGAAAGGCTCGCGTAAAGACAACGCCCTGTTCTTCTACGTATCTATAGCATTGCAGAATGGCTTGGTCATTTTCGTTGCGATCAACGCAGTCTCGGAAATTCTGGACCGTGCCGTAGAAGTCATCTGCGGTTTGAAGAATGCTGGCCACGTTTTTGAAATGCAGCAACAATTTAAGAGGTACACGGTTATAGAATTCATCAACGTCACGCATCAATGAATTTGAAATCTGACGAAGTTCTTCGCGACTTGTTTGTTGTTCCAGCCAAAGTAAGTCGTGCAACCGGCTGTCCGCGAGCGTAATTTCTCGCATGCTCCGCTCGAGAAAACGATTGTTCAGCAGACGTACCTGTGGGATCACGGCTTCCAGCATTTGCTCAAAGCGATTGTATTCCGCAACGATTGTTGTGTAGTTTGCCTGGTCAAGTACCATCTGCTGGATCTTGTAGGCCTGCTGATTGACTTTTCTTGAGTTAAGCGTGAGCTGAAATACTGTGTCACTGGCGGTTGGGTCCATTTCCAGTTCCATCACCAGATTGCGCAGAGCGCTGTCCATGCGAGCGAACTCGGTCAGCAGTTCACGGCGATTCAGCTGTGGCTCCATCTTAAACAGCTTTTCCAGTTCGCGTTCAAGCCGGTCGATGCGGTCAATGCTGTCAAGTGACGTGCGACTAAGTTGTCGTGACTGTGACATCTGATGTGACAGCAAACGCCAGTCGCTGCCCATCTGCTGAAACTGGGGAAGCATTTGTTCAAGGGGAACGGCAGCAAGCATATCCTGCGCGGCACGTGAAGCGCGAGCACGCATGGAAATAAGATCGCTCAGGAATGGGCGGATTTCCGGGTAACGCTGGTAGTCCTGCTGTAGGGCACGGTACAGACGTTCAGATTCAGTGACGGATTCATTCAACAGATTCTGGACAATTCGCTTGTCGACTCGAGTCAGGTCAACGTTAGGCGAAGAGTTAAGTGAGTTCGTGCCGAATCCGCTATTACGCGTCATGTCGTCGCGGATGACTCTGTTGAAGTCACCGAAATCTGTGCTGTTGTCTCCGAGTCTTTGCTGCGGCTGTGCGAACACTGTGGCCGCCACACTAATTGTCAGCAGTGCGGTCAATGCAGACCGGCACCAATCCGTCCATTGGTTCAACATCGTGGTTTCCTTTCCAATCGATATGCTGCCATCTTCCAGATGGCTGTGATTGCGAGTCATTCCGCCCGCCCTAAGCCTCAAACAAGAAGCGAATCATTTTGTTGCTTCATCGCCCTTGACCTAAAGTTTAGTCCAAACCGTGGAGTTTCCGGAATAGATGTTTTTCCTGGCAAAACGATCATTGGGAACGTGCATGTTTTGCTGAATAACGGCTGCCCGTTTGCTTCTGATCCATTGTGTGAAAAGTCAGCCGATGTTGCGTAAATTCAACGTTTTGTCATGCCCGCTCCGTCACGGGGCGCACGCGTTGCACCACGGACACTTCAGTAATGATCCTTTCACGAAGGCTCCTCAGTCGGGCGCACGACTCGCCGACCAGTTACGCACAAATGCTTCATCCCAGGGTAAAGCTAGTTTGTTTTTCGGTCCGTGCAGAATTTTTAGGTCCAAATGGCACATGTAAATGCTGCCTCGTTCGCGTTGGTTTGTGGCATCGCATCAAGTTGCATTTGATCTGCGAAGATTCAATGCTGATGAACAACGGCTTACGGTGTTGCTCGACGTTGAGGCACGGTCGCAATCTGTCTGCGATTCTGATCCGAGAACACAACACGTCATCCGCGGGCGAATGACGTGTTGTGCGGCGACAGGGATCAGTAATTCACTGGCTGTGACGAACGCAAATAGGCGAACAGATCCCGAACCTGTTGGTCTGTGAGTAAATTCAAAGTACCTTCGGGCATGATTGACACTTTGCTGATAACCATCTCATCGATTTCGTCCTGCCGAAGGATGATGTTTTGCCCGTCAACGCCTCGCAGTACAACCACCTGATTGTCTTTGTCTGCCAGAAATCCATTCACGACGCGGCCATCCGTTGTCACAACAATGTGGTTCTCAAAACCCTCGCGGATCTCAAGTCCCGGGTTGACCACATTCGCGAGAATACGTTCCTGGTGATCTCGTTTGAATGGTGTCAGGTCGGGCCCGATCCGTCCTCCTTCATCGAAAAGCTGGTGGCACCTGCCGCAGTTTTTCATGTATAGCGGCTTGCCTTTTTTAGGGTTGCCGGATCCACTGTTGAGCAGTTCAGTGAGTCGAGCGACTTCAGTTTTCATTTGTTCGGTTGTTGCTCCAGCAACTGTGCCCCAGTGCCTGCGGATCAGTTCGTTAATTTCATTGTTGCCGTGCAGCAGCATCTTTTTAAGAGCCGTTTCGGATACGTCACTTGGTGTCAGTGTTTTTCGGTCAACTGCCTTCAGCAGCGCGCTGGCCCAGACAGGGCGACTGGCCAGAAGCGTTTCGGCGACTGGTCGTGCGTCAGCGGGAAGTCTTGTGAAAAACTCGACAACGGTTTCACCGATGCGAACGTCGTCAAACGCCTGAAGCGCGGTTAGTGACGACGAAACGAGTTCCGGATTCTGATCGTGAGTTACGACGGCAAGCAATACGGGTATGAATTCAGGTTTTCGAATCTCTCCGAAGACTTCGACGTACTGTCTTCTTTCACCCGCGTTGATTTTCTGATTGGTTACCGCATCGATGGCGGTCTTTGTCGCTTCCGGATTACCCTGTCGTAACCGAAGCGCCGTTGATCCACCACCCGTGGCCGCTATTGCATTAACAAGTTCAACTGGAATACTGGCCAGCGATCGGCCTTTGTACGCTTCTTCAAAGCCTTTCAGAAGCAGATCTTTGTCGGGTTTTTCGGGGGCTCTGTTCAGCAGCTTAGCTCCGGCAAGAAGGTCGTCTCGTGTACCTGAGAGGGCGTATCGCTTCATGAGGCGTTCCGTCAGGTGTTGAACCATCAGCGGACGTCGCCAGACAGCGTCGTCCGCGAGTACGATTTCCAGAATTAGATCTCGATCGGCTCCCTGTGCTTTGGATTCAAGAGCCCACCACAACAGCAACGGTTGATGGATGTCGGCTGCGTCTTCGTCGTACTTCAACAGGTTGCGGATGATCGGCAGCGCGTCCTTTGCAGGCAGGCGTTTGGCCGAAGACGCCAGTTGCTTGCGAACGGAGATGTAGGATTCGTCTGCCGCCAAGTCAGCCAGTGCCTGCGAGATTTGTGGAGCTACCTGGTGAGCGTCGCAAAGCAGTCGCACCGTCCATGCCCGGACATACTGATCCTCATGGCCCAGACACTGCTTTGCGGCCTTGTCAGTCAAGCCGTTGCAAAGATGAAGTGCCCACAGTGACTCCAGTGCGGTCTGCCCACTGCTCTGGAAAACTTTGTCCATCAGTCGAGGAACCAGGGTTGAGTCTTTGCGATCACCCAAAACCCGTTGTGCCGTTTGGCGCGTCCACTTTGCTGGACTGTCAAGCAGTGAAATGAGCTGTTGGCTGGTTAGTTTTTCGAGGTCAGGTTTGCTGGTGCGTTCCGGAATCGATCGAACCGGCGACTTCGGGTGCAGTCTGTAAATGCGTCCATTCGAACGATCGATTCTACCTGCGTAATGGCTGCTGTGATCGATTCGTTGTTCATACATGTCCGCCACAAAGATGCATCCATCCGGACCGGCTTTGATGTCAACTGGTCGGAACCACTGGTCGTCCGTTTTTACGACGCGTGAAATATCTTCCGTTTCAAATGAAGATTGATACGGGCGAATGTCGCTCATAACAACCTGGCCCTGCAGCGGCTCGATACCGAACAAACGCCCTTGATACTCCGGCGGAAGCAGGCCTTCTTCATAGATGATGAAGTTGTGTGTAAAACGAGCGACGCTGTGGTGCTTTATGTTTTCAAAATAGCCGAATGCGTACGGGTTGGACAGCGGCCCATGTTTTCCGAAACCTTTGCGATAGTAACCTCCCTGCACATAGTGGAAGCCTCGTGTGTCGCCGCCGTTGTGACCAGAATAGATCTGGCCTTTGTTGTCTATTTCGCAGCCGAAGGTGTTGCCACCGCCTTCCGCAAAGACTTCAAATCGCTTCAGTTCCGGATGGTATCGCCAGATTTGCTGACCCATCGTGCGGATCGGTTCATCGGTGGTGCCCGGAACTTTTACGTTAGCACTAACAGTGCTGCCCTGAGCTCCATACAGCCAACCGTCCGGGCCAAAACGCAGGCTGTTGATGACAGAATGAGAATCCTCAAGACCGAATCCTTCCAGCAGAACTTCGGGATCGCCGTCGGGAATATCGTCACCATTCTTATCTGGATAAAACAGCAGGTACGGAGGATTCGTCACGAAGGCCCCGCCGCGTCCGATCGCCACGGATGAAGCAATGTTTAACCCGTCGATAAACGTCTTGTGCTGATCGTAGATTCCGTCGCCGTCGGTATCTTCGTGAATGGATATGCGATCCTCACCCCTGGCTCCCTGCGGAGGCGGTTCCGGCATTTTATCGTAGACACTACGAAGAAAGACATCGCGGCTTAGCATCTTAACGCCGGCAACATCGGGATATTGTTTGTACTCGACAACCCACATGCGTCCGCGCGCGTCCCATGTCATGAACAACGGCTGAGCGATATCGGGTTCACTGAGAACCAATTGAATTTGAAGGTCGCTGGGCACTTCGAATTTTGCAACGGATTCGGCGGGAGTCAAAGGATCATTATCGCCGGCTCGCCGCGTCACGTAACGTTCGACATCATCAACCAGGTCAACTTTTGCATGTACCCCCAGTTTCTGCAGATCGGCTGTGCCAATATTGTTGTTGGCATCGATCGAAAAATCTGCGAGTTTGGCTTTCGAATAAGTAGCGTCGTCCCCGGGGCGGTACTGCCAGGAACCATCAAGTCGAATCGCCTGACGAGTGCTTTCATGAAGCAGCACTGGCGGAGCGACGCTGAAGTTGGGGCGAGGATCGTTTTGGTAGACGCGAATCGCAATCACGTTGTAATCGCCTGGTTTCAGCGTGCCGGAACTGATTTCGTAACGCCCCTTTTCTCCAAGGCCACTACGAAACTGGGGAGGAAATGTTCCCGTTGCTCCGACACTGATGCCGTTTACGTAAGCAGCTCGAACGTCGTCCAAAGCTTCAACAAACAGCGTTGTCTTTGAACCTGTCCAGTCGCCGGGGATTTTCACCAACGTGCGATACCATGAGAAACCATCAATCGGTGTCATGTCACCGCTGGGAACACTGCGCCAAGCGTCCGGAATGGTGACGAAACTCCAGCCTGGCGGAACTTTTGGCTGAGCTATTGAAGTTGAATCGCACCAGCATAGCGCGATAAATAGGATAGACGGAATTCTGGCAAGGCGGGGCATGGGCGAGAACTTGTGCTTGCAAAGAGAAAAAATGGAGGGGCTCTCATTATCATGAGAAGCCCCATACATTTCATCTCCGGGCACACGTTGTCTCGCCGTGTTTTTCGAATTCGCTGAGTTCGCTAAAGCGAACTCAGAATTTCTGCACGGCCGACTACTATAACGTCTGGTTCAGCAATTTTGCAGAGCGTGAAGATCGCCGCTTAGCCACGAAACATTGTCGCGCGAGCCAACTGCATTTCGTACGTGAACTGCATAATGTCGTAGGCCGATAGTTCGCATAGCAGGCGAGTCACTTTCGCGTGCGTTTCATCGTCCAGAACAGCTTCGACTTCTTTCATCAGATCCACCAGGCGAGCTTCCTGATCGCTGATCTCTTTGTCTGAAATCACGCCGTCCTGAAACGCTCGAATAAAGCCTTCCAACTGCTTGGCATAATCGTCGATAAGTGGTTCGTTGGTGTCCGGGTCGATCCAGCTTTTGCGAGCCATGGTCGTTCTTTCTATGTAAAGTTCGTCAGAGATAATTGTTGTTTACGGCAGGGTTCGCTGATCTTAAATCAGAGGCCCCAACGTGTTTTCGCAGCCGACCTGTTCGGCCACAACTTAGAGTTGTTCAACCAGACTTCGCATCCGCGTTAGTTGCTGCTGCAACTGCGAACGACCACCCTTTGCTTCAAGAGCTTCTCGCCATTCATTGTTGAGGAAATCCAACTGTGTGCATTCCAGCACGGCCGCCACTTCCTGCATGTCTTTTTCCAGCCCCTGAGCCGAAGGAATGAATTCGCCCAGTGAATTTTCGATGTCTTCTTTGGTAACAGTCGTTCGGCCGTCGACCAGTGCCATTCGTCGAGATGTTAGAACAACGCTTTCAATATCTGCACCACTGAGTTCTTTGTGTCTTTCGTCCAGAGTAATTCCATCCAAATCTATGGCGACGCCGTTCTTGCGTCCCATGATTTTGAACATCTCGCGAATCTCTGCTTCGTTATCCGGGTAGAACAGCGGGATGTGGACTTCCGCGCGGCCCTGGCGTTTTAGGTCGATCGGCAACAGGTCAGGACGGCAGGTTAGCAGCATCCACATGATGCGGCCGCGATAGCGAGTGTCACCCATCTGCTGAGCGATCATCGAAAAGATGCGACTGCCGGTGCCTGAATCGCCGTTTTGATTTCGATCGCCGAGGGCTGCGTCGGCTTCGTCAATGATCACAATCACAGGCCCAAGACTGCGAAGCACGGTTAACACTCGCTGCAGATTGCCTTCGGATTCGCCAACATACTTGCTGCGGAAATTCTTTAACTTCACACAGGGGATACCGATCGAACCAGCGTAGCATTCGGCCAGAAACGTCTTTCCCGTGCCGACGGGCCCACAAATTAAATATCCCATCGGCGCAGCGTCAGCGTTTCCCTGATTGATAAGCTGGGCATCCTGTCGCAAACGGCGACAGGCAGCTTCATGCCCGACCACAAGTTCCAGCGTGTGCTTCGGTTCCACGAATTCAAGAAACCCACCGCACTGCCGTTCAATAGCCGTCTTTTTTAATGTGCGAAATTGTTTACTTGAAACACCATTGCTACGAGTGGCCTGAGCGAGCAATTGTTCGAGACTAAGCAGGCTTAACCCGTTCGAATTGATCACGAGTTGAGTTGAAGTCAGTTTATCGCCGTCAGAAGTGTTGCCGATCGTTCCTGCTTTTGCATCGATAAATCTCTGCCGAGCCGCCTGGTTCGGCATGGGTACTTCAACGGTCGCTACATACGGGCTTTGCACAAGACGATCATTGGCTTCGGAAAGGCTTTCACACACCAGGCAAAACGCCATGTTTACTCGGCGAATGTAGGGATTGCGAGCCCAGTCAAGAAACCGCACGACTCGAGCCGCAATGGTACCTGAAATCTGCATCGGGTCCCCGGGCGGAACAAGATACTGGCCATAATCGAAAACAACGGCCAGACGTTTTCGTTTTGCCGGATCGCTTTCGATTAAGTATCGCTCAATCATCTGATCAAGCGTCAACAGGATGTCATCGGGCTTTCGCGACCAGTTTCGAAAGTGTCCAAACAGCTCTGTAAGTTCGCGCATCATTTCCTGATGCCGATCAGAATCCTGCCCCGCCAGTGCCTGTAGGCCTTTGCTGAGATTGTGCTGCAGCACAATCTCCCAGCGACCAAACAAGTACTCACCCAGAAAGGAAGTAAGACTCAGGAATTCAGGACCGTTCTTTCCTTCGCACGGCACAAGGTCATTGACGTTGCCGTGCAAAATGAAAAAACAGGAATTACCTGAGAAGTACAATTCTGCAACCTGCTTGGCCCAGTCGGGGTACCATTCAGGCAGATCGAGATTGATGGTTTGTGGTTCAGAATCAGTCATTGACACGCTGCGGCGTTCTATGCTTGAAGTTCAAAATGGAATACAGAACGCCGATCTGTAATTAACGGTCTTCCGTATTTTTTGTTGTCTGCCATCAATTCGTTTCGGTCTGTCTTTGCCCGAGGTCTTTTGCTTCTTCCGAAACGTTGGCGGTCTGAGGCGTAATCATTCCCATATCCATTTCAAACTGTTTCAACGCATCATTCGCCAAAACAGATTCCGATGCTGCTTCGCGTTCGATCGATTCAAGGCCTTCTTCAGACAGGTCCGCCGTTACGCGCGCTTTGGCTCGGTTAGTATCAATTTCGTCCTGCAGAATGGATTCGATCTGGCCTAAATCTGTAGTGACATCGAAGTTGAACGAGCCTGCAATTTCAGCGAGCTCGGCTTCAGCGCGGCTCATTTTGATTTCGGCATCATACTTCTTGATCTTCTCCTTAATCTCGCCCACCTTCGACGTAGCGCGTTTGATTTTCTTAATGTTGTTTTCGTAAGCCGTCTCATGCATCGTTAGCTGTGACATGTTTTCCGCCATCTCATTTTTGGCTTTTTGCAGTTCCAGAGCAAACTTGGATGCGGTTTCCCGATCTCCTGCCTGAAGATATGACTTGACCTTACTTTCCAGCTGTGCAACATGGCGTTTGTCATTCTCAACCTGACGCGAAACGCGTTCAACAAGTGCTCGATATTGGGCAAGTCCCTCGCGGCCGCCCTTCAGCTGTTCGACTGCTTGGTCATATTCGTACTGCATTTGAGCAATTGGGTCGGCAGTCCAGAAATAGTTTGCCAGCTTGTTCATTTGGGCCTTCAGAGAACGCCATAGCTTTCTAATGATCATGAGTCTGATTCCTGACGGTTTATGGTTCGCTGCATGAAGTGCACAAGCGGCAGCAATTAAGGACGGGACAACGCTGGTAGAGAACCGGCGGATGAAAAAAATACTCAATTTTCCTATGGTACAACGCCGGACGGAAATCCGCCAACGGCCGAGACCTCGTTAAGACAATGAAATCCTTGATTGATTTAACCGGATTTGCCCGGTCCGGGAGGTCGATCATCTTTGGTGACGGTCAGGCTTTCTATTGTTATTAAGACGCACGTTAAGGCGGACTATTCAGCTCAGGCTTCGCTAATTAATAGAAGCTCCGTCACTTGTCGGTCGAGGCCAACCATGAAGTCCGCCGGATTTACTGTTGGTTGCGTCTTCAAGCGGCCGCTGAAACACCATGTGTCAACAATATCCGTTCTTTAACGCACTCACGTCTAATGGGTGGGCGCCAAAACGAATGGCTGAATTGGCATCGTGGGAGATTGCGATGCCGCTGGAATCGCCAGTTGTTGAGAAGTATAGATTAACGGCCAACAGTCAGAAGTATGTCCCGAAAACGCGATACGGCGAGAATCGCTTTCAGGGTCGAATGGCGTTGTCCACGGGTATTTTGCGTTTTTGCGACCGTGAATTGCCGCGACCGCGCAGCGTTGAAGAACTCGATCCGTCGCGTTCATAAATTTTAAGTTTTTTTACGCATGCAGACATGACGTCGATGGCGTGACCC
>JBDNFN010000158.1:0-2811 GCA_041689795.1 Fuerstiella sp. | reverse complement strand
GATGAGTCGCCATTGACAGCTGGTTCGACATGCGGACCTCCCCCGACACTTCGCGTGCCGAAATTGATCAACATACCCAACCCCTCAGTGGCCGGTTTTAACCCGCACATCAATGGCTGGTTTTAAGCGCTCACTGACACAATTGCAGTTCTTCGCGAATGTTCACGGCTGTTTGTGGATAGACAGAATTCACAGAAGAGCTGTTTTTGGTAGCATGCAGGTATGGGGAAATACTGTGTGACGTCTTATTTTTGGAGGCTCTTCGTGAACCGGACCTGTTTACTTCCTGCTGTGTTTGTGTGTCTGTTTGCTGCGACTGATGCTGCGGAATTGAAAGTTTTAAAAGTCGGCACCAAACCTGAAAGTGTTTGCCGGGGATTTGGCGGCAAGCTGTATGTCACCATGATCAATGGTGAAGAAGGGGGCGATGGCGGCATCAATATGGTCGATGGCGACACGGTGACGGAATTCTGCCGCGGGATGAATTCGCCGAAGGGGTTGGCCTTTGTCGGTGATTTTCTGGTGACCGCCGATGAAACCACAGTGTGGAAAGTTGACAAATCCGGAACCGTTTCGAAGCTCGCGGAAAAAGGCGACTTCCCAAGTCCCGTCGAATTCCTTAACGACGTCGCAGCCAGCAAAGATGGCAAGAGTGTTTACGTGGCCGAAATGAGTCATCCTAAGTGGATGTTCGATCCGGATGGCGAACGTAAATTGTGGCCTCTGGGCAGCGAGAAGGCAATATCGCCGATGACAGGCTGCGTGTACAAGGTCGGGCTTGATGGCACAATCAAACTGGCAGTGCCACCGGGTGACAAGGCGATGCCGGGACCCAACGGCGTAACGGTGACCGGCCCGGCCGACAAGGAAGTGCTGGTGATGGGCGATTTCTTTACCGGCAACATCGTTTCTTACGACGGCGAAAAATTCAAGGTGCTGGCCACCGGCATGCGAGGAGCGGATGCAGTGGAAGTGGGCAAAGGAGTGATTTACGTTTCCAGCTGGCCATTGGGTAAAGTGTGGAAGTTTGATCGTAAGTCAAAAACAACGACCGTTCTTTCAGAAGACTTCACTACCGCTGCGGACTTCTATTTCGACCGCAGTAACAATCAGTTGATTGTTCCCGATATGGAAGAAGGCACTCTGAACTTTCTGCCTTTGGATTAGCTGACCGACAAAAAGTGGCTGGCACCGTTGTTTTGCTAACGCCGAATGAGTTCTGTCACGGCAGGTTTTTACAAAATAGCCGCGGCCGAGTTTTTCAAAGCACTGGCTTTGCTGATTGCTGGTTAATCCACTTTCGAGTGGGGTTTTGGATTGGCCGAAGCTCACACTCGAAAGTCCAGCTTCAGGCTCCACGGGCCGAGCGTACTGTCAGCTGCGATTGCTCGAACCCAGGCTCGGTAGACGCCGGAAGCGAACGCCGTCTCAGTGGTATACGAGGTTGACGTAAGATTGTTTTCCCGCACCACCGATGGGCCCGTCGCCAAGTTGTCTACCTGCAGAACATAGTGCTCTGTTCCGATGACTTCGGACCAGCGAATTGTTGGCACGTTGTTAGTGACATTCGCTGCGACAAGTTTTGCTCGAGTCGTTGTGTCGGTTCTTACGCTGGCACTCCACGGTCCTGCCTGGCCGGATGCATTCACCGGCTGAACCCACCAGCGCCAGTCGCCGGCGGCCAGGGCCGTTGAAGGTGACCAGTTCTATGTTGGGATGTCGGTTTCGTAAATTACGGTCATGCCGTCGGTAAGGTACAGGTTGAAGGCAGCGGTCGCAGCGCTGGCGGTCCACTGGAATGTTGGAGTGGAAGCGAATGTTGGTGTCAGCGGGCTTTGTGGAGTAGCGGATAAAAAAGCGGCGGTGTTGGTAACGGCAAAACAGAGAGCTTGGCTCCAGCTAGCCGGGCTGCCATCGGGATAATGCGATCGAACCCACACGCGATAATCGCCCACCTGCAGCGGCTGAAACCGCCATGACGTGCTGTCGACATTGTAAAAGTGTTGAATGACGTCTCCGGTGGTATCGAAGTACAAATACAATTCATAGGAACTTGCTGCATCAACAGTGTTCCATGTGATGTCGGCCAGTCCATTGGTGACGGTCTCGGTTGGTCCGATAATTGTTGTGCTGCCGCCGACATTGAAGGATCCGGTTTCGCTCCATGCACCCACCGTACCGTTGGCTGCAGATGGACGAATCCACCAGCGGTAATTGCCAGCTTCCAGGACAGCCGATGGTGTGAAAGTGGTTCCCGATTCGTTGGCTATAGTGGCACTGCCGACTTGAACGTAGATCTAAACAGAAGCCACGTTTGGCAGGCTTTCCCAGGTAAAGGTGGGTGTCGTATTCAATCTTGATCTGACAGGCGACAGCAGCTCCGGACCAGCGTAGTAGTCTTCACCCGTCGATCGGTTACCGGCAAAATTGCTAACACCGATTGGTTGCACCCCAAAGCGACTTCGTCCGAACTGCAGATCAATGGATGGCGCAAAACTGGTGCCGCTGATAACCGTGTCAACAACAGCGGACAGTTGCAGAGTAATGTTGCTGATGTAGACTCGATAGCCGGTTGTCCCGTCAACCGCATCCCCTGAAATTGCTGGACGCAGGTTGCCTGCCGCATGATACGGCAGGTCATGGACAGTCGTCGTCAGAGCAACGCTGAGCGTGGCGTGCCCCAGTTCTCAGTACCACGGTTATGAGAGTCAGTTTGGGTTAAGGCTGACCGCAGGTGTGGGGCAGTTTTCTGCTTCTGGAGCGCACGCGAAAGAAGCAGAAAACGGCCGGGCGAATTCGACAGGAGTCTGG
>JBDNFN010000157.1:0-4942 GCA_041689795.1 Fuerstiella sp. | reverse complement strand
GGGTCACGCCATCGACGTCATGTCTGCATGCGTAAAAAAACTTAAAATTTATGAACGCGACGGATCGCGTTCTTCAACGCTGCGCGGTCGCGGCAATTCACGGTCGCAAAAACGCAAAATACCCGTGGACAACGCCATTCATCTCTGCACTGTTTTCTGCAACACAACGATTCAGACACTCATAGCAAAACGGGACTCGAGCACATGAACACCAGTAAATTTTTTTCCAGACGCTCTCTTCTAGCAGCCGCAGCGGCAGCAGGAGTTTCTGCAAACAGTGCCGTTTCTTCGGCCACTCCTCAGGCACGCCGTGCTGAGACTCCGGCAGATTTTACCGTTCGCAACAAGCGGATTCATCAGTCAGTGATGGGCTGGTGTTTTAAACCAATGCCGATTCCCGAATTAATACGGCATTGCGCGGCGATTGGCCTCGAAGCCATCGAAGGCATCGATCCGAAATTCTATCCCGAAGCTAGAAAACGGGGCTTAAAGATCTCACTGGTAAGCAGCCATGGTTTTGCGACCGGGCCTGTGGATCGAGCAAATCATGCGGCATGTATTCAGAAGCTGAAATCGTCGATCGACACGGCTGTTGAGTTCGGGGCCCCCAGTGTCATTACCTTCACGGGAATGTCCGTTAAAGGCATGTCCAATGCGACAGCGGACCAGAATTGCCTGGATTGCTGGAAGCAGGTCATTGACTACGCAGAAGAGAAAAAAATCACGCTGGTTCTGGAACACCTGAATTCACGCGACAATACTCATCCAATGAAAGGCCACCCAGGCTATTACGGCGACGATGTGGATCACTGTATCGAATTGGTGAAGCAGATGAATTCTGATCGATTCAAGCTGCTGTTCGACATCTATCACGTTCAGATCATGAATGGCGACGTGATTCGCAGAATTCAAACCTATCACCCGCTCATCGGCCACTATCACACTGCTGGTAATCCTGGCCGCAAAGAACTGGATGAGACGCAGGAAATCAACTATCCGCCAATCATGCGTGAAATTCTGAGCACCGGATACGAACTGTTTGTCGCTCAGGAATTCATCCCGACCTGGGATGATCCGGTGCTGGCATTGCGACATTCAGCAATGGTGTGCGACGTATAAGATCAGTTCTGAACATGAAGTGTTCCTGCAGAAAGTGCATCTAAGAAACGCCATTTGCCGACGCGAAATTTCTGGTTGGATCGTTTCTGCCGAGAAGATCCCGTGGATCCGGTTGATTCTGCCGAACACATAGCTTCCCATCAAAAAGCCGGAAATTGGTCGAGCCATCGCTATTGCGACCAGATTTTAGCTCCATTATCACCCGTCCTCGCAGAGCAACGACGCTTGAACAACATGACTGGCTTCGGCAGTCGCAGTGGTTCGAATGTGGTCGCGAAAACAGCCGGTTGAAAATCAGTTTTCTGATCAAAGCTGTCTGACGAAAAACAATTCCCAAACGCATGGAAGCGTTTGGGAGTGATTGAATCAGCGAAGCGGGTCGCATTGACCAATGTGAGTGCTGTTCTCGATCGAAATATTACAAGAACCTGTGGGAGCTTAACGAACAGACACACCAACCGGGATTAGTAAGCCGTCAAACAACTGTCACATAGGTTCTTTACACTTCTTCGCGGGATGAAGCGTGAACGATAGAAAAACCTTGCATCAGTTGCTTTGTAACGATTTTACTGAACCCGCGAGGCTGGCGGAACCGATGAGTAGCCAAACGGCAACTCACCCGGATTTGACAGTTGTTGTTCGTCATGGAGGATTGAATGGCTACCAAGATCAGCGAAGACATCGTGGACGTCTGGATTGAGTTCAAAGCGGACCAGTCCAATCAGACCCTACGAAATCGCCTGATGGAACGTTATCTGCCGCTTGTGAAATACAACGCAGAACGTGTCTGGGCGAAACTCCCTGAGGGAGTGGATCTGAATGATCTGACGTCTGCGGGCGTTTTCGGTCTCATGGACGCAATCGAAGCGTTCGACATGGAACGAGGCGTCAAATTTGAAACGTATTGTGTGCCTCGAATTCGAGGTGCCATGCTGGATGAACTCCGGACGATGGACTGGGTTCCTCGTCTGGTTCGCAGCAAGGCCAGCAAACTGGAAGCAGCTCGCAAGGCAGTGGTTGCAAAAACCGGACTGCCTCCAACGGATGTACAGCTTTCGAACGAAATGGGCCTGACAATTCATGAGTTCGAAAAGCATAAGTCAGAAGCTTCTGCGATTGGCGTCGTCAGTCTGAATAAGAAGTGGTACGAAACTGACAGCTACAAAGATGTTCGAGAAGTTGATGTGCTGCAGGACGCAAAGGGCGAAGACCCGACCGGCGGTATTCAAAAAATAGACGTGATGAAAGTGGTCACCAAAGGCCTGAATCGTAACGAGCGATTGATCATCATTCTGTACTACTACGAAGAACTGACAATGAAGGAAATCGGGTCTACACTCGGCCTGTCAGAATCCCGTGTCAGTCAGATGCATTCAAGCATCGTAAACCGACTAAAGGAACAACTGAACGGTCGCCGACCTGAATTCAGCGAATAGTTTAGCCGTCAGCTGTGGTTAGAGAAAACGAAAAGGGTCGACCTGCAAAGGTCGACCTTTTTTTGTGCCCCGATTGTTCGTGCGACACATTTGCAGCTCAACCTATGTGCCGACAGGAACAGGCGTCTGACAATCAGCTCCCGCTCAAGGTCGTCGCAGATGCCTGACACCACGAGTGACATTCTTTACCTGATCCCACGCAACAATTCGATGCCTCAACAGTCGACTGCGCCGGACGCTATCCCGGAAAACAAGCTGACACGGCAACAAAGAGTTCCCTGAGTTCGTTCCGCGAAACGGCTGCGACAGAACTGCGTGAAATCCAAAGTTCTGAGGATGAGCCATTGCGGGGCGATCACTATCCCCGCTCACAACAACGCAGATTATACCAGGCAGCTTAAGCTCTTCAGCTATATCAGCGCCACCTCGTCCCTTCCGCATCGTTAGATCAAGTAGCGCGACGGGACACGTTCGATTGTTGTTGGTTTCCTCGTGAATTCTGGCCAGAGCTTCATCACCGTCCCTGGCCTCCACAACTTCGTGTCCAGGATCTTTTAACAACATGGAAATACTCTCGCGAACCAGGTCTTCGTCATCCAGCAGTAGAACTCGGTATCGGTGCTCGCGTGGGCCACTGGACTTGGCGTTTGAGGACGAGGATTCACGGGCCCCGGGGATCAATACAGTTATTTCCGCCCCACCATTTTCCCCGTTCGACGCACTGATGCCTCCGTTGTGATTACCGACAATAAGAAACGAACTTGTCAGCCCCGGTCGGTCCCATTCGGAGACGTGGGGAAATACCGTCGCGAAGACACGATACAATATCTTTGGATCAAAACCGGGACCCTTGTCTGTTATTACAATACATATCACGGGCTGGTCCGGAAACGCTTCGGTCTGCCCTGTGAGTGTGTATTTTTCATCAGGTCCGATCCGTTCTGCATGCACCGTGACAACCGCGTCGCTGCATTCAATCGACGCCTGAACTGAATTCAGGAAGATGTTATTGAAGACCTGCGTCATCTGACCTGCATCGACCATCGCCGCCGGCAAGTTTTCGCTCAGACGCCAATTGATACTTGTGCGGCGCCCCGATGTGGCTAATGCCGCTGAAGTTTGCAGAATATTCACGAATATCGCTTGGTTTTCGAAGCGGCACGCCGCCCCTGGAAAACTTTAGCAATTGCTGAGTCAACTGCTTCGCTTTCTGGCAGGCAAGCTTGGCAACATCGAGTGCCTGAACTTCATTGGTGTTTTTGACTGATGTCACGCAATCAATCGAAGCCAGAATGGCCGCCAGATTATTGTTGAAATTATCAGCGATGCCTCCTGCAAGAATCCCCAGCGACTGCAGCCGATCGTAGTTTTTGGTGCGCCGTGTGAGATGTTTTTCCTGAGTGACGTCGTAGAAAATAATTGCAAATTCAGGTGCTTGCGAATCACCGTGCTGAATGGGAGTCGCGTTCCAGCGGATGTCTCGCCGTGTTCCGTCGCTGCACAGCAGCACGGCATCCTGAGCAACCCCTGGAGCACGCAATTCGGCCAGTTGCGAGGGAAGATCATGAATATTCTGAAGCTGAAACACTTCACTCAAATGACAATCGACGCATCACGCTGAGTCCAACCGGTTAACGCGCCAGCCGATGGGCTCAGCAACTTAATCCGATAGTCGGCTGTAACAAGCAACAGACCGTTCTGCAGATAATTAAGCACCGCCACCGAACGATCGCGTTCCTTCAGAATAAAATCCCACACATCCGATAATTCACGAGTTTGTTGAAGAACTCGTTGTTCTAATTGTTGATTCAGTTCGGCAAGTTCATCGCGAACCGCTCGGTTTTCCTGTTCTGTAATTGCCGACGCAAGCCAGGACGCCGAAATATTGGCGATCGTCTGCAATAATTCCTGGTGTTCCGCCGTGTACCTGCCCACGGATGTGTGCTCGGTGTCCAGAACTGCAATCACCCTGTCCTGATAGACCACAGGGACAGCCAGTTCCGAATGCCCGTCAAACTGGTCGCGAAGGTAACGAGGGTCCAGCTGTGTATCGTTGATCAGTTCCGATGCCGCTAACTTTGCCACACTGCCAACAATACCTTTGCCGATGGGAATCTGAATCGGCTGCACTATTTGACGATTCGCACCGAAGGCGGCGACCTGTACCAGAATGCCGTTCTGTTCCAGATAAAGCACCAAGTCAGTAAAACCGGGCAGAGCGCCGACGGCTTCGACAATCTCCCGCCACAAGTCACTCAACGCATTGCGCCGAAGAAGTCTGATTGCCAAAATCTAAATAGGGCTCCTGACCGCAGCCCTTTGAAGGTGAGTTTTTAGGTGTTTCTTCTGGCGAGTAGCTTTGCCGTGGCGACGTGTTGTCCGTTGCC
>JBDNFN010000156.1:0-4989 GCA_041689795.1 Fuerstiella sp. | reverse complement strand
GGTCACGCCATCGACGTCATGTCTGCATGCGTAAAAAAACTTAAAATTTATGAACGCGACGGATCGCGTTCTTCAACGCTGCGCGGTCGCGGCAATTCACGGTCGCAAAAACGCAAAATACCCGTGGACAACGCCATTCGCGGCAGAGACCTGTCACAGAAATCGCATGATCCGCAGAAACAGTTAATTTCACCCACAACCCGTTGACCGGAAAATCGACCGCTGGTGGCAATGCCGACAAATTCGTGGCCCAACACACCGGCGAAATCCATGTAGCCCTGCTTCAACTGTAGATCAGTTTCGCAGATACCGGCCTTCAGCACCTGAACAGCAATTAGATCCGAACGCTGCACGCCGGGAATGTAGTTCGGACGAAATTCAACAAGGCCTTCCGACAAATATATGGCTCGCACAAAATCATTCCAATTCGAGTAGTGGCGGACAAGGTGGATACGATCTCGACAGACTTTGTCTGTTCTGGGCAATCCGAAAATCACTGTGAGTCGGCTATCCGCCATCGCCTGAATGGTTGCTGAAAGAAGTGCATGTTGTCGCGGAAGTGACGATGACTTCCAACCCGCTGGCTCGTTGTTTATAAAAATGTCTGCAACGTCAGCCGATGCAGTTGGCATGATGGGGCTATTGACCTGCACGGCATGCGGATTATGGTTTCCCCTGTGTTTTTAAGAAATTATCGGCATTGAAACGCAAATTTCCTCGAATTTTCGGGCCTGCAACAATTCACCGCAGTCTGCCCAAGCCTTCCGGAATACTGCATTTTTATCGCATCCAGATATAAGTCTCGTATGGCATCCGCCTGGAACGGCTACGTGTGGGTTCGTCAGGTAAATCCGGGGCAAGAAAGTAACAGTCATGAATGGCCGAATTATGCAGCATACATTCTTCGCGATGCTGGTCATAAGTTGCTGGAGCATTCGGACAGCTCGTCAACGGTAGATCGTATGGCGTTCACCACAACCATATTGGGGCCGGGGGACAATGTAATGATGTCTCCGCACGCTAATAACTAGGCCTCCAGTGGCTGGCACCTATTCGTGGAGTTTCAAATGAAATTTCCGCTAAGACGTGCAATACAATTCTACCATCAAGCCTTATCATCGCTGGTGTTGACGATACAACCCGGACAGCACCGTTATCCGTACTATTATGGTCCGTGTTCGATAAATTCTAATGAATTTCCAAACTGGTTTAATCCGTACCGAGCCATGCCATCATCGGAAATGCCGGATGGTGCAATAATTCACGGCAGCACTTTAGCCAGAGCATTCCGTCAGCTGCACTCTGATGTTGGCGAAGTCGGAGGGCAAGAAAATAAGCGTAAGGACCGCCTGGGTTCAGAAAAACAAATCTACAGGAACGTTTTCAATTCGATAACGGCAGTCGCCGGTTGAAGTGCGAGACTGCTTTGTTGAAACATCCGTGACGCTGGAGAACAACGTTCGCGTGACCGACGTATGCTGGCAACAGACTCCACCGTGGAGCGTGGAGTCAACGGTCGATTAAAAATTGTCCGCTTAGGTTTCTCCAAAACGCATCCGAGCGATGATTTGAAGTTGGATGCGTTTGTATGCTGTTTTCATGAGTCAGCCATCATATAAGCGGATTGTCCCGGACAGGGATAGTTGTTCCCTGTCGGGGACAATCCGCCAGTTTCTGATCATTACTATCGGTGGTATTGCATCTTGAAAGCGGCCGCAGAATTCATCGCAGAACGGCGGTCTTCCGCCTTATCCGAGAACACCTAAAGTTGTCCTTCGGCATGGCCAGTCGATTCGTCTTATTCGTTCGGACCGCTAGTTCCCAACAGTCCGATATAGACGCGTTTTGGTCTCAATAAAACAGGTTGGTTTTGAGGCCGACCAATTGCCAAAAACGATGCAACCGTTGTTGAAGCTGAAATCCCGCGTAGCTTGCACGACCGCTATGGCCAAAACACCCGCGAATTTCCAGCGGCTCGCTCAGCGGTCGGCCGATAAGGTCTCTGTGTAAGCCTCTACGTTGTGACGGCCCGATTACAGGGTCGTCACAACGTAGAGGCACTGGACAACTCGTTTCACGGATGGAACAGACCACCGATTAGACGGGCCCTCAATATGCGATTCTTTGTTCCGAAACACGTAGGACTTGCTGCTAAAACAAGCCGAATGTTCGGAGTGCTGCTACTGCTACTGTGCTGTTCGACTGTGAATGCTCAACTAAGCATTCCGTTGCATATTGAACAGCAACCTGCACTTGACGATGCCCACAACCTTGATGCGGAAATGATGTTTCCTGCTGATAACGGTTTCTGGTTTCTTAGCACTCAACACTCGCCGCAGTCGTTTAATCGTGCGTGTCCACAATTCGTTCCTCAGGTGCAGCGTTACGAAAACTGTCAGGGTTTTCGGAGCTCGCATCTGCACGAGCTGACGTCGACTCTGAAACCCGGAGTACCGGTTTGTGTGATGGTCCACGGCAGCTTTGTAGACGTTCCAAGTGCATGTCGCGAATCAGCGTATACCTGGAACTGGCTTCGAAGCGCCGGTATGGGACATCAGATGCAGATGATCTATTTCAACTGGCCGAGCTATAAACGCATTTTTCCCACCGTGCAGTTGGAAGTGAACCAACTTGGTCGGCGAGCTGCCAGGAACGGCTATTACCTTGCCGAATTGATCCAGCATATTCCCGCGGAATGTCCCATCTGCCTGATCGGACACAGCCACGGAACTCGAGTCATCGCGGGCGGGCTGCATCTTATGGCTGGCGGCACGTTGCAGGGTATCGGCCATCCGTGGGCTCGTGCGGATGGGCGGCAGATTCGCACAGTGTTTGTCGCGTCGGCTCTGGACCACGACTGGCTGAACCCAGGACACAAATATGATCGAGCACTCTGCAGCACAGAATGTCTGCTGAACATGCGCAACGAACTGGATCCAGCGTTGGCGATTTACCCGCTGCGACTTCCTTTCATTGCTCAGCAGGCGATGGGCTACAAAGGGCTTTCCAGTTCTGACAGATATCGCCTTGGGCGTAACAGTCACAAAGTAATCGACTACGACGTAACTCGCGCGATTGGAAGGTCTCATCTGTGGCCGTATTACTTCACAAACCCAGGGCTCAGCATGGCGATGCACAACTATGTGTATTTTCCCGATCGGGGGCAGGCGGTATCGATGGCAAACGCAACGACCACTACCGAACAAAGATAAAATTGGACGACAGAATCTGAACACCAACCTTTGCCTTTGAAACGAATCGCGTCTGGTAGTCGCTGTGTTTTTGAAAACGTTCCGGAACGTGCTTGATCAGGTTTCACTGATTCGGATACGTCGCGCGGCCCCATTGAAGTTTCCCAGGCGTTTTACGTCTCACGTGGCCGCGTTCGGGAATTTGCGGATTGGCTGGAACCAAAACTCTGGGAATCGTGTCCGTCACGGGACCTCACTCCTCGCCGAAATATGCCGGCGTTGGTATCATCGCCTGTCAACAAATTTGCCCCGGAGTGTGATTTCCCATGAGCGTTGCCAGTTTGAACAGCCAGTCGACCATCGATCTTTTCGATGAATATGTCATCCCCAACTACCGACGTTATCCGGTTTCTCTGGTAAAGGGCGAAGGATCACGCGTGTGGGATGCAGAAGGAAAGTCGTATCTAGACCTGTTTCCAGGTTGGGGCTGCAACATTCTTGGTTATTCGTCGCCAGCTTTAGTAAAGGCGATTCAGGACCAGGCGTCTAGGCTGATTCACGTACCAAACACCTGGTACATCGAACAACAGGGCCGATTTGCGGAATTTTTGTGCACGCGAAGTTTTGGCAAGGCTTTCTTCTGCAACAGCGGAGCCGAAGCGAACGAAGCCGCTATTAAGCTGGCACGCCTGCACGGTTCGCCGGAAGGCCGATTTCGCATGATCACGTTCGAAAAAGGATTTCATGGAAGAACATTAGGAGCATTGACTGCGACGGCTCAACCCAAGTACCACGAAGGTTTGGGGCCGCTGATGGCTGGCTTCCGCTATGCTGCGATGAACGACCTTGAAGGCGTCGCCAGCCTGATCGACGACGAAACCTGCGCGATCATGATTGAACCGATTCAGGGTGAAGGCGGAGTGCGAATTCCTGATCCAGCATTTCTGCAGGGACTTCGCAATCTGTGTGACGAACACGGCTTGCTATTAATTTTTGACGAAGTGCAAACCGGAATGGGACGCACAGGAGAATGGTTTGCCTACCAGCACACAGCCATTCAGCCCGACGTGATGACTCTTGCCAAGGGACTTGCTGGTGGAGTCGCGTGCGGTGCTATGATTACCCGAAATGAATTTGCCGGTGACCTGCGACCCGGAATGCACGCCAGCACGTTTGGCGGAAATTCATTGGCGATGGCAGCGGGAATTGCGACCGGCGAAACGATTGAAAAAGAAGGTCTGCTGCAGTATGTTCGCGATAACGCTGAATTTGTCCGACAGCAGATGGAACAGGTTCAGCAATCGTTGCCTATCATTAAAGAACTTCGCATTTGCGGAATGATGATTGGCATCGACCTGACGATTCCCAGCGCTCCGGCTGTCGGCAAAGCAATGGAACGCGGAGTACTGCTGAATTCGACTCAGGATACAGTGGTTCGACTGCTTCCCGCTCTGAATATTACTCGGGAAGAGCTTGAGCAGGGTTTGGAGATTGTGGTGTCAGTGCTGGAAGAAATGGCGGAAGACGCATAGCCACGATTCCGTTGACTTGAACCTCAATCCGATCACCAGTTGCTGAGAGCATTCAACCTGCCGTCCCTGCCAGGTGCTGAAAGAACTGCACTTGGGTGTCTGAGTCTCAGGTTTAGGCACATTTTGGGGATCGAGTTTTGTATCCGAGCGGCGTTGAGCATGATGTGAAGTTTAGTCCATCCTTTCCAGAGAGTGATCCATCCAGGGTGACTATCTCGTTTTCGGTTGCGATGGCCACCGAGGCGGGCGAGGCAAAAGTCGTAGAT
>JBDNFN010000155.1:0-7199 GCA_041689795.1 Fuerstiella sp. | reverse complement strand
CGCAACTTGGCGAAAAGAATTTATTTCCCCGCAGTGAAACGCCAAGAATCATGGATGAACAGGCGGAGTTACCAACGAACCAAATCGCGCCGCAGAATCAACTGCCGCCTGAAATTCCAGCTCGTTGGGCTCCACAATCAGGCTAAGCACCAGAGTCTCCATGTCCGTTTTAGACATGTGCTTCACGCCTGCTTGCTGTCTCACGGCTCGTTCATGCATGAGCTCCAGATCAGCTCGCAGGACCACCGCAGGCGAGGACCCTACTGCCGCAGCGAAATTATTGATGAGACCATGTCGTGCCTGCTACACAGAAACTGGCCAAACCCATCTGCGGTCTGAATCAAAAGATCACAGACCAACTTTTGCTGTTTCTGAATGCGAGTCGCATTCGATGGCATTGATTTACAATTATGGGTAGCATCGCCAATGGTCCCTCGTACGTTAATCTTTTAGCTGTGAACTCTCGTAAAGATCAGTCCTTCAACGTTCCTGTTCTTGGCGCGTCCGTTTTGCAAACTGGTCCCGCGCCATGATCCGGTGCCATCGAACAATTGGAAAAGTCCCTGAAACAAAATGGATCAAACCAAGGAAGCACCGGAACCGGGCCAGATAGCCCGTGTTCGACAACGTACCTATCTCGTTGAGGACATTGTCAAACCTAAACGGGTGAAAGACAGCACTCTCGTTCGTTTGTCCTGCGTTGATGACGACAATCAGGGACAACCGCTGGAGGTCCTCTGGGAGAACGAAATTGATCCTCAGATACTGACGGGCGAAGCGTGGGAGGCGGTTGCTTCCAAAGGCTTCGACGATTCGCGATTATTCGCAGCTTACCTGAACACGCTCAAATGGAACTGTGTGACATCAACTGACCCAAAGTTGTTTCAGTCACCATTCCGAGCAGGTATCCGGCTGGATGCCTATCAGCTGGAACCGCTGCGCAAGGCCCTGCTACTGCCGCGAGTCAACTTGTTTATCGCTGACGATGTTGGTCTGGGAAAAACGATCGAAGCGGGACTTATTGCACGTGAGTTACTGCTACGTAAGAAAGTTAGGGAAATTCTGGTTTCGTGTCCTCCTTCAATGCTGCTGCAGTGGAAGGAAGAGTTGGAAAGTCGCTTCGGCCTGACGTTTGAGATTCTAGACAAAGAGTATTTGAAGAAGGTCCGCCGCGAGCGTGGTTTCAGTGTTAATCCGTGGAGTACGCACACACGTTTTTTGGTTTCGCATCGGCTTCTAATCGATGAAACATATGCGGGACCACTTCGAGATTATCTGGGAACATTTCGCAGCGGGTCTCTGCTGATTCTTGATGAGGCTCATCACGCGGCACCATCCAGTGGCACAAAATACGCCATTGACTCTCAGATTACGCGAGCCGTCCGCGACCTTGCACCGCGTTTCGAACATCGCCTGTTTCTGTCGGCAACGCCTCACAACGGACACTCCAACAGTTTCTCTGCTCTCCTGGAAATTCTGGACCCCCAACGTTTCATTCGCGGTGTTCCGGTAACCGCCAAACATCGTGACGAAGTTGTCGTCAGGAGAATCAAGGAAGACATCCGCGTGATTCAGGGTGGCTTTCCGAAACGCAACGTCGTGCAGGTCAGTATCGATGGCTTGCCCGACAGTGCTCCGGAACTACGTCTCTCACATTTGCTGAATGAATATCGACAGACTCGAGAAGAACGCCTCAAAGACGAAACAAAACGCAAGCAGGCCGCCTCTGGTCTGTTGATCACCGGGCTGCAACAACGACTGCTGTCCTCAATTGAGGCGTTTGCACGGACTCTGAAAGTCCATCGCAATACAGTCACTCGCCAGTGGAAAAAGATGCAACTGGAATCAGTGCCCGACGATGAGACGGTACAGACGCTCGACCTGCTAACCGGTGGTGTGGATAACGACGACGACAGAGCAACGCTGGAAGAAGAGCAGTTGCAGCAGGAAGAAGACGCCCAGTTCGAAGCCGCTTCTGCAGCAACATTGGGGCCCATTGACGGTATGTCATCGACAGCTTTATTCGCGCAGGAACAGAAGCTGCTTGATGAAATGACGGAGATCGCGGCAAAGGCCAGGGGCAGGTCTGATTCCCGCACAGAGAAGCTGATCGACTGGATTCGCGACAACATGTGTCCGGATCTTGGCGATGCCGGAGCCAAGTGGAACAACATCAGAGTCCTCATCTTCACGGAATATGATGACACGAAACGCTATCTTGTTGGCCGACTGGAAGCTGCGATTGCTGACAGCGATAAGGCCGGGCAGCGCATTCAGATCTACCATGGTCCAACCCCGACACCAAAACGCGAGGAAATCAAACAGGCCTTCAACACAGATCCACGCAAGCATCCAGTTCGCATTCTGATTGCCACGGATGCTGCTCGCGAAGGGCTGAACCTGCAGGCTCACTGCCACAATCTGTTTCATTTTGATGTGCCATGGAACCCCAGTCGGATGGAGCAGCGAAATGGCCGCATCGACCGAAAGCTGCAGCCTGCGGCCGAGGTGTTCTGCCACTATTTCGTGTATCAACAGCGTCCGGAAGACCGCATTCTGCAGGTGCTTGTTCGCAAGACCGAAACCATCAAAGAAGAACTGGGCAGTCTGTCCCAGGTGATCGACGCTAAACTCACTCGCTCGCTAAGTCAGGGTATTCGGCATAAAAACCTTGATGCCCTCGAAAACGAGTTGATAACGACCGACATCGACGATTCCCATCGAGCGGCCATCGAAAACGACCTGGAAGGTGCTCGAGAACGTCAAGGCGAACTGCGGCAGCAGATTGACCGCCTTCGAACGCTGCTGGAATCTTCTCGCAAAAGTATTGGCCTGAGCGATCAGCACTTTCAATCGGCGATTTCGTGTTCGTTGCAGTTGATGGGTGCAGAACAGTTAAAATCCAGCAAAGACGAAGACGGCGTGAGCTGTTTCACCTTTCCTGCGATTGACGAACGAGCGGGTGCTGACCCATCATGGGCTGACACCATGGACACGTTACGGCCACCACGCAAACGCGGTGAGAAATTATGGGATTGGAGACGTTCTTCACCGATTCGCCCGGTGGTCTTCGAAGACAGTGGTCTGGTCGGCGACGACGTTGTCCATTTGCACCTTGAACAGCGAGTCGTGCAGCGTCTGCTGGGACGATTTACGGCGCAGGGTTTTATCCATCATGACCTGTCGCGAGCATGCTTTGCTCAGGCCACCGATTCTATTCCGCGGGTCGTTTTGCTGGGGCGGCTTTGCCTGTATGGTGCCGGAGCCGCTCGACTTCACGAAGAACTTATCCCGATTACAGCTCGTTGGTCAGATCCCGACATTCGCAAAGACTCGCTGTCGCCGTACGCGAAAGAGACAGAAACAAAGACACTGGCACTGCTGGATGATTCGCTGTTGAAAGGTCACGGCGTAAAGCTGACGCCGGAAGTGATTAGCCAACTGCAGCAATCAGCGGCTCGTGACATACAGGAATTGCTGCCTCATTTAGAAACGTGCGGGGCAGAATATGCGGCCGAAGCAGTCAGCAAACTGGCCACACGCGGGGCGGCAGAAGGCAAAGCCATGCGTGAAATTCTGGAACGACAGCAAAAGTATATTACTGAAACCATCAAACGAATTTCAAAGCTGGATCCGAATCAAATGCTACTCGACTTCGGCGACGACGATGATGAATTGCTGCAACTGGATGCCAATAAACGTCACTGGGCAAAACGGTTGGAAGAACTTCGTGAAGAACTACGAACTGAGCCCGAACGAATCGAAGAACTGTACACCATCAAAGCCCGTCGAGTAGAACCAGTGGGACTCGTCTACTTATGGCCAGTGACGGGGTAGGCAGCATGAATCAACAACACACGATTTACATGATTGCTGGTCCAAACGGAGCGGGCAAGACCAGCTTTGCCGAACAGTTTCTGCCAGACTTCGTGGACTGTCGCGAATTCCTGAATGCGGACCTGATTGCGGCGGGACTGGCACCGTTCGCGCCGGAATCTCAGGCGCTGCGAGCTTCACAACTCATGCTGGAGCAGATGCACGGGCTTGTCGATCAAAAGCGAAATTTTTCCCTGGAGACAACGCTCTCGGGTCGCAGCTACAGTCAATTGATCCCAAAATGGCAGACTGCGGGATTTCACGTCACCTTGTTTTTCTTGTGGCTGCCGTCTGACGACCTCGCGGTCAGACGAGTGGCAGAGCGCGTCAAGCAGGGTGGCCACAACATTCCGGAACTCGATATTCGGCGGCGATACACACGAGGAATCAACAACCTGTTCAATCTCTACTTACCACGTGTTGATGCGGCCTACGTCTACAATGCGGCCGTACTGCCGCCGGTTGCGGTCTGGAAGTCCGAGACAGGCGACGAAACCACCATCGACACCGCCGCATGGCAGACCATCCGCCGTCTGGCAGGAGAAGAAAAATGATCAAAAAAAATGTCAAAGCACGTGCGATGTCCGAATTGGCCGATGCTGCCTTCGAGGCAACGGCACAGCAGGTATTGCGTCGGGCGCGCGAAACGAACACCGAAATCCTGGTGTGGCGCGATAATCAAATTGTCAGTATCAATCCCGACGACTTTGAACGGGAGCAAGAATCGAATGGCGAAGATCGTCGAGACCAAACGTAATGGCTAAGACCCCTGAAGAATACGCTCACATCGAATGGCTCGGATACGTCCAGCCGGTGGGCCTGGTCGTGTCCATTCCTGCAATGGTTGAGGCACAGTGCTACATCAACCGGAACGTCATTCCCGAGCACAACCGTTTTCTAGGCTGCCTGCTGCGTGATCCGCACGAGGCGATCATTCCGGAAATCAGCGACCTGCCGCTGTTCACTCGAAACGTACTTGGATGGGAAGCCGAAGACCTGATTCCGTTATCAGCAGTCAGTTGTCCAGTTGCAGTTCGAGAACGGTTCACGATTGCTTTGCCGCAATACAACGAAGTTTTGAGACCAACACACGTTGTTTTCGAATTTGCGGCTTCTGACACGGCACAAAGCACTGACAAGCAGGCATCCGGAACGCCATTGATGCTGGTTCAGGAAGTTGCGACCGGAATTTCGCTGGATGAACCAACTGAAGCAGATTCTGCCCGGCATTGGAATGCAGCACCGCAGGCTAAGTTCGAACGGTTGCTGCGAGAAACCGAAGTTCCCATTGGCCTGATGTCAAACGGCAGGCAACTCAGGCTGGTGTTTGCACCACGAGGCGAATCCAGCGGTTTCGCCACATTCAATGTGGACGAAATGGCTCAGGTGGCCGGTCGGCCTCTGTTTGCGGCGTTGCACATGCTGCTGTGTGCCGATCGCATGTTCTCGATGTCATCTCAACAGCGGTTGCCCGCCATTCTGGTCAACAGCCGCAAATACCAGAACACTGTTTCCACAAAGCTGGCCGAACAGGTGTTGGCAGCCTTGTACGAACTGATGCGAGGCTTCCAGGCGGCCGACGACGTTCGCAAAGGCGACCTGCTGCGAGAAATCCTGGCCAGGGATCCCAACCACGTCTACGGCGGCCTGCTGCGAGTCATGATGCGGCTGGTGTTTATTATGTATGCGGAAGACCGCGATCTGCTGTCCAGTGATCCGATTTATTCCAACTACTACTCAGTCACCGGTCTCTTCAACCGACTGCGAGAAGACGCTGGACGCCACCCCGACAGCATGAACCAGCGATTCGGAGCCTGGTCACAGCTTATCACACTGTTCCGACTTATCTATGAAGGAGGCCAGCATGATGACTTCAGGTTGCCGCCACGCAGCGGCTATCTGTTCGATCCCGAACGATATCCGTTTTTGGAAGGACGGGCAGTAGTCGTTAGTTCGAAGGGATTAGTGATTAGAGAAGACGGCCAGACAAATCTAACCACCAATCACCAACAACTAACCACTACCATGCCTCGCATCAGCGACGGCGTGGTCTTCAATGTTCTGAAGAACCTGCTGATTCTCGATGGCGAACGCCTGAGCTACAGAACACTGGATGTCGAACAGATCGGCAGCGTTTACGAAACGGTCATGGGCTTCAATCTAGAAGTCGCGGCCGGCAGATCAATCGCTATCAAGCCCGTCAAGTCGCACGGTGCTCCTGCAACCATCAATCTGGAAGCCTTGCTGGCCACCAAAGGCAGCGATCGAGCAAAATGGCTGAAGGAAAATGCCGATCAAACTCTGGGAACAGCGGCCGCTAAACCACTGAAAGACGCCAGCACCATCGAAGAACTGCTGACAGCACTCGACAAGAAGATCGCCAAGAAGGTCACGCCGCGAATCGTCCCGGCCGGAGCCATCGTGCTGCAGCCTTCCGACGAACGCCGCCGTAGCGGATCGCACTATACGCCTCGTTCACTGACAGAACCCATTGTTCGCACCACACTGGAACCCATCCTGAAACAGTTGGTCACACATCCGGACAACATCACCCAGCCGCAGGGCGTTAGCCCCGGTTCAGACAGCGCCGACAAAACCGGGGCTAACGCCCAACGGCTCACGGAAACAACAGCGCTTCTCGTTAACCCCCGTCCCATCGACAAACAACTGCAAAAGCGCCTCACCAAAGCCGAAATCGCCGAACGCGAACGACTGGAACAAAAGAAGGCCGACAACTACACCGCCGCTATCCGCATCGGCACGCCTCACCCCTCCCAAATCCTGGACCTGAAAATCTGCGACCCGGCGATGGGCAGCGGAGCCTTTCTGGTGGAGGCGTGCCGCCAACTGGGCGATGAACTGATCAAAGCGTGGTACGCGCACGATGCCGTCCCGACCGACATTCCCCCCGATGAAGACGAAGTGCTGTACGCCCGCCGTCTGATCGCCCAGCGATGTCTGTACGGAGTCGACAAGAATGCGATGGCGGTCGATCTGGCCAAACTCTCGTTATGGCTGGTGACGCTGGCCAAAGACCACGCCTTCACGTTTCTGGACCATGCCCTGCGTCACGGCGATTCGCTGGTGGGTCTGACGCGCGAGCAAATCATTGGCTTCCATTGGGAAGTGAAAAAGCAGAAGAAGTTTGGCGAAGACCTGATTCAGCGTCGTCTGGACCGAGCGACCGAAGCGCGAGCCAAAATCCTCAACGCCCGCGAAGATGTGCCGTACCGCGATCAGCAGCAGCGGATGGCCAGTGCGGATGAGGCGCTGGACCTGATCCGTCTGGTGGGCGATGCGTGTGTGAGCGGTTTCTTTGCGGG
>JBDNFN010000154.1:0-7043 GCA_041689795.1 Fuerstiella sp. | reverse complement strand
CATCTCAAACGTGCCCGGTGGAATCAATCGAAATCTCATTCCCACGCTGTTATTGATCTTTACGTCAATGCCCAAGTGCTTCGCCCATGCTGACTGAGCCGCCTTAGCCTGCGTCGCATCAAACGGAGCCACCAGCAATGCTGGACGAGCCCCGGACGTTCGCTGCGGTTGATGGTCGCTCGTCTCCACCTTTTGCGTCACCGGTGCTGGTTCTGGCGGTAGCTCGGCCAACAATTGTTTGATGTCTCTGCGACGTGGTTGTAACGTCAGCAGTTCAGTGAGCAGCTCTCGCAGCCCGTCAAGTCGCAAATGTTTGACGGCCTCGTCAATGGCGGTGTCCAACTCTGCCACTCGATCTCGCCGCCGAATAATTTCCGCGTGGAGTTTTGGGTCTCTCAAATGCTTAGGAACGGTTTCCAGCATCTCTGCGGCGGCGGCGTAATCCTGCTGTTTTTCGGCAATGGTGCGCGCGTCACTCTGAGTCTTTTCCACGTGCTGCTGCATCTGCTTCCAGCGGACGGCCAGCGACGTGGTCGCGTCCGCCGCTGGTTTCTCATCCACCGACGCAGTGTCGGCTGACATGGATGGTCTGTTGCTATTTTGTGAAGGAGCGTCCTGCAGAGCTCGCCTTAACGCTGCAGCAAACAACTGCATCGTGCGATAACGTTCTTCGATGACGTGTTCAGTCGCTTTCAGCACGATCTCTCGCAATGGAACCGGAATACGAGATTCACGCATCGCCAGGACATCAATTCCTGTCAGTAACTTGTACAGCGTGGCACCCAGACTCCAGATGTCGCTTTGAAAACAGGCGTTGCGAGGATTGCGTTGCTGTTCCGGGGAGGCAAAGTTGATGGTCCCCAACATCGCGTTTGTGGCCGTTTCTGTAATCGCACTTTGAGTGGTTTCAATCCGAGCTAGACCAAAGTCCGTCACGTACGGCTGCCCTGTTGCATCCAGCAGGATGTTGGCTGGTTTGACGTCTCGGTGAATGATGCCGGCGTGGTGGGCGACTTGCAGGGCATCAGCGACCTTACCGACCAGAACTGCGGCAGCCTGCCAATCCATCGGGCCGTCTTTTTCGATGGCTGCTGCCAGGCTGGTGCCTTCGATCCAGTCCATCACGATGTACGGACCGACGTCGTCTTTGTCGTAATCCAAAACTTGAACCAAATTTGGATGCCGAATTCTTCGTTGCGTCTTCGCTTCGCGCTCGAAGCGGTTGATCAGGTCTGCGTCGACTGCGAATTCGGAACGAATTCGTTTAATGGCCACTTCGATATCAAGATTTACGTCCAAAGCTTTGAAGACAACCCCCATGCCGCCAGAGATGGGTTCCGCCAACTGCTTAAAACGGCGATTGCGTGGGAAGGCAACCAGACTTACTGAAGCCTCTGAGCTGACATTTCCGGCAACGGCCGGGCGAGATGCCCGCCCGCCAAAGGAGGCTGCGTCGACGTCGGATTCGCCAGCACGATTGGGTTGCTTTCGGGCGTTGCCGTCGTTTCGACTCGGATTTTGACCGTGAGATGCCATCGTCAAACCTGTGGACTGGAGTATCCTGAATAACTTTGCTGAACCGTTTCGCTCGATCCGTGCGTATTCCGGTACGCAATGATTGTTCGCAAAGACAGGATACCGTTGCGAACAGCCGACGTCGACAATGAAGCCCGAACATCCATTTCGTAAGCGATGTCCGAGGCTTCAGACCGTATCAGGTCGACGACGTTGCCGGTTCGGCCACGCTGCGAACCACAGTATTGAAGTAGATCCACAGCATCGGAGCAACAATCAACATGGTCGACGCAAACTGATCCTGTCCCGACGGTTGGCCCCAGACATTCCAGGCCACCCAGATCGCGATAGTAGTCCAAACAGCGACTACCAGAAATCGCACAATGCCGACACGACTGCTGATGATTGGCCGAATCCAACTGACAAATGGCCAAGGCAGAGCCACGGCGAAGGCCAGCCAGATCAAGGCCTGCTCCTTGACGGTTGTGGGGCGTAGCCAGCCAATTCGCTGATCGATGAGCCCACCAATCTGAGCCAACAGCCCTTTGCCCTTGTTCGCGATGTCGTTGGTCAGCGACTCCAAGGGCATCGATCGGCCCGCTGCTGATTTCGAGTTTGTTGTTTCAGGAGACTCATGTTTGGCGAGACTAGTCGCCCCACTACGCTGTTCTTCGAGGGCCGCAGTCGCATGGGCCGCAGTCGCATGGGCAGCAGACGAGTAGCAGAAGCTGAGAATGAAGACCAGAGGCAGTGTGGCGTTGAGTTTTCTTGAAACGGTCATGTCGGAAACCTTCGGATTTGGCGTGACGAAAAGTACGGTGGCGAACAGTGATCGTTCAAGGGGACTCAGGGATCGGCCTTGCATCGAATCTGAAGGGAATGGGTAAATATCGAATAATCGAAGGTCGGCATCCTTTTAGCAGGACAGCAAAAGACGCTGAAAATTGCCGTGCGGCATGAGAAATTCAAGGTGTGCTGCTGTAGTCTAGGAAGTAACACAAAGGCGGATCATGTCGGACGCCCCACCCCAGGTCGCCACCTCGGTCCATAGAACGCCTCGATCATGCCCGCCGATTCGTCAGACAAAAACCAAGACACTAAGTACTGGGCAAATCGACTTCATGGTTTCTTAAACGATCCGGAACACGGCGTATTCTTTTTTGAAGAGCTGATTAAACGAATCGCAGGTTCCGTGCCTCACCCGCCGATTCCTCAGCCCGGAAGCAGCAGCAAGAGTCTGCTGGAGTCGCGATGGTATGAAGCTGTTTCAAGTTCGCCAGAATTCAACGAAGCCTTCGATCTTGTCCGAGACCGTTTGCTCACCCCCGACGGCTTTCATAACGCCATGAAGAGCCATGGCGAATATACACAGAAAAAGCTTGAAGAGGCGAAGAAGAAGGGGCTCTCGGAGTCTCCCACGGTGCTGTCTGAAGTCGACTGGATGCTTAACAGAGTGACCATGGTGGTATCGAAGTTGAGAACGGACCGTCGAGATCAGCCCGGCATCAGGCTTCGTCCGGATGAGCACATTGAGGCGACTGCAGACAAAGGAGCAAAAGCGGACGCTCCGATTCCGTTCTCTGATCTGTGCCAGGCCATTGCACGACTGTCGAAGCAGCATCAAGCGGCGACAATTCTTCGGATCTGGCCACTGCCCGAATTTCCGGAATCGTGGCGGGAATGTTTTCTTTCCGTCATCTGCGACGTCGGCGAAATAAACGGCCTGCAACGAGACGAAGTCATTCAACGCCTTGATACGGTGACGAAAAGGTATGCTCCGGTAAAGGACGAAGCACTGTTAAAGCTGGAAAGTCGCCTGGGGACAAGTCTGGCAAGCGAACGTCATTTTGATTCGCTCAAACGAAACAACGTTGGGCAACTGGAATCGCTGGGGCAAGCTGTCGACCGGACAGGTGGTGAGGATGCGGAAACGCTGTTGGGTTGTGACTGCAGGACTGCCGTTGGAAAGACGTCTGTGCGAGCTGTGTTGGCAGACTTTGGGGCTGACGACATTTATGGTCGTCGCACATCTGGATTGCGTTTTGTCAAGGATCGTGCCCTTGCGATTCGTCGTCGCTTTTCCAGGTGCTGCTACAAGCAGAAGTACCATCGCCGCGTCTGGCTGAACGCATCCGTGAAGCTCAGCAGCAAACAACCAGCCAACGGCACCATGACTCATGAGGATATTGCATATGTGCTGAACTGCCCGGTTGGAAGTTGTTACGCAAACTTAAGCCGAGGCAGAGAGAACCTGTTCGGCGGTCAAATCGGCGACGAAGCTGATCTTCAGGCTGCTTTGCCAACTGATCCCGAGGGAACTGCCAAACCAGACTTTTTCGAGCAAGAATTAGATGACGATCGCCTGAGCGTACACGTTTGCGGCGATCTTAGACCGGCAGCCAAGGCAACTTTCTGATCCAATCCACATTTACTGCAAGACAGCGATGCGTTTGCCCTTCTTTCATGTTGACCTCACTCGGTCACACGAGGATTCAAACAGATTTAAGACACTTTCTTCCGCACAATCGATCACGAAGTGCGATAAGACCAAAGGGAGCTTCCAAAATGTCGGAACCGGTTGCGAATTCAAAACTTCTAACTTTGCTGGATGCCAGCATAGTTACCAAAGAACCACCCGCCGAAAGTTTCGGCGATATCTCCGATAAGCTGTTTACACTTGCTCAGCAATACGCACTCAGCACTCTGGCGGACAATGAAACGTGGTCGGAGGCGGAAGAAGAGCAACTCGCCGAGGCCATCGCTGCAGAACCGCGGGGCCTCCTATTGCTGAAGTCTTTGCTGAAACAGGTCGTCACTGTTGATGCGATGGGAGTGGTTCCGGACTCCATTATCGAAAAATACCGAAGTGAAGTACTGAAATCACAAGCCAAACAGACGGTCGATTTCGCAGTCCTTCTAAGCAAGTCCAGCCTGCGTTACGCCGGCAAGCTGCCAACAAGAATTACTACGTCCTTTGAACTGGCACGTGCCCCGAATGAGCCAACGTCGCTACTGCAACATACGCAGCGATTGAATCATTGCGAAGTGCGCGTCAGCATCGAAACCGGTCAACAGCAATCATTCACCATCGTCCTTGAGTTTTCATTCCTTGATTTGCAGTTCAAAGATCAGGCCTTGTCAGTCGCCGTAACAAACGACGCTACATCGACCCTGTTAACGCAACCGCTGATTGATCAGACAGCAGAGTTTGGAAACCTTCCAGCCGGAAAATACACGATTCAGCTGATGACCAATCAAACGGCGATTGATGAGTTTCGAGCAGACCTGAAGTCAGACAAGTCGCCGGAAGATGCTTGATATTCAGTGCGGCGTAGCACAACGACCGCCATTGATTATCGACAACAGTAATGTCGAACAAGATTACAGGGATCTTCTCCTATCGAAGGTGGGTTGTTAGTTGCTCGGCGATCCATGATTCCGCCGAAGACCGACACAATTGTAAAGGGAAAAAGACATGTTGTTCAGTTGCGATCACTGTAAGATTCAGCAGGACGCTCCGCGTGACTCACCATTCTGCCTGCAGTGTGGCCAACAATGGGTTGCTGTGTCTGCATCTTTAGAAGCACCTGCCCAGCAGTTTTATCCCGGGACCGATTCAGGGCAGTCACCGACTACTGAACCGACTAGCGACGGTACGGGCTCAAGCGTCCTACGCGACAGCGAACGTGAAAACGACAGCACGATTCCGCCTGACGCAGTCGAGACACAGTCTGAGTCTGAAGCAACCGCTCCTGAAGAAACAGATGTCAGCCTTGGAACGGCACGAGCGATGTGTCCGTTTTTATTGACTGTTAACAAACGCCCGCAGTCTTCACAGTCAACAAGTGTCAGCCTGGAAGTCAGACTGACCAACCTTTCTTCCGAAGAGTTCAATGGGCGATTGTGGCTCACCGACAAAGCGGCAGCGGTAGGCACGCCTGTGTCTTTCCAGTTGCCTCCACCGTTCCCGTTGGGATCTCCGGCAACGGACACCCTGTGTCCTCAGCTGAATTTGAGCGGTACGAGTTTGACGCACATAGCGGTGCGAATTCACCCCGCTGGTAATAGTTCCGCGTTCTGGCAAGGAGATTTGCTGCTGCAGATCGAAACTGATGGTCGTATTGCAATTGATGTGGATAAATCCATACGGACAGACACACACCTTGGTGGCATCGACAACAGTTCCGTGAATATTTACGCCAACACGGTGCCTGATCCGGAAAACTGGCGGCCTGTTGATTTGCGGCTTCGCGGTCCCAAAGATCTGGCTCACCCCGATGATTTCCGTCGGCCATTGTCGGACGCCAAAGTTCGCAAGCTACGGATTCGCGATTTGGCTGACAGCATGCCGGAAGTTTCGACGGCACGTCTGACGCTTAGCACGGAACTCGAATCCGGCCAGGAAGCCTACGTGCAGTTGATCGCCGGCAGAACACTGCATCTCGGAAGAGCACGGATCTGGGACTCCGGTCAGCACCAGCTGAATCAGCCCAACGATGTAGTCCTGCGGACTCATGCCGATGATGAGGAAGATGGCTACATCAGTCGCTACCACGGGTGTCTGGCATTTGACGAACATGAAATTAGATACACAAATCTTTCCGGGTGTGGTACAGACATTGATGGGTTGGCGCTGCAGCCGGACGAATCCAGGTTTCTGCGGGATGGTGCTCTCATCAGGCCTGGCCACTCGCAGGCAGACCAGCAAAACAACAGTCTTGGGCTGCGATTACGTCGCACCACCTGCCCTTTGTCTCATGAAGACTACGAGCTGCTTGTGCAGGATTCACATCTGGGGGCGAGTCTCTCGGAAGTCGAACGCCAAGATGTCGCCACTCTGCTTAGAACAGATCGAAATCAAAACCTAGAGCATTACATTCTGTTTCAACAAGCGACGCTGGTGGGTCGCAGCGCAACAATTTGCGGCTGGCAAATCGACCATCCTTCAGTTGATCTTCGGCATGCGATGGTCCTGTGGTTTGACGAATCGTTCTGGATCGAACCATTCAGAAATGATTGCGAAGTTCAAGTTAACGGGACCGCCGTCGCCGCGAATCACTTGCGCCGCTTATCGCCGGGCTCTGTGCTGGCAATTGGACAGCAGGAATTCCTTGTGCAGCCGCAGTGGAGACAACATCTTGTGGAATGTGACTCGGCCTGCTGTAAACGGCATGGAGCTGAAAACGGATGTCAGTGTTCACGCTGCCGAAAATGAACAATTGAGAGTTTAGAGATAGGTTTTTACTGTGACCAACGACTATGACAATTCCCGCTCTGATGGGGTTTCACGCTGGCAGCAGCCAGCACTGCCGATACTTCAGCCTCAGGCTAAGGTGGGGCGGTTTACGCTGATTGAATTTCTGGGCGAAGGCGGCATGGGCAGCGTCTGGGCGGCCGAAGATCCGATTCGCAAAGACGAACAGAACGACGGTCGAGTTGTTCTGAAGTTTCTGCGAGATGACATCCGCAGATGCCCGGAAGCGGTTGAGGATTTTAGGTCAGCTTATCGCAGGACTCAAAAGCTGATT
>JBDNFN010000153.1:0-39013 GCA_041689795.1 Fuerstiella sp. | reverse complement strand
TTTCGTTCGCCCATCGAGCAATCGATTTGGGGCCTTCGGCTCCGGAGATGATGGCGGCGATGGTGATCGCGATGATGTTTTCAACGGTATGGAAAATGTTGATGGGCGTGCGAGGATCGTTGAGTCGGCCGGCGATCGTTGTCGCATGAATTGGAGTTTCCGCTCGGAATGCAGTCGGCAGCGGATGCAGTTTCGATGTGGAAAATATTCAGGAATTACGGAGCGAACACGCGGAAGCTTAGCGAGAAACAGGCCAGTGATAGCAAACTACGAACAGGTGCGATCTTTGTAGCAACAGTCGTCAAGACTTTCGGCCTTGCTCTGTGGCTTCACCAGCTGAAACTCTACATAAGTTTCGCTACGTCATTTCACAACACATTCCAGTCACAGCACTGGCGTCTGCGCAGATGCACTTTGCCCGTGTTGCTGTGTGGCATACGTCAACATTATCCAGATCGCTGCGACTTGTTTTCGTGAGTCACGGTTGCTGCCAGAGTTTCCACCACCTGAGCAATTGTCATCGTGGAAGTGTCGATGATGGTCGCATCGGCGGCGGGTTTCATCGGAGCGTGCTGGCGGTTTTCGTCACGTTCGTCGCGTTGTTGCAGTTGTGTCTTCACTGTTTCCAGCGTCAGGCTGGATCCCTTCGTGACAAGTTCACGGTGTCGTCGTTGTGCTCGAGCGTCGACCGATGCCGTCACAAAAAATTTGTACCTGGCAAATGGAAAGACGACGGTACCCTGATCGCGGCCTTCGGTTACCAGACTTCCGTGTCGGCCAACCTCACGTTGAAGTTCAACCAGCCGCTGACGAACAGCCGGATTGGCGGCGACAATTGAAGATATCGCGGTTACTTCGGGAGATCGAATTTCCGTTGAAACGTCCTCGCCGTTTAGAAACAGCATACCATCGTGTACTTCCAGTTTTGCGTTATCCGAAATTTCCGCAACGCTGCTGGTGTCGGATACGGAAGCGTTCGCCTGCAGGACGGCGTACGCAATTCCTCGGTACATCGCCCCTGTGTCCAGAAAACGCACTCCCAATCGTTCGGCAAGTAACTTTGCAACCGTACTTTTTCCGGATCCCGCCGGACCATCGATGGTAATAATCATTTAGAAACAGGCCCAATAATTAAGAGCGGCAAAATCACGGCAGACACTGACATCGTAAGCAGGCGTCAGACGGGTTTTAGTCGTTAACTGAAGTCTCAAAAAGTCAATTCGACTTCCTTCAGCTGAAACGCCGAAAATTCCACAACAACACCGTCGCCTTCAATCAGCAGTTCACTAATTGTCGTACCATCGGCGCGGCGGAGTCGAGCTGACAATGGTGTTCTCGCCGTACGCATTACGCATCGAGCAGATCGACCTTCTGTTTCCTCCAACACGACGGTTACGGTGGCCGCAGCAGCAACGGCCGCACTGGCAGTGGTCGCAACTGAATCAGAATCCAAACCTGCCCCGGACAAAAGCACACGTGTTCGAGCGGCAACAATGTTCTTCGCAGACAATCCAAGCAGCCAGCCGGAGTCGGCGGCTGTGGGACGCAGTCCGGAAGTCGCTGTCAGTACACACGGCTGAAGAACAGTGGCAGAGGTTCTCATGGGAAGCGGCTGATCAAAGTCCAGTGTGAATTCGAAACGCGATTCGGTTTCACCTTCAACCAGCAGCAGACTATCCAACATACGCGGCCCGCTGCGTCGATGGTACGGACGCCCGTGAGGAACAATCAGTACTCGCTGTTCGGAATCAGCAACTTCTATATAGTCAGGCGCTTCAAAACGCTCCATTCTAAAACCGGCCGCCTGGCCCAGCATACTGCGAGTGATCGACGCGGCTTCGTTGTCCCACGCAAACCGGCTGGCAAAGTAGGTCATCCACGGATTGCCAGTCGGCGGAACCAGTACTTCGTCAAATTCGATCTTCAGATGCAACTGCGTCGAATTTCGTTCGACTCGGAAAGTCTGCCGAAACCTGGCCAGCACGGCGTTGCTGGTTACGTCTGTAATTTCGCAGGTGGTCTCGACTTCACCAACCGCCGAACCAGCATCCACAATTCGAGACGACAGCAATCGTGTTTTCGCGTACGACGTTACAATTTCGTCTTCATCCACCAAAAACGTTTGGCTGTTTGCATAGCGAAAACTCACCTGCTGGCTGACTCGGTTTGCTCGCTGATGATGGAAACGCACAGCCGTCAGTCCACCAGTGGATTCGCTGATTTCAACTTCAAAGAACTTATTGCGAAGCAGCAGGTTTTCTGCCAGAGGTTTGCCTTTTGCCGCTGCGGGAGCCACGCGTAAATCGGTACCAGCCGCTTCACAAAGCCAGACAAATCCTGAAGCAGGAACATCAACATCCAGATAGGCTGTCCCATTCTGATTCCATGCATCTGTAATGCAATCAGATGTCGCGGGCAGCTTCAGATCGGACGGCCAGACAACACGTTCGCTGCGTTTCCATGGCAATGGGTTTGCCACCAGCAAACCACCGACTGTCGCTTTCTGAGAAGGCAGCATCTGCGTCAGTCGATTGGCGATTGCGTTCGTGAGTTCTGAAATTTCGCCAGCAATGGCGGCCAATCTTTGATGCTGTTCCGCCGCTGTGTCTTTACCATCGCTGTTTAGAGAAATTCGCCGAGATTCTTCTTCGTTTAACAGGCGTTCGATCACATCTGCCGCAACGGGACGGTATTGCTTTGGCTTCAAGATCGTGCACATCGCGTCCAGCAGGCAGCAGGATTCCAGAAGTGCCCGCTGCTGGTGAAGTTCTGCGGGCGAAGAAACGGGCGCTTCCGTTTTCAGTACCGAAGACTGAATCAGATAGGGGCTCAGATACTCGCCCTCATCAAAGCGAGTTCCCATCGAACGGTCTCCCGTTTGGTCAATGAACTCAGACATCGTCACAAACGAACCAAGAACGGGAGCATAACTTGAGGCGATTTGCAGGTCCTGTAGCCACGGGGTCAGCACGTTTGGAAGACGTGCCAGCAGCATCACGGCGGCAGAGTCTTCCTGCATACTTTCCGTAAATCGATCTGCGAAACGCAAGAATGAAGACGCTCCGTCAATCGCCATTGGAATGCGTGAAACCGCTGGAATAGAGGTTCCGTCGGCCGATCGCCAGGAAAGCTGTCCGTATTCGCGATCAGGATAAATGCCATCGTCCAGCACGACGTGCAAAGCAGAACCGAAATGAAAGTGCGAAAGAATTGCGGGCAGCCCGCTGGTCATCCCGAAACGCCTACGAGCCCAGTGCAATTGCGAATCCGCCGCTATCTCTTTTAGCCAATCCGGAAGTTCAGCCATGTCGGAATAGACCGCGCTGAGTGACCCCAGTGACGTTCGCAGTTCGTTCTGATGTCCAGTCAGCAGCGAAAGGCGACCTTCGGTTACGGCCGTTTTGATGTGTGATCGAAATTCGGGAAACTGTCTGTCGTAATCGCTAAGTTCTCTTCCGCTGCAAATCAGGCTCAGAGCTTTGGATCGATCCACAAGGGCACTGAGTTCTTCCGCAGTTGTCTGGTCGGATGGAAGGCACACATCAACAAGGTAGCAGTTGACAGGCTGAAACTGCTCGCGGCAATCCAGCAGGCACTCAAAGCAGCGTCGCAGATGATCGTGGGCAAGTTCTGAATTGCCGGCGATCGCAGCGCGTGCAGCCGCCAGTGTCTCGGATTCCAGCAGATAATGGTCTGGATCGACGTAATGGTGCATCCGACGACTTAGCAATGACACCTGCAAATGGCAGGTTCCGAGAGCAAAAAAGTGGTTCAGCAATGCAGCATCGATGGCGGGAAACGCAGCGGCGAAGCTGTCCGCGATCACCGAAAGCCACTCGTCGCGATCGCAGCATTCGTGCAGAACAATACTCTGCGTATCCGCAAAGTGTTCTTTCCAGTCATGCCCCAGCCAGTCTTCGCTGCAGGCCGGCACCAAAACGATATGCTGTCCGGTGGGTAATTCGGTTGCTTCGGCCTGCTTAAATGCAGGCAGGCAATCAGCCGAGGACAACAGCCAGGGATGCCATGCCACTGAAAAAGCGTTCAGCAGCGAAGCGGCGCTGCGTTCGTTCAGATCCGTCGGAAGGTCCTCAATGGAGTATCCCGGGATGAGAATGTCGATTTTCTGAAATTGTCGCGGTTCAGCCATTTTGCCTGTATTTGCTGGCGTTTAGGGTGCTGGAAACTGAAGAAACACGCCCATTTGCCCTCGTTAAAAAAAAGGACAGACTTGGCGGGAACAAACAGTACGAAATCGAAGTCGAAGATAAGGCGATGTAAAGGATCTAACGCGGATACAGCCACTACAACCGTATCAGCGTTGGATCTTCGATAAAAGGTGTCCCTTAACACCGTTTTGTTCGATTCATCGCCGCACTGATGACCGTGGAAACTTGCATAAAGTAATGATTTCGTTGACGATACGACGATTCTTCTGGTAGGTTTCGTGGGTAATTGTGTCGATTTCGTTAATGACCGTGGTTCTCATGGTTTGACGTGGTTGGCATTCAGTCGATTATCCACTTTGAAGTGGTTATTCAGTTTTCGATGACAGAGGAATTTGGCAGCCGGTCTGGCTTTCAGTTCCTTCAGATTTAGCGTGACAGGTTTTTAGCAGATCAAGTTCTAAGCCAGCGTTGGGTCTCAGTACAAACAGCCTTTCAATACGCCGATTTCTGGCGTCACACATTTTTTTAATCACACATTTCTTTCATCTTATCCGCTGGCTGCCATTGGAATGCGGTGAGTGGAACAGTGTGGGATTGAGGAGCCATCATGGCAGATACTCGCAGTGCATGGGGAATCGACATTGGCCAAGCTGGATTAAAGGCCATAAAAATTCGCGCCGGCGAGAATGGTGAGAGTGTTCGAGCGATTGCGTTCGACTATATTCCTCATCCAAAAATCCTGAGCCAGCCAGATGCGATTCCGCAGGAATTGATTCGCCAATCTGTTGAGACTTTTCTATCTCGGAACAAAATTGGTAACGATTTAGTCAGCATCAGCGTGCCAGGCCAGACTTCTTTGGCCAAGTTCATCAAACTGCCGCCTGTCGAACCCAGCAAGGTTGCTGAAATTGTTCGGTACGAAGCCAAGCAGCAGATTCCGTTCGCTCTTGAGGAAGTGATCTGGGATTATCAGCCAATCGGCGGCGGAGTAGAAGAAAGTGGCTTCATGCTTGAGGCCGAAGTCGGCCTGTTCGCAATGAAGCGAGATCTGGTCTATCAGGCAATGCAGCCTCTGACGGACAAAAAAGCCGAAATCGACCTTGTCCAGATCGCCCCGTTGGCCCTGTATAATTACCTGTCGTACGATGTGTTGAAGTTCCGTGTTGACGACGCCAAAACAGAGCCACCAAATGCAGAAGACAACTACATTCTGCTGGATATGGGTTGTGATAACACAACCTTGATTGTGACGAACGGTCGCAATATCTGGATCAGAAACGTCCCCATCGGCGGCAACCATTTTACTCGAGCGTTGACTCGTGAAATGAAGCTAACGTTTGCCAAAGCAGAACACCTCAAATGCAACGCCACCAAGGCGCCGGACCCTAAGGCTGTATTCCAGGCGATGCGCCCCGTCTTTAACGATTATGTGACGGAAATTCAGCGTTCCATTGGGTATTTCGGCAGCGTTAATCGCACGGCGAAAATCAAGAAAGTCATCGGCGTCGGTAACGGTTTCAAAATGGCGGGCCTGCAGAAATTCCTGCAGCAGAATCTTCAATACGATGTCGAACGACTGGACGAACTGCATGGCGTTACGGGCGATGGGGTCTTAAGCGATCCACTGTTCATCGACAACATAATGACGTTTGCCGTTCCGTACGGTTTGGCTCTGCAGGCGCTGAAGCAAACTCGAATTCGGACTTCGCTGCTTCCGCCGGAAATCGTTATCGAACGGACAATCAAAAAGAAGAAGCCATGGGCGGTTGCTCTGGCGGCCAGCCTGTTGCTGGCAATGGGCGTATCCACAATGGCCAGCGCCCGCGTTTTGAGTTCCGTCAGTGAATCAAAATTCAAGTTGGGACACGATGCGGTCACCAGCCTGCAGGGAACGGTTTCTTCGAATAAGTCCGCCTATGAGGCACAGCAGGCCGCTCATAAGAAAAACCAGGAAGCCATTGAACAACTTACTAATCCACTGCGAAAACGCGAACTGTGGATGGAGTTAATCAAGGCTGTCAACGACTGCCTGCCGCGAGATAGCGGCAAGGATCTGGATGAAACCGATATCACGCTGCAAAAGCGACTTCGTATCAGTAGCTTTGTTCAGAAGAAAGTACTGGACGTTGGCGAGTGGCACACGGCTCTGGTTGAAGGCGGCAAACAGGAAGACTTCAACGGCGATGACGCAGAAAAGGCCCCAACTGGCCCGGGCTACATCATCACGTTGACCGGTCGCCACTACTACAACAACGTGGATGCATTTGACTATGAAAAGCTGGGCGTCAACTTTGTTCAGGACACATTGATCGCAGGCTTGCGGCAATGGTCGCTGGACGATGGAAACGGACAAATTACGCCCGTCGGCCAGCTTGGGATCAGTCATCCAATTGTCGTACACCACGAATTGCTTCATGAAATCTATGATCCAAATGCCCGTGTTGGCGGTGCCGGTGCAATGGGAGCAGGGGGCATGGGTTACGGTGGCGAAGGCGGTGGTGGATACGGAAGCACAATGGGCAGTGATCCCGGTATGGGCAGCGGCCCAATGATGGGCGCAGGCGGTGGACGAGGTTCGTCAACCGGCGGCCCGGGCATGTCCAGCGGGCCTGGAATGCCGAGCGGCCCAGGCGATTATGGCTCGGAAGGCAGCTACGGCACTGCAACCGCACAGGCACCGTTGTTAACCCCGCTCGAAGGTTCTACAGAACAAAAGGACGAGCGGAAAGAAATCGCGGTCACGTCGTTTGTTGTTCAGTTTGCATGGATTCCTGTCGCTGAATCAGACCGGTTGCCTTCGCCTCCGGCAGAAGGCGAAGCTGCTCCGCAATAATGACGGTCGTGTTCGGGTCTGTTTTCAATTAGTCGAATATCTTTTGTGAGTCGTTGTCATGGAAAAACTTCAACCCGTCATCAAGCAAATCTTCTGGATCTGTTTCGGACTTGCGCTGCTGCTGCTGCTTGTCGGTTGGTGGAGCGCCATTGGAGATCTGTCGACTCAGATCGAAACCCGAAAAGCTGCAGTCAACAAAGCCTTTTCTGATGCAAAACAGAATGTGGCAGCTGTCCCTAATGGTCGGTGGACAGAACGTGCCGTAGAAAAGAATGACGTGCACAAGAAAGACTTCGATGAATCGGCCAGACAACTCTACGAAGAACAGCTGGCCGCTCGCGTCTATCCGCGGCAGATTCGCAACGAACTTAACGGCTTAAAGTTTAATAGTAAAATCAAAAAGAAGGCCTTAAGAGAACGTTTTGCACAGCTGTATCCTTCTTATTTTCTTGAACAGCTAAAGGTGATCAAACCGTTCGAAAACGGCGAAGGCCTTGTGGATATCGCAAACCTTGACATCACCCAGGAAAATTATCGCCGATGGGCTACACAACGACCCACTTCACCTGAGATCTGGTTTGCTCAGGAAGACATTTGGCTACTACGATCTATCTTGGATTCGATTGCCGCTGTTAACGGAAGTGCCGATCGAATAGACAAAGCGCCTCTTAGGTCTCTTTCCGTGCTGAAGCTTCGCGGTGGCGACAGAGATGCTGAGCTAGGCGCAGCAGGCGGTGGTGGTGGTATGGGCGGCATGAGTGACATGTATGGAGGCGCTGGCGAATCTGGTGGCAGTGGTGGTTTTGCTGGCTTTGGCGGTGCAGCAGGTGGTGGTGGTGGCACAGGAGCCGCCGCTAGCGGTGTTTGGAAGGCGTACGAAGGTTCGCTTAGCGGAGATTTGTTATCTGAAGAATTTGGGCCCATGGCCGGTGCTGCCGGTGGAGGTATGGGCGGCATGGGAAATATGTATGGTGCCGAAGGAGGCTCGGGAGGAGGAGGATTTGCGGCTGCGTCTGCTACTGGAGCCGATGCGGCGGACACGGCTGAAACACGTTATGTCGATAACGATGAGCTACTGCCGTACAGGACTCGTGCTTTCATCCTGCATGTAAAGATTGTGCAAACTGAAATTCCAGCCCTGTTGGCAGAACTAACCAACTCGAGTTTTCCTGTTGAAATCGTCCGCGTCGACGCTTCATTTGGCGGTGGCGATTCAGCCGGAGCCGGAGCCGGAGGAATGGCGGGATACGGTGGTGGTGGTGCAGGTGGCAGTGAAGGTGATACGTATGGCGGAGCAACAGGCGCCGGCATGGGCTCGGGCCTGGGTGCTCCTTCTGAAATGGGTGGTGGATTTGGTGGCGCCGGGTTCGGCGGCGGTGCGGGCTTTGGCGGCGGCGGTCGAACGCTTGGCGGAGCCGGAACGGGTAGTCCCGGCAGGGGCAGTTCTGGATTAGGTGGTCCGGACATGGGCGGATCTGGAGTTCGTGCTGGAACGGACCCTGCCGACGCTGAGAAAATTGCACAGGGGCAGCGTCTGTTGGCTCTTGCGATGGCAGACCCCAATCTGGCGACCGTTCGGGTTGCTGGTTTGATGACAATGTATCGGAACGAGGCAGAAAACAAAGCTGAGGTTGAAGCCGAATCAGCAGCCGGGGCTGAGGCTCAGGAAGGTGGCGGAGCTGACATGAGCAAGGCAGATGAACTGCTGCCAGGGGCTGACGAATCTGCCCCGATGGATGAGGCAGCTCCGGGAACTGAACCGACGGACCCTGAAAATCCTGAACCTGCTAAAACAGACGCAGCAGATGGAGTGCAACCGGGATCAGCAGCCGACGGAAATTCGGATTCTGCAACACCGACCGAAACTGGATCGGATGCAGCTGGCACATCGCCAGCTAACGACAGCACAAAATCAACGGATGTACCAGCTGGAACCGAGCCCGCAGCGAACGAATCTTCAAGTGCAGAACCCGCGGCCCCATCCGAGTAGCGCGAAACATAACAGCTGGCTCTTCCTGCAATCTACTGACAATACACAACTGGCTTGATATCAAGCCGCATCTCCCTTGTTTGGAGTTCTAATCATGGACAAGCTAAAAACACTGCTGATGAAACACGGCGAAAAAGTCGTTGCTGTCATCTGTGCCATGTTTGGCTTTCTTGCTCTGACGTCTGCTAGCTGGAATGCAGACGACAGAAGTCCGATCACAATCGAACAACTGGTAACAGAAGCGAAAACCAAGATCGAAGAAAATTCCTGGCCTGAAGAAGATCAGGTAGCGTTTGATCTGATCCCGGATGTGCTTGAAATCACCAGTGATAAGAACAAGTTACTGACTCAGGCTTCTGACTTTCCTTTGCATCCGTTCACCCAGTCGGCCAACCGGCTGAAAGAAAAACGAACACAGCCCATCATTTTGCCGGCCATCGAGCCGATCGCTACAGCGATGATTGTGCCAGTGGCTAAGCCGCCATCGGAAGAAGACGAAGACGACGCTGAAGCAGCGGGCACTGACGCAAAAGATGAGAAAAAGGAAGAACTTAGCGACGAAGAAGCAGCTGAGAAACTTCTGGCCGAACGATTCGGACTGACTCCAGGTGGTGGCGGTTTAGGTGGTTCCGGCGCCGGCGAAAGTGGTGGTTATGATGGCGGGCCGGGCATTGGCCAAGGCGGTCCTGGTGGTGCATCCAGCGCCCTGGGCGGTCTGTCAGGTGGGGTAGGCGGAATTTTGGGCGGTGGCGGAGCTGCCGGCATGGGTTCGCCAAATGGCCCTGGGTATGGTGGCAGCGGTAGCGGCGGATATGGCGAAGGTGGCGGTTACGGAGAAGGCGGATCTGGTGATTTGTATGGGCAGTACGGTGCAGCTTTGACCAGCAAGAAGAAGGATGTTCAGGTCAGTGCTGGAATTTCCGTTAGAATGATTGTGGACCTTCAACAACAGAGAAACCTGATGAGACAGGCCCTGCATCTTGTTGGCGATTACACAGTGGCCCAAAAATATATTCAGTACATTGACCTGCAGGTTGAACGACGACAGAAGCAGGAAGGCAATAATCCATGGGGCGGCGATTGGGAGCCTGTTTCGTCTGAAGACCTAGTCGAAATTCTCAAGGAATCGTTTGGTATCGACCGTGATATTGTTAGCCCCGCAGTGACCCGCAGTACGATCACAATGCCGCTTCCGCGTCGAGCTGCAGGAGTCTGGCGTGCTGATGAAGCGTCGCATCCGCGGTTGGAAAAGTTCCAAGTGGATGAGAAGGAAAAAGAACTCATTGATAAATATAATCAGATGGTCAAGGAACGCCTGGTCAAGGACAAGAAGAACAGACCTGTCGATGTTGCACCAAAGGGGTTTTCGGGATTCTCTCAGAGTGCCGTAGACATGCAGACGGCGATGGGTGGCTACGGAAGCGAGGGTGGTGACTACGGAAGCGGATATCAAGGCGGTTCTGGCGGAGAAGATCTGTATGGTGGCTACGATCAACTCGGGGGCGAAAAGCTTACTGACGAAGAAAAACAGCTGCTGGATTCGACTCGTGCAACGGCAGACCTGCGACTGTTGCTGGTTCGCTTTATGGACTTCACGGTCGAGCGAGGATATTCCTACCAGTATCGGGTCCGCCTCGAAATGAAAAACCCCAACTACCGACACCCTTTGGATGAGCTCGAAGACCCTGCAATTGGCAGCGAGCCGACTTTGGTTTCGGAGTGGAGCGAGCCTACACCAGAAGCTTACGTACCAGTGGCGCATAGACTTTACCTGACAGAAGTCGATGCTCGACCGGGCTCCAGAGAGCGTGTAGATGTTACCGTTTACACCGATACAACAGAAACCGGCATGCCCGTAATGGGCGACATTCGAGTGTCCATGGGCCTGCCAATTTCCGGACATCGAAACATTGAAGTAATTGACCTGCGAAAAGAAGTTCTGGAAGAACTCGATATCGTGATTGGCACCAATGATCTGCTGTCTTCAGCGGAGGCATTCGGTCGCATGTCAACCAGCGATCATCCGGAACTCAAAGCCATGCTTGATCGAATCCCCAAAGGGACGGAGCCAATATCAGACGAAATCTGTGTCGTCGACAGCACTGGCGATATTCAACTGCGATCGGTAGGAGACAGGTCTGCGTCGGAAAAGTCTGACCGGGAGGAGTTTGCTGGAATTATGAAAATCTACGACGTCTGGAAGCCGCAAAAAGAAGCCACCAGCAGCCTGTTTGGTGGTGAAGGAAGCGGGGAAGGAAGTGGCTACGGCAACGATGGAGGGTCTGGTCTGGGCATGCAGGGCGGCAGCGCATCGGGTGGCGGCTTTTACGGAGGCGGGGCATCAGGCGGACCGGGATCACCAGGCGCATCGAGCGGCAGCGGTGGGTCCGCGCGTGGCGGACGAGGTCGTGGTGGGACTCCGTAACTCGTGCTATCGGCATCGAGACAAACGATAATCCTTGGCGGAAATCGATTTTTCAAAGACCGCACAGTCTGATGACTGTGTGGTCTTTTTTTGTTAACGGCTTCTACCAACAGTCTTGAGGCAGGCCTTCAATCCTGCTTTCGGACGTTAATCTTACATCTCAGCAGCAGATCCGGTTCAGGAATGAAGCGACTTGCTAAAGTACGCATGTGATTTCTAAGCTGTAAACCACCGGGTCTAGACGGACTAATGGGCTATTCAAACCTTCAACAGTGCATAAACGATCTCGGCAAACATGGGCACCTCTGCCGGATCACCGAAGAGGTCGATGCCGATCTGGAAGCCGCTGAAATACACCGCCGCGTGTATGCCGCCGGAGGCCCAGCGCTACTGTTTGAAAACATACGGAACTGCCAATTTCGCATGACCAGCAATTTGTTCGGCACTATGGACCGAGCTCGCTTTATCTTTCGAGACGCGTTGCAGGGTGTCAGCACGCTCATCGCGCTGAAGAAGGATCCGACGGAGCTACTAAAGAAACCGCTACAGATTCCAGCGGTGTTGCGCACGCTGCTCTCGATGCGTCCGGCAAAGCGTTCAACCGGACCGGTCATGCAGCACAGGACAACCATCGACCAACTGCCGATGCTGAAAAGCTGGCCGATGGACGGCGGAGCTTTTGTGACACTGCCCGAAGTGTATACAGAGCATCCCGACCACCCTGGCTACATACATTCAAATCTTGGCATGTACCGTGTCCAGCTAACCGGAAATCAGTACGAAACGAACAGGCAGATTGGGCTGCACTATCAAATTCATCGCAGCATCGGCTTTCATCACGCGGCGGCTTTGGCCAAAGGAAAAGCGTTGAAGGTGAATATCTTTGTGGGTGGCCCCCCATCGATGGCGGTAGCTGCCGTAATGCCATTGCCCGATGGAATTCCCGAAGTCGCCTTTGCGGGCGCTCTTTCGCGGCATGCAATTCGGATGATTCGCCGAAAAAACGGGCCGATGATCTGCGCAGAAGCTGATTTTTGTATAACGGGCGTCATTTCCAGCGATCTGCTTCCGGAAGGTCCGTTCGGCGACCACTTGGGTTATTACAGCCTGACGCACGATTTTCCGGCGATCACTGTTGAAACCGTCTACCATCGCAAAGACGCAATCTGGCCGTTCACTGTGGTTGGCCGTCCGCCGCAGAAAGACACCGTCTTCGGAGAACTAATCCACGAACTGACGGGGCCAGCCATCCCTACTGTTCTGCCCGGAGTACACGCCGTTCACGCCGTAGACGAATCAGGTGTTCATCCATTGCTGCTTTCAATTGGCAGCGAACGCTATGTTCCATATTCGACAAACCGACAGCCTCAGGAACTGCTGACCAACGCAAACGCGATTCTGGGGCAGGGACAGCTTTCGCTCGCGAAGTACCTGATTATCGTGGCAAAGGAAGACAACCCCGCATTGGACATCAATGACGTAGAAGCGTTTTTCCGACACATGCTGGAACGAGTCGACTGGACGCGAGACCTGCATTTCCAGACGCGGACCACCATCGATACATTGGATTATTCTGGAACCGCACTAAATGAGGGTTCCAAACTTGTGATTGCCGCTGCTGGCAATTCGGTTCGCGAACTGCCGTTGGAACTGCCGAGCGATCTGTGGCTGCCGGAAGGTTTTAGCGCACCTTCAATTTGTTTTCCTGGCGTCCTTGCGATTCAGGCACCGCCGTGGTCCGTTGGACCGCACGAGCAGGATCCTGCGCCGGCGCGGTTCTGTGAATCGATACAAGCCGAGGCGTCGATGAATTGCTTTCCGTTGATTGTGCTTTGTGATGACAGTCGGTTCTGTGCTAATACGCTAGCCAACTTTCTGTGGGTGACCTTTACACGCTCAAATCCTGCGGCTGACGTATTCGGCATCGGAAGTTCAGTACGGCAAAAACACTGGGGATGCCGGGGAAGCCTGGTTATTGATGCGAGAATCAAATCGCATATGGCTCCGGCACTCGAATCCGACCCTGAGGTATCACGTAAGGTCGATCGTTTGTTCCAAAAAGGCGGCTCTTTGTACGGAATCGAGTAAGTCGGTTTTCTGTTAACATTGGCAGTGACGTTTTCCCGACTTACCCAATCAGGCAAACTCGGCCAAATCGTCGCATTTGGCTCCCTGCGTTTGGGATGTCAGGTGTCAGTCGTCGGAAATCCAGTCATTCCAGCACGTTGCGTTGCAATTCCAGTGGTTGCCTTCATACTTTCCGGCTGAATTGACTTATCAGCAGCGATGACGTTTCGCAGTTCATGCGGTACATGGGGCAATCATTGATTGCCCCATTCATCCATTTCTATTTATGAAGTCAGACCCGTCGGAGAAAATGATGTCTGTGGCTACGGAATTTCCAATCCCGCTGAATGAATACAAAGTTGTCGTTCTTGATCCGGCAAAACCCAAACTGACTGCAGACCAAAAGACTCAGTTGGCGGCCAACGTTCAGCTATGTCGCGACGCGATCATTTTCTTCACGGCAATCGCCGATGCCAAAGGACTTGGCGGACATACGGGCGGTCCATACGACACCGTTCCCGAAACGTTGATCATGCATGGATTCATGGAACACGCTCGCCGGGGCGGAACGCCTGATGTGCTGCCGGTGTTTTTCGATGAAGCGGGTCACCGAGTCGCCACTCAGTATCTGATGGCTGTGCTGGACGGTGAGCTGCCTTTGGAGAAGCTATATCACTACCGAGAGTACCTGTCGCACCTGCCTGGCCATCCGGAAAAGGGCTTCACTCCGGGCGTAAAATTCAGCTCGGGGCGACTTGGTCACATGTGGCCGTTTGTAAACGGCGTGGCCATCGCCAATCCAGACAAAGTTGTATTCATGCTGGGTTCCGATGGATCACAGATGGAAGGCAACGATGCAGAAGCCGCTCGTCTTGCGGTCGCTCAGCGACTTAACGTCAAACTGCTGATTGACGACAATGACGTTACAATTGCCGGTCACCCATCAGACTATCTGCCGGGCTATGACGTTTCCAGAACGCTGGAAGGCCACGGACTGACAATCGACATCGGCGACGGAGAAGATCTGGACAGCCTCTATGCTCGCATGTGCCAGGCAGTCATCAGTGATGGACCGATTGCGTTGATCAACCGTCGCAAAATGTGTCCCGACATCGAAGGACTCGAAGGAAGTGCTCACGGCCACGATGTGATCAAGACATCAGTCGCCATCAACTACCTGAATACCAAAGGACGAACAGAAGCCGCCGAATATCTTGGTACAGTAAAGAAGGGCCCGGGTGGTCCTGTTCCCCGTGGCTGTGACAACGGAAGTGTTGGTAAGAATCGCGACCTGTTTGGCCACATACTAAATGACATTCTGGCGGGCATCACAGAAGCAGAACGAATTGCTTCCGTAAAGGTGTTTGACTGCGACCTGGAAGGCAGCTGCGGTCTTAATCACGTTCGAGCGAAGCATCCGGAAGTCTTTGTCCGCGGTGGTATCATGGAACGCGGAAACTACTCTGCGGCAGCCGGTTTTGGTTTCGAAAAAGGCAAGCAGGGCATTTTCGCAACGTTCTCTGCATTCCTTGAAATGCTCGTTTCTGAAATCACGATGGCTCGCCTGAACAGCAGCAATGTTCTGGCCCACTTCAGCCATGCCGGCTGTGATGATATGGCAGATAATACCTGCCACTTCGGCCTTAACAATATGTTTGCTGCGAACGGTCTGCCGGACGATGGCAAAGACAACACCGGTCTCTACTTTCCTGCCGATCAGCACCAGTTCCGAGCGTGTCTGAACAAGATTTATCATGACGAAGGACTGCGATTCATCTTCTCAACTCGATCGGGTGTTCCGGACCTGTTGAACGAAGACGGTAGTCGTATTTTCGGAGACGATTACAAGTTTGTTACAGGCAAAGATGACATTATCCGCGAAGGCAAAGCCGGCTACATCGTCAGTTTCGGTGAAACAACCTACCGAGCTCTGGATGCTGTCATTGGCCTTAAAGAAGCAGGCTATGATGTCGGACTTATCTGCAAGTCGACATTGAACGTCTACGACGAAGCCATGATGGCAAAGCTGGCCGCCGCTCCTGCGATACTCGTAGCCGAATCGTTTAACGTCAATACAGGACTTGGATCTCGATTTGGCACCGCGTTGCTGAAGCGAGGCTTCAAGGGCAACTACAACAACATCGGAACCAACCGAGAAGGTTCCGGCGGCCTGTGGCAACAAATGGGCTATCAGGGACTCGACCCGGAAGGTATCACCGCAGCCATGAAAGAATTGCTCGGCTGATTGATAATCTGAAGCTGCTGAGTACACGCGAAATGGATTCTTTCTGTTCCGATAGAAGGAATCCATTTCACTGTTCTGCGATCAAAATTAATGACAGATATTGCTTTGTCACACGAACATCCGGGCAACAGCTTTCAGCCCGGTGTTCACTTTTGAGTTGTTTTCATATGTAGCAACCACTGTTCGAAAAGTGGTGGAAGCCTTCACTCCGCCATCCGGTTCATCATGCTTAAAGACGGATTTCTAGGCTATCGCACTTCCTTCATGCTCGACTTTGTCGTGTGTGCATTAATACTCATTGTGCCACTGCTGGCTTATAGTTTGTGGCTGGTCAAGGTGAAGAGAAACTTCACAGGGCACAAACGCCTTCAGGTTGTGCTCGGCATTATTCTACTGATCGCCGTTGGTGCATTTGAAATCGATCTTCAAGTGGTTCATGGCGGCTGGGAAAACATCGTCAGCAAATCTCATCCCGATAAGGCGGCGTTGGCTACAAAGGTAGATCAGTCCAGACCTTACCTGCGGGTACACCTGTTATTTGCGGTCACAACACCGTTCCTGTGGTTTACCACTCTGGCTCTCGCTTTGCGAAGATTCGCTACGCCGCCAGTTCCTGGAATTCACAGTAGAACACACAAAACGCTGGGGTGGGTGTCAACCATTGACATCACTCTGACCGCCGTCACCGGGCTGGTATTCTATTACGTTGCGTTCATGACTCCGTAGAGTATGCTGTATGCTAAAAGCACTGGCCAATCGGTCGGCACGTGACCTACGCGGATGCATTTTCCGCAGAACAGATAACGTGCCGGCTTGCGTCGGAACCATCCACGGCTGGCTAGGCAAACAACAGTTTCCAGTCACCGTTCGATTCGTCGGGCCTTAGATGGTCTAGGAAAAATGGCCATTAATCGCTGCAGTTTTCTTGCCCATGCAACCTGCCTCTTTCTGGCAGTGTTTCACAACGTGGTTTCGGCACAGGACATCGGCGAGAAGTTTGATGCGTGGCCGCTGGAGACCAGCATCAATGGAACCCTTGTTCTGGCAACATCGCCTGAGGATCTGACGATTCTGAAGCAGGTTCTGCGGCCGCTGCCGGAAGATGCCATTGTCCGGCTCTATGCTCACGACAGCACAGCGACTGAGGCAATCACGCAGCTTGAAAGTGCATCGGAGCCCCTCAAGCTGCAGCGAACCACCTGGCAAAGCCCGGACGTTCACGCAGCAACGCTGGAGGAACTCACGAAAGAATGTGATGTTCTGTATTGGCACACAACCGCTATTTCCACAGATGCGGATCGACAGGCCATCGTGGATTGCCGTGATATCCTAAAACGTTTTGTCGGACGCGGTGGACTTCTGGTACTCATCGGGCCTGTTGCTCAACTGGCAGGACAACTAAACGCAACTCCCGGGCGAGGATACGTCCAGGGCCTGAACCTTGCGCCTGATGCCGTCATCATGCATGATTTTCGGAGCACTACTGAACAGAGATCTGAATTGCTGAAGACGCTGGAACTAAATCCACGCACTGTCGGAATCGGTCTGCAGCCGAACGCCATAATGATTTTGAACGGCCGAACAGTCCGAATGATTGGCAAAGGAACGGCCACATTTCTTCTGCCGAATGGTGAACATCACACTGAAAGTCAGCAGGTTCTGGCGGAAGCAACATCACCTCGACAGCCACAAAAAGAATACATGCTGGACTGGACGCAATGGCGTCGTCGATCAATCGACCGCACACTTGACGCGTTCCCTCCGAAGAAACAGGAGGTACCGTATGTGGAAAACGGGACGCTGGTGATTGTTGGCGGTGGCGGAATGCCGGACGGGCTAATGGACCGTATTATCGAATTGGCAGGTGGCCCCGATTCAGCAAAAATGGTCTATGTTCCATGCGTGGAAGAAGCCTCTATTTCACCCATCCAGAGAACTGTCTCCAGCTGGAAGAAAGGCGGAGTCAGGCAGGCAGACTTCATCCACACAAAAGACCGCACCAAAGCGAACGCTGACGAACAGTTCCTGAAGCCGTTGACTGATGCCACGGGACTCTGGTTTGGCGGCGGACGGCAGTGGAATTTTTCTGATTCATATTACGGTACAAAAGCTCATCAAATGATGAAGGACGTTCTGAAGCGTGGCGGCGTGATTGCCGGATCATCAGCAGGAGCCTCGATTCAGGCCGAATATCTGGCTCGGGCAACCCCCATCGAAAACTTTGACATCATGGCCGCCGGCTATGAACGAGGCGGTCTCGGCTTTATTGTCGGAGTCGCCATCGATCAGCACTTTTCCCAGCGAGGTCGCCAGAAGGACATGGCAAAGCTTGTCGACTGCTATCCGCAACTTCTGGGCATCGGACTGGACGAAGCCACCGCAATTATCGTTCAGAAGTCGACGGCAGAAATTGTTGGCCGAGGAAAAGTGTTCTTCTATGATCGAAGCCAGACAGCAGCCGACGACGTCGATTATGTGGCCTTGCCGGCCGGTTCTTCTTACAATCTGGCCACGCGAACTGTGCTTATCGATACCACAGTCATTCAACCGGAAGAACGCGTTAATGCGGAAAAATGATTCAATTTCAACGCTGCTGCCAACGCTGCTGATAGCAGCTTTCGTGCCGTGGCTGCCATTATTCGCTCAGGAAAATCCTTCGCCGCAGAATACTCTGCAGCGACCGACTTCACAGGACATGACGGCATTGTTTGCGATCGCAATGCAGTCAACCGTTCGCATTGAAACAAAATCTGATCGGTTTTCAGGTGTTCTGATTTCTCGCCAAGGTCACATCCTGACGGTGGCCCATGGCCTGCAGCCAAACGACCGCGTGGCAAAGGTGTTTCGTAGTGACGGAGTCACAGCACAGGCTGTGATTCTGCACCGTGACGACAAGGCTGATGTCGCGTTGTTACAGTTGGATAGCGATGGGCGCAATGATCTGCCTGCAGTGCTGAAATTGGCGAACCGCATTGCTGGGCGTACCGAAATTAATTCAATTGTTCTGGCGATTGGCTGTCCGGCGAGAGAACAAAGCCGTACATCCCCTGTCGTTCGTATTGGCAAGGTCGTCGCTGCATCGCGAACGGCTATTCGAACAACGTGCGCATTGACCGTTGGCGATTCCGGAGGCCCGTTGCTGAACAACCAGGCTGCATTGGTCGGTCTGAATGCCAGAATCGGGCTTGGAAGTGAGTCTAACCTGCACCTTCCGCTGAGCGTTATTGAACCCGTTATTCGCAAAATCCCTTTACTAATTGAAAGCGTCGGCACAGCGGATGCAACATCGGAATTCGTGTATTTGTCAGAAGTGATTCCGCCAGAAGCATTGTCCGCGCTGGATCGCTTTGGCGTACGGTTGTATTCAGGAAAGGAGGCTTTGTGTTTGGGAACTATTATCGATGGCGGACTGGTTGCTTCAAAACTCAGCGAGGTTCAGTTTCGCCGAAACCTGTTTGCTCAGTTTGATGATGGCCGAAAAATATCGTTGCAATTGATTCACGCTGACCGGAAATTTGACATTGCAATTCTAAGACTAACCGCTGCCAAGCTACCTGCAATCCCGCAAGTACCGGGCGATACCTCATCGAATAATAATGGTGATTTTGTGTATGCCGGAACCAGCATGAATCTTGGCATCGTCGCTCGGTCACATCACACAGAACCACCATCGGTGCCGAAGCTTGGCTGCACCTTAACGGCCATTGACGACACAACACTGCGCATTGACGTTGTCACTCCAAACAGTGCTGCCAATGACGCAGGTCTTGTTTCCGGAGACGTAATATCTTCCCTGGATAATCATAAAGTGACAGGCTTCAACAATCTTCTTTCAGCCCTGGAGCCATTCCAGCCCGGCGACATGATTGTGATTGCTGTTGATCGATCGGGAAAGCATGTCGAATCCAGTGGTCGACTAAGGCATCCTGCTGACCAGTTGCTGGATCGCACGGAATTTCTGGACGGACGTTCCGGACAACTCAGCCACCGCCGCACTGGATTCCCAAATGTAATTCAACACGATGCTGCATTGCCGCCTTCGGAAATGGGTGGCCCTCTTGTGAACTCAGCCGGGCAACTTGTCGCGGTGAACATCGCCAGGCGTTCCCGAGAATCCGTATTGGCCGTCCCGATCGATTCTGTGCAAAGCATGTTCAAGCCGCATGAAGCTAAATAGACAGGCAGCCCGAACACTGTGAGCGACGAAGACCGATGTGAGTGTGCTTGTAAGCCAGCACGGCTTACAAGCACGCAGCGCCAGTAAGTGGGTCTTGCAGTCGTTGGAAACGTCAGTCTCTGCGGTCTTGTCCTGTGGTTTCGCCGGACGAAACTCTACCCGAGTTTCGCTACGTCTTTTCCTAAATCGCTCTAACATCTGCGATGGGTGTTCTGTGCCGCAAACACTGCTAACATTCGCATCGGCTTCACTATTCAGCATTTCTCCAAAGTTTCCAAGGTCCTTTTGCCATGTCTGACACTGTTGATCTCAAATCTCTGCCCGGCATCAGGCAATTCGAAATGAAAGGACAGGTTGCGTTGATCACGGGAGGTTCCAAGGGGCTGGGCTCAACGATGGCGGCGGGCCTTGCGTCTGCGGGAGCATCGATCATTCTGGTCAGCCGCAACGCGGCCGAAGCACAGGCAACGGCCCTTGAAATTGCATCCGGGTTTGGCGTTCCAGCCGTCGGAATTGGAACAGACGTGACACATCCGTCAGCAGTTAACGAAACATTCCGGCAGGTGATGCAGGATTTCGGTCGCATCGACATCCTGATCAATAGCGCGGGAATCAACATTCGCGGCAGCATTGACGAGCTGACCTATGAAGACTTTCAGCAGGTCCAGAAGACCAACGTCGATGGAACCTGGCTGTGTTGTAAAGCCGTCACCCCTTACATGAAAGCGGCTAAGTATGGTCGCATAATTAATCTGGCCAGCACGCTGGGAGTGGTCGGTCTGGCCAATCGAACGCCGTACACGTCGAGTAAAGGCGCCATCGTGCAGTTAACGCGAGCCCTCGGTCTGGAACTCGCCAACTTTGGTATTACCTGCAACGCGATTTGTCCTGGCCCGTTTTTGACACCAATGAACATTCCCATTGCCGACACAGAAGAAGCGCGAAAATTCATCATCGGCGCAGTGGCTCAGGAACGTTGGGGTGAACTCAAGGAAATTCAGGGAGCCGCAATTTTGCTGGCAAGTTCCGCTGGCAGTTTTATGACAGGTAGCCTGGTAACCGTCGATGGTGGCTGGACGGCAAGATAGCCTGACAATGGTATCAGAACGGCACGTTGCCGATTTTTGGCGACGTGTTATAGTCGGAGCTGTTGCCGTAAATTTCCGGTAACCTGTTGGCGACACAACAAGAAGTAACGCACTAAACAGGATCGGAAGCGGCCACTCGCGAGACAGCGTTGGGTGGCACTCCCAAAGACTTGCCGCCGTCAATCGCAATTGATGTTCCTGTCACCATTCTTGCTGCTTTGCTGGCCAGATAGACAATCGATTCCCCAATTTCATCGGGCGAAACCATACAGTCCCAAGCGTTTGCCAGAGGGCTGGCGGAAATCAGTTCTCGTACCACCTGATCGTGATCGTTTCGATTTTCAAAGTTTTCAGCGATCATCTGAGTATTCTCGACCGGCCCCGGACAGACGCAGTTGACGCGAATTCGGTCCTTTGAATGGCACAACGCCAGACTGCGCGTTAATGCCACCAGCGCCATCTTGCTGATCGAATACACAGGGTCGTGAGCTCGCGGCAGCAGTCCAGCGTTGCTCGCGACGTTAACAATACAGCCTCCGGTTTCCTGAGACGCCATCACGGCAACAGCCGCCTTGCATCCAAAAAAAGCGGCCTTCAGATTCGTGTCCAGCACTTTGTTCCAGTCGGCTTCAGAAACTTCTCCGATCTGCTTAACCAGTCCAACGCCAGCATTGTTCACTAACACGTCCAGCCGACCAGTAGCGTCCACTGCCTGCTGAATAAGTTCATCCAATTGCACAGTTGCACAAACGTCAATGATGCTACAAAAAACACCGGCCCGACACAGTTCAGATTTTGCGTTCGCACTATAGAAGACGTCGCCGACGAAGACGCGATCATTGAACGAAGCGAACATTAACGCTGTAGCTTTTCCGATGCCGCTGCCGCCGCCAGTGATTACGATTGTTCGTGGAGAATCAGACATTTTTATGATTGTGCCGGTGGAGTGTGTTATTGCTGCTGAAAAACTGAGTCGCAATGTCTATTTCAATCCTTACGTGCTGCTCAGCATGTTGGAGTTCGTTCACCCTGAATGCAAAGCGACGCCGGTCATAGCGCAGTTGAAGGCGTAGCCAATTTTACAGGACGTCTGGTGAGGGCCGGCCTAAAACGACACGATTTGTGATTCGTTTTCAGGAAGACGCCATTCCAGCAGGCTGCGCCGCACCTGCATTTGCTACACGGTCCGAAGGGTGAATTGAGCGACAGGAGTCCAGAGTAAAGCGGGGGCCGAGTCCGCATCGGCGTGTTCGGTGTTGTTCAATTCACCGCGTCCTAACCAGCAAGATCCTGTCGAGGCGACCTGGGCGAGATCGTTAGAAATTAGCGGACCGTGATGACGGTTAAAGTCTGCCGAGACTTCCCAGTCAGAAGTGGGTTGTGAAAGTGTTTCGATTGTTCTGCGTATGCGCTCTGATCGTCGCAGAAACTATGGCATTCCTCATGGATGATTGCAACGAAGTGCTCTCCCATCCGATTAGATCATTGCCAGACACGCAATCGCTGCAATCTTAATAACTAAGATAAATCGGCATATTCCGCCGCACTCCGATATTGTCAACGTGATTCTCACCAACGTCTCATTCAGGTTCACAAGTCGCTGATCGCCATTGAACTAACCGCCATGGTCTTACATCCGCTTCACAACTACTGCCGGTACTTTTTGTTCGTTATGGCGATCAGCGTTGTCACTGTTTTCGCGGGCACCAACGACTGCTCGGGACAGGAATCGGATCTGAAAGTCGCGGAGATCTACAAGACAACCGACGTCGTCGCTGTGCTGAACAATCAAAGCACATTCACTGACCAGTTTACCCTGGCGTCACACTCTTTAACGTTGCCTACTTCGGCGACTGTTTGTCGAGAAGTATCTCAGGCGAGACAATGTTGCAACGCGCATGTCATGCCCAACGGCCTGCTGTATCGATCGTATATTGCGGCGCCGCACGAGCCTCGGCTAGCATCGACTGTATTGTACGACAACACGGCGAAATCGTGGCGGTGGGATTCAACACTCGGCGGTCGAGTTGGACTGTACCGATGTGATCAGCCGACGAACATCAACCTGGATGCATGGCAGTTGGACCTTGAAGGCGCAGTGATGGTGAGACTGGATCCTGAGGAAAAGATGGATGTCGAGTCTGCCGACTTTCGCTTCGGCATGTTATGGACGGGCAAGAAGGATAATCTGGCATTCAAGTTCGGGTACTTCCATGTCAGTTCGCATGTTGGCGACGAGTACCTGATTAAGAATCCCACTTATGAGCGTATCAACTATGTCAGAGAATCACTGATCTTTGGTACCTCTCTGCAGGCAACGCCGGAATGCAGAGTTTACGGCGAAGCGGCCTGGGGAATGATTGCAACAGGTGGAGCAAAGCCATGGCAAATACAGTTCGGCAGCGAATACGCCAAGATCGCAGAGATACCAACACATGGAGCGCCGTTTTCTGCCGTGAACGTTCAAATGCGACAGGAAGTAGACTTCGCCGCCGGCCTGACCGTGATGTCTGGCTGGCAGTGGAAGGGACCAGACACAGGCAGAACATTCCGCCTTGGCCTGACGTACTTTAACGGCCCATCCAACCAGTACCAATTCTACCAACGATATGACAGCCAGTTCGGGCTCGGCGTTTGGTACGATTTTTAATGCCCGCCGCTGAAATTTCGAGACAGCCTATCATCAATGATTTATTTGGGTCGCTCATACTGCAACAGAGGCTTTCGCAGTTCGCGCAAAACTCAGGACGCTTAGAAATGGTTCCCGTTGAATTCAACGGCGAAAGGCTGTAGTCTCACAGGTCATTAAACAACGCATGTAAGCCGAGCGATTCTGACGCTCTGCCACGGGATGCAGATTGCATTCAGACGCTGACGGTAGAATGAAACGCAGGGAGTTCAGGGAAAAACAATGACTGACGGCGATACCGTGTTTTCATGGCGTGTGGGGGATCAGTCGTTAACTCGCACTTCGCTGCCGCTGTTAATGGGCATTCTGAACGTCACGCCCGACAGTTTTTCTGATGGTGGCCTGTTTAAGTCCCGCGACAAAGCAATTGAACAGGCATTGCAGCTTGCGGAAGACGGAGCCAACATCATCGATGTCGGTGGCGAATCAACTCGTCCCGGTGCTGTTCCGGTTTCGCTGGCCGAAGAACTGCAACGCACGATTCCTGTGATTACCGAAATCTGCCGACGCATTGGGGTGCCTGTTTCCATCGATACAACCAAGGCCGAAGTGGCGCGGCAGGCCATCGCTGCAGGTGCATTGATTGTGAACGACATCTCGGGAATGACCTTCGATGCAAAAATGTCGCAAGTCTGTGCGGAAGGTGACGCGGCAGTTTGCGTGATGCACATTCTGGGCACGCCGGAAACAATGCAGGTCGCTCCGGTTTACAATAACGTTGTTAAAGAAGTAAGTGAGTTTCTGGGCCGGTGCCTCAAGCGTTGTGCAGAAGCAGGCATGTCGTCTGATCGAATCTGCCTGGATCCCGGAATCGGATTCGGCAAGACAGCTGATCATAATCTACAGTTGATGCAAGCCATTCACGACTTGCAAAAGACCCACCGCCGGCCTGTGCTGATCGGACATTCTCGGAAACGCTTTCTTTCCAAAATACTTGGTCGAGGCGTCGATGAACGCACGTTTGGAACGGCGGGCGTTTCCATCGCTCTTGCCGAAAACGGAGCAGACGTGTTACGCGTTCACGACGTACGCGCAACGAAAGATGCATTGCTAGCCTGGGACACAGTAAGAGTACACCGGACTTAGAGAATCGCACAAAACACGTTCACGGTTTTGACTGCGCGGGATACTCGCTCAGTTGGTCCAAACGTGTTATTCCCGGCGATGAATCAGCGAAATTCGCTATGATAAGACAATTTAACAAATAGCAGTGCTGCATGGGAATCTATTCGCCCCGGAGCCTTCAGGATATTCGAGACAACTATGACTATGCAACTGCTTGTGTCTGTGCGGAATGCTTCCGAGGCGTTGGTCGCTGCACGATCCGGAGCGGACATTATTGACGTCAAAGAACCTACGTTGGGCTCTTTGGGGTTTGCTGGCTGGGGCATAATAAATTCTGTCGTAGACGCCGTGGGAAAAGACGTGACAGTGTCTGCGGCGCTTGGCGAATGTCATGAATGGCCAGATGATTCAACCAACAGCATCGACGGCGAATTAGCGGCTGACGGGCTGACGTTTGTAAAACTCGGGCTGGCACAGTTGGCGGGTCCATCATCCAGCCATCATGATTGGATAAATTCGTGGAATGCTGCTAAGCATCGTGCCGTGTCATGCTTCCCTGGCACAGCCCCAAAGCTCAATTGGGTAGCCGTTGCATATGCCGATGCAACGGCCGCGAAGGCTCCATCCGTGCAGCAGGTTCTAATTGCTGCGATTTCAGAAAGATGCAGCGTCCTGCTAATTGACACTTATGTGAAAGACGGCAAATCAAGTTTAAGCTGGCTTACCGAAGCAGAACTGATCCAACTACGCTCCGCGGCTCATGAGGGAGGACTTAGGTTTGCCTTGGCTGGTCAGCTGACCCCAAACGACCTGCCCTCCGTTGCAAGAATTCGTCCAGATATTTTTGCCGTGCGTGGAGCTGTCTGCGAGCATGACCGGCGTAGTACCATTGAAGCCAGCAAGGTGGCAGAACTGAAGGCCATGCTGCAAACGTTCGGCAAAAGTATTCAGTGTTGAATCAGGCAATCCGGATAGAGCCACTCCCGAAATCGCAAATTCACAAGCACGCGGCGCAAGCAAATGAATCAAGGCACTGCAAACTTCACTCGCTCGTGCGTCGTGCTGGTATCGCGAAGTTCGCCGGAGCAGTTTTTCGAGCGATTCTAGGAAACCAAACGCCGTTGAAACAGGAACCATTCGGCCATAATCAGGACGAAGGCCAGCACCACAAGATAGAACCAGATTGGCCGCCCACCAAACCTGGACTGCAACACTTCCTGTCGAGGCATAATGTTTTGAGCCGCACGCAGATTGCTCTCGTTGGGGCTGTTCAGATTACATGCAATTCGAAAGACCGGGGCCGCATTAGAACCAGAGGTGCCATCCTGTTCTGCAGCTGCTTCTTCGTCTGTCAGAGGCTGTGATAAGGTCCATAGACCAGCTTCTCCGAGCGGTCCAATCATTGCCACAGACGTTTCGATGTTGATCCGCTTCTTCAACCCAGTCGGCGACGTAAGCAGAAGTTGGTTTTCATTATCCTGAGCCAGCAGTTGAAGGTCAGGCGGAAGGCTGAGTTCGGTTGTATTACCCGTCGCCAGAGCTTCGACAAGCTCCCCTTTTCCATCCGTAAACCACGATAGAGCATTTGTCAACATTATCGGAAAGGCCGTTCGCAGCGGCAGGTCGCCCTGATCAAGATTTACCGAAAGCACAATAACGTCGCCTTCAGTTCGAGGAATCTGTAGATACAACGGTGCTCCAGAAACAGATTCCACAAGTGCTTTGAATTCAACTTTCGGCTGGATGACTAATGCGTCCGGCATCAAAACGTTATCCAGTCGAACGTGATTTAACAGGTCACTGTCTTTGTCCTGTTTCGCAACCAGCGGTTCTTCGACGGAACCCAAAACGTCCCAGAGTTCGGTTGAGGTTGTGGGCTGGACAACAAACACTTTGCCGGCAGGAATCTGTTCGGGCACAGTCTGGTGCAACACCAGCACTCCGCCAGCGGGCAGAATGTCGGGAACGAATGAGCTAACCGTTAAGTCCACAACGTCGTTGGCTGCGAGTACTCGTTCCAGAAACCAGTTGCCGCTGGTTACAAGCGTCACGGGAATCTTCAGTCGTTCGGGCAAAATGGCTTGAGCGACGTTGTCGGCCGCCAGCCCGTCCTGTTGACGTATTTCTGCGGAAAGTATGCCGCCACCAGTAGACGTCTTTTCAAATATTTTCGTCCAGATTTCATCCGGCTGAAGCTTAAGTGGAATCACGTCCAGAAGTTCGTCGTTGAAGTTAAGATCCAGGCTGGTGTCGGTTTCCAGCGTACTGAAGTTGGATACTTCAACAAGAATCTGAAATCCGATTGGATCCAACAAACTGCGGCGCACCTGAAAGCGAGTGATGCCGATATTGTCCATTGCATCGCCAACTTGAGCCCACACAACTTTTTCGTCGCTGGCCAGTGTTGCTGCGTTTGCAAAACATCCGTCAGTAACAACCACGACTTCGCTGTTTTTGTGGTCTGCCAGCAGTCGTCGGCCAACTTCCACGGCCGCATCAACCTGCGTGGGGCCATCCGTTGCTGGTATTTGGTCCAGATAATTCTGCAGAGTTCGCTGATGATTGGTCAGGCCGCAGGCAACGTGAGCCTGATTTCCCGCGATGATGAGGGCCATTTCGTCACGAGACTTCAGCGATCGAATCATCCGTTCAATCTGTTGTTTGGCGGCATCCAGTCGCGTCTTCCCGCTTGCGAGTTGAGCCTGCATACTCGCGGATGTGTCCAGCACAACTACAACGCGGCGCTGTTTACGAACGTCGCTGTTAAAGAACGGGTCGGCCAGAGAAAACACAATCAAAGCCAAAAACGCTAATTGCAGCAGCAGCGAAAGCAGATGTCGAAGCTGCTGCCAGATTGACCTTGGCTGCTTTTCTTCAAACACCTGTTGCCAGAACATGACTGTCGACACCGGCACGCGGCGCATGCGGATCTTCAGAACGTAGAAGATCACGATGGGCACAGCCAAAGCGGCCCAAATCAGTGCGGCTGGATTTGAAAAAGACATGTGTTACGTGGCAGGAAGTACGAAAAGGTGGTTGCCGTTACGGGGGCGAAACGTCGACTGATAATTGGAACGTCAGTGATTAGCGGTCGAATTTGAATATTCGGCCGCATGAAGAAGCCGGCATGTGTCAGACCCCATCATGCCAGACCAGTCGCACGCATCATGTTGAGAACAAGTTTATCGAAGGTAATGTTGTTATCTGTAATTGTGCAGCCGATGCCATACGTTGAGCAGTATTCGCGAATGGATTGTAGAAAACGTTCGTAGACGTCTTTGTAATTTTTTAGGTGTTTTTCAGTGATGGTGATTTTACGAAGATCGCCGGTCTCAACGTCCTGCAGTTCTACGTCTCCCAGTAGTTTGGGATTCGCCTCCGCCTGGTTGTGAATCTGAATTACGTGTGGTTCAAACTTGTGATGCCGCAGCACGTCCAGACCGTAGCGGAAACCACTGGAGTCATACATATCGCTCAGCATCAAAGCCAGCCCGCGGCGGGGAGCCCGCATTACGAATTCGCGAGTCAGTTCCGACATATTTGTGCCCTCACCGGTCGCCTGTAAGTTTTCCAGGAACTTCATCAGACTCAGAATACGAGCTTTACCCCGAGTCAGCGGGAAGTGATTTAGTACTCCATTGGCGAATGCATACACGGAAATGCGGTCCAGATCTGCCAGAGCGATGTAGGCCAGGGCAGCTGTGACTTGGCGAGCCAGATCAAATTTGGCAGGTTCACCAGCATCCATGCTTTTCGAACAATCCAGCAGCAGATAGACGTGCAGATCTTCTTCTTCCTGAAATCGCTTCAGCAGTAGTTCGCCGTGCCGAGCGTACAGATTCCAGTCCAGATATCGAAAGTCGTCGCCGGCTGTGTACTGACGATGGTCGGCAAATTCGATGCCGCTGCCCATCTGCATTGTGCGACGCTGAGCCATTAACTGGCCGCGAAATACCTTTCGCGAAACGATCGAAAGGTATTCCAGCTTAGTCAGAAAATTGTTATCGAACAACGCCATAAAGTTGACCGGATGACAGAAAAGAACTGGACAGCGCAAACTTCCGCGGCAGGCGAAGCGTGAAATACAAAATCAGCATCCAGATGAATGGCAGGCCGATGCTGCGTAATATCACCGACTGCCATCGCGTGCTAAAAACCAGGTTCAGGCGGGCGACGCACCTCTGGCTCCGTTTGTAATCAGGTCCGCGACAATGTCGTCGGCTGATATATTTTCGGCCTGTCCTTCAAAGTTCAGTATCATGCGATGACGCAGAACGGCGGGTGCCGCTTTGTTGATGTCGTCTTTGGCAACGTGAAACCGGCTGTCCAGCACAGCCAGGATTTTCGCATACAGAATGATCGCCTGAGCACCGCGCGGGCTGGCTCCGTATCGTACAAAGCGTTTGACCATGCCAGTCGCATAGCCCTGATCCGGGTGCGTGCCCAACACAAGACCGATCGCGTATTTCTGAACATCGTCAGCAATTGGAATCTGTCGAGCAAGTGCTCGCAATTCAAGAATGCGATCTCCAGTAATAACGGCTTCGGCAGCGGGTTCATCCATCCCCGTGGTGCGGTTTAGGATAGTCGACATGTCTTCTGCCGTCGGGTACCTCACGATTAGCTTGATGAAGAAACGGTCCAGCTGAGCTTCCGGTAGCGGATACGTACCTTCCATTTCCAACGGATTTTGCGTGGCCAGAACCAGAAACGGTTTTGGCAACTGATACGTGTGGCCGCCTACTGTGACAGATCTTTCAGCCATCGCTTCCAGTAGAGCTGACTGCGTCTTGGGTGTCGCTCGGTTGATTTCGTCCGTTAGTACAATGTTGGCGAAAATTGGCCCTTTCTGAAACTCAAAACGGCGACCGCCTTCGGGCGTCTCGACCACAACGTTGGTTCCCGTGAGGTCCGCGGGCATCAGGTCAGGGGTAAACTGAATTCGCGAAAACGCAAGGTGCAGGGCATCCGCCAGTGTTCTTACCAGCATTGTCTTGCCAAGCCCCGGAACGCCTTCCAGAAGTACATGTCCTCCGGCAATGAGCGCGGCAAGCGTGCCATCCACAATTTCCTGTTGCCCCACAATTACTCGACCAACCTCCTGCCTGAGCCGGGAAAAATCAGATCGAAACTCTTCCAGCATCTGCTTCAATAATTCAGACTCGGACATTCTCGGCCCTTATGATTGCCGCGGATCATTTGTGATGCAACGGCTATAGTTATTGATGAATTTATTTTCGGTAAAACACGGATGGTTCAGCTGTTAATGCTCCATTCTCACCTAGGCGTGCCAGAGCTTCTGATGCAGATGTGAAGTCGAACCCAAGAGTGAAAATGGGCGCTTAAGCGAATTACACTAAGTGTCTTGCGAACGGATTGCAAGCACACGCAAACAACTCGATTACAGCACCCCTGCAAAATCTCAGCGAACCTAACGCTATGCCGGACATCCGACGCAGTCAGACCAAGAAAACGCAGGGACTGATTTCTGAATTGGGCAGCTAGCAAGCGTTTTATTTGGTTTGCGCTGACACTGCCGATCGCTATCATAGCAGACAGTCGCGGCGTTCAGTTGGCGTCCGGAACAAGAGTATGGAAGGGGCACTTTGTGCTGAAGAAGTCATCGACAATCTGGGTCGTTTTATTGCTGGTCATATTACTGACCAGAAATAAATTTGTTTCCATCTCACTGATGGCGACAGTTAACGCCCAGACTTCTGACACCGCAGAAGATGAAGAGGAGGAACGCGCCGAAAAAGTTAATGATCGATATCTGCAGCTGTTGAAAAGAAGTCCACGAATGGGAACTTCGCTGGATAGAATCTACGGTTTCCATGTGGACCGAGGCACGCTGGATTCTTATCTAAAAACGCTTTCGGACGAAGTCGCGGCCGGCGATCCAGATGGCTCTTCATCGATGATTCTGGGAATGATGGAAATGCGCCGCGGTCGAGACTCTGCTGCACGATTTGCCCTGGAACTGGCTGAACAGCATAGAACTGCGGATCCCATCGCTTCGTGGTATCTGGGCAATGCGTTCATTGCTACAGGTGAGACGGACAAAGCCATTGCGGCGCTGGAACGAGCTATCAGCCGCAGCCCGACAAAAGCTGATCAGCTAGAGATCTATCAATCACTTGGTCGAATTCTGCAACGCAGTCAAAAATCTGAACAGGCGTTGGAGCTCTGGAAAAGATTTGAAGCCGCGTTCCCAAACGACGAACGCGTTCAGGAACAGATTGCATCAACGCTGGTCGAAGATGGACAGATGGCTGAAGCGATGGAGCGGTTTAAGGGGTTGTCCAAAATGGCAACAGACCCGTATCGCAAAGTTCAGTTTGCGATACAGGCGGCTGATTTGAAGCTAAAGCTTGGTCAGCAGAAAGAGGCACTCAGCGACTTTGAAAATCAACTGCAGCAGCTTAAACCATCAAGCTGGCTGTTCAACGATGTACGCAGCAGGATTGAAGCATCGTTTCTGCGGACCGATGACTATGCCGGTCTGGTCGCGTACTACGAAGGCTGGATGAAGACTCATCCTGACGACCTGGACGCGATGTCACGCATCGGCAAGTATCTGGCAATTCAGGGACGTGCCGATGCCGCTCGGGAATGGTACGAAAAAGCAATTACGCGAGCTCCTTCGGATAAAAAACTTAGGCTGTCGTTGATTGAACAGCTGATTGCCGATGGCAAATATGCAGATGCAATTGCTCAGTACGAGCAACTGGTGAAAATTAATCCAGGTAATCCTGACCACATAGAACGCTGGGGCATGCTGTACCTGCGTCATGAATCGCTGACAGAAACGGAACGCAAAGCCAAAGCAACAGAAATCTGGACCAGCCTGTTGATTCAGAAGCCTGATGATGCAGTCGTCGCCAGTCGCGTGGCCGACCTGTTCCGTTCGGCATCGATGGTCGACGAAGCGCTGCAACTTTATGTGAAGTGCGTAGAACTTGCTCCCGAAAATCCGCAGTACCGCGAGTACCTTGGTGAGTACTATCACATTCTGCAGCGTCCTGAAGACGCGAAGAAAACATGGCAGCAGATGGTGGCCGGTGATTTGCGGACGACTCAGAATCTTGTACGGCTTAGCGAGGTCTTCAAAGGGTTTGGATATCAAGACGAAGCGGTCTCCACAATGCAGGAAGCATGCGCTATGGATCCGGACTTCGGCGATCTGATTCGCTTTTCCACAATGCTGCGAGATGCCAAACGCTTTGATGATTCTCTGGCGCAGCTGGATCGAGCCGACAAATTGACTGCAAGTCGCGAAGAAGCACAGATCGTTCTGAACGAACGTATCAAAAGCTATCTTGAAGGCGGTCAATTGACCGGCAAAGCCGAAGAACTAACAAAGGCCATTGGCAGTACGGGAACGTTTGAACAATGGCGAATTCTGGCACAGTATCAGGAAGCGTTGTGCTTAATGCCCGATGCAGCACGCTCTGCAAAACAGGCCGTCGACCTTTCTGATGGATCTGTCGCCGCATGGGTGGTGGCCGCCAGAGTAATGGAAAAAGCCGGCTTGCTGGGCGAAGCATCAGCAGCAAACGCCAAGCTGATGACTCTTGATCGTCGTTACAAGACGGAATATCTAAAAACGATCGCGGATCTGGAACGTCGTCTGGGACGACTGGATGACGCGCTACAGGCTGGAAAAGACCTGATCACGGCCGCTCCCGGAAATCCGAAAAACTACCAGTTCTATGCGGACCTGTGCTTCCAACTGGGCAAGCCGGAACTTGGCTTAGACGCACTGAGAAAATCTGTTCGCGTCAACCCGTCAGACGTGGGTTCGCTGACGTCGCTGGCGAAGGCTCTCGCAGAACAGTTCAAGACGCCGGAAGCCATTGAACTGTATTGGCGAGCATTCGCAAAAGCCGAAGGGCTTGATGATCAGGTCAAAGTTGTCCAAACGCTGGCAGAACTTTACCTTCGAACCGATACGTTTGACCGGCTGATTACTCGGCTGGAAAACATAGGTAAAGAACTTAATCAACGGCGCGACATGACAATCTGTCTGGCAAACTGTTATCAGGCAGTCGGCGACATCGGCATGGCTCGTGAAGTTTTAAAGAGTCTGTTGAATGAAGAAACGCGAGACGTGCTGTTGCTGGATGAATTGTCAAAATTGTCTGAGCAGGCGGAGGAATTCGAAGACGCCGTTGATTACCAGAAGCAGTTGGTTGAATTGGCAAAATCGCCGGATGCAGAGGCTCGACTTGCCAACCTGTTAATCCGCTCCGGCGATCTGGAGGCCGCCGAATTGTTGTGGTCGAAACTGCTGAACAGTAATGCTGAACCTCATCGATTGGTGAAGTCGATCGACGGACTCATAGAAGCTGACAAACTTGACGCGGCACGAAAACTCTGCGATCAACTGCTGTCTCAAAGTGGTGAGGACTGGGAAGCACTTCTGAGGTTGTCCGTGATCGACTGGAAGCAGGATAAGAAAGCCGCAGCCGCCGATCACTGCGACCGTATTCTGGCCCTGCGATTGGATCAGGAGGCTCCGTCGCATGGCGAGCAGTTCAGCAGATCGCAAAGATCAACAGTTGGTTCTGGCAGCCGCAATCAGCCGTCGCGGTTTCCGGCTGGATATCCCAAACTGTTTACACGCACTCAGGTTGTCAGTCAGATCATGACAGCCCTTGGTATGACAACAAACCGAAGTTCGTCTTCATTCGGCGCGGGTGGGGCTCCGTGGTCTGTCAGTGACTTTGCAGAAGCACGCAATGCGGCAATCACAATTAAGATGGGGTACGCCACTGAGAAACAGAAAGCAGATGATTTGCTTTCTGACCTCCAAGCCACTGCGGAATTGACGATTGCCACTAACCCGCTGCCTGCCTGGGACTACTTTGTCGCGAACCTGTTTCAACAGCAAACGGGTGGCGGCAATTCTGCGTATACGCTTCCTCTGGCCGAGTTGCTGGTCAAACGCCCGGAACCGGAAGCAAAACTGTTGTATCTCATTTCGCTGCAGCAACGGTCCGTAAGTCGGATGGTGCCAGTCGCCGATGTCCAGGATTCTGTCGAGCCACTTTCAGCCGAACAGCTGGCTGAGATGATGGACGCATGGAGCATTGTCAATGCCTCCCATCCGGAATGGTCTGCCTACGGCGGTGGCATACAGATGGTGATCATGGAGCTTGAACGAGCAAACAAAGTGGAAAAAGCCAATGAGTTGTTTGAAAATTTGATTCGCCCCGAAGCTTCAGTCAGCGAACTTGCGGCGGCGATGCAGCTGGATACCTCACGAGGCAATCTGGAAGAAATGCTGACTCTCACGCACCGCATCGTCACACTTGAACAGGCACAGGCTACTAAAGCCGGCAGCCGCACTACGCTTGGCCAGTTGGGGATGAATTTCTCGCAAGTGGCGTCGCAGCTGGTGTCGGAAAAAGAAGATTGGGATTCGGTCAGACAATTAATCACCAGTTTCCTGGATATCAAAGCTGATAGTTACAGCACACTTTCAGCCGCGTCGACGACCAATGCGTCAATAACAGGGTTCTCAACAACATCCCATTATCAGGTGTTTGCTGCCGGAAAGCAGTCCAATTATCAGCAGATCGAAACACTGTCTCCCAATCATTACATCAACAGCGACGACGTTACATTTATTGTCAACCTGCATGCCTTGTATAAGGATCGAATTCGCGAGCTATTAAGCACCCTTCTGGACTATCGTGAATCGTCAACAGGTACACGAGCCGTGTTTGCCGAACTGATGCTGGCTCATGTTCAGTTCCTGATTGGTTCAACAGAACAGGCCGCCATCCATCTGGTTCGCGCTGCTGAACTTCAGCCCGAAGACGTTTCTCTGAGAATCAACCTTGTGCAGTTCTACCAAACAGCGGGCAACGACAAAGATGCTCTGGACCTTCTGGAAACCATCGAAGCTGCCGACCAAAGCGTGATGAAAGAGCGAGAACAGTTAGCTCTTAGCCTAGCCACAAAGACAGGAAACATCGACCGTGCGAAACTAGCGGCCGAGCGATTGTTTGGTTTGCGACTGGACAATAACTTCGCCTTAAACCTGTCGACTCAAATGCAACAACTGGGCATGACTGAGATGTCCGAGGCACTGCTCGCTCGGACACGCAAGTCTGCTGGAAACGACGTCTCCACGCTGATGGCATTGATGACGCAATATAAGAGTCAGGACAATACCGGTGTGGTAGCTCAGATTGCCCATCAAATTCTGCGAAAAATATCGGCATCATCAGCCGGGGCAACTAATTCCCGGAACGCGACTGCACTTACATCAGCTCGCAGTGCGGCCGTTGAAGTGTTGGGGAAATCAGGTCAGCTTGATTCAATGATTGATCGAGTCAGGGACCAGCTGACGAGGTCTCCAAAGTCAATTCCGCTGTATCAGACGCTGGAAGAATATTACCAGGCAGCCGGCAAGACGAAAGAAGCAGAAGAAACTGCCGCTCAGCTGGCAGAACTGCAGCCAGCGAACATCGATACGCTGCTGCGAATGGCTCAGCAACTGGAACGCAGTCGCAAGTATTCAGAAGCGTGCGACAAGTATCTACTGGTACTTGAAAAAGACATTCAACGCTATGGCCAGAACTATTACCAATATCTCAGAACGTTCCAGAGCGCCAAACGACTGGGAGACCTTGCTGATGTAATGATGAAGTCAGATCTGTCCAAGCTACAGAACAATTATCACGTCGTTACAGAAACGGTTCAGTATCTGTTTCGCGAAAGTGGACGTGGAAACAACGCAGGCAGTGCCGAACGGAAGAAGGGTCTCGAACTGTTCGCGGCAGCATGGAAGGCATTTCCTCAGCAACGTACTTATCTGCTCAGTAACATTCACGAAGAAAGCCTTTGGGCGAGTCCTGAAATGTTGAGCTACGCCAAAGAGGGCATGGTTCCCGGCAGCGTGCAGCAGGCAGTTGCTCAGCCGTGGCTCGGCATTGCCGATTCGATGTCTTACAATCGCGATGGAGACGTCACGGGAACATTAACTCGAGTCTGCAACGGCTTGAAGGATCCGAAAGATCTTAAGGAATTCACCGACGTCATTGCCGATGGCGTGCAGAAGTACAGTGGATGGCACGGTGGTCAGGCGATTTTATGTGCTCTGAAAGCAAAAAGCGACGACGTGGCAGGTTCGTTGCAGATACTTGATGAACTGAAAGAGAATAAGGCGGTGCCCTATATTCCGCCAAACGTCGCCTGGGTTTTGGGAAGCATTCTTGAACCGATCGATCCAAAGTTTCAGCCGTATTGCATTGAGTTACTGGAAGCCGGGCTTGAAGAAGAAGGAAATCGATCAAACGGCAGTAACGGTTTTTCTTGTTCGCCATGGAGACGCCTTGGCATACTTTATAGTAAAGCGGGCAATAACAGCCAAGCTCGAACTCTGGTCCATAAGGGGTTGAAAGCATCCGACGTTTCAAGCATAGCTCGCAATAATCCGGGCTACCAGCAACATATGGATCTGCAGAACTATCAAGTTGCAGCCGGCCAGTTGCTCGAATTTGGCTTTCCCTTTGATGCGATTGAGCTCTACAAAAAAATCACACCGGAACTGGTGGCCGCCAGCGGACGTTACGGCGGCAATTCGAATCGCGCCGTAGCTGAAGCTAGATCAGCCGAATCGGAGGCCATCAAAACAATAACACCTGAGGCGGTGTTGAATTACCTTAAAAATACAAACCTACCGGAGTATAGCGGCGGAACAAAAAGCGTTGAACCATCGACACCAACTTCACAGCCACTGGATCTAATGCTGACCGTGTCTGCGGATGGTGTCGAAGGCGGAATCGAAAGCATTGTTCTGGATGGACTGCTGGCGACTGATCTCAAAGAAGGCAAAAATCGCGACAGCGTAACCAAAACCCTGTTAGACATGCTGCAGCAGAATAACACTTCCGTTCTGCCAGTCGCAATCGCCGCAGTAGCACTTGGTGATAAGCTAAATGACGAAGCACTGCAGTCAGCCGGATTCAGCAAGCTCGCGGATCAACTTAAAGCCAACGCGTCAACTGAACCACAGCCAGCAGAAATTGGCTTGTGGATTGCGGGTCGTCTGGCTTTGAAGTCCGACGAATCACACGAACTTGGGCTTCAACTTGCTACCCGAGCTCAGTCAGCCGCTGAAGCCAGCGACGATGATCGCTGGATGATTGCCATGATGAAGGAACGTGGCAATATGGCAATCGCCCTGGGCGACAAGCCGGCCGCAGAAAAAGCGTGGTCGCGACTGCTTGATGCTGTGCTTGCTGATTCGTCCGAAAGTAAACCTGATCCAAAATCGTCAGGTACCGCACGACCAGCAACTGCCCCCGCCGGCACAGCACTGCAGGAACTTCGAGAACGCCTGCTAAATCAGCCGTCCACAAACAAACCTTAGTTTCGTCGCTTGAACGCGGCGCTGGCATTTACATCTTTTCACGCAAACACAATTCACGGAATGTTCCACATGAATCTATGTCGATTAAAACCTGCGATGACCATCTCTCTGCTTGCGGCTTTCGCTGTCTGTAGAAATGTTTCTGCAGATCAACCATCGCGACATCCGAATGTGATTCTGATTTTCATCGACGACATGGGCTACGGAGACGTCGGCTTTAACGGAGCGACTGTTCCGAAGACTCCGCATTTGGATCAGATGGCGATGGAAGGCATGAAGTTCACGGATTTCTATGTCGGCTGCGCTGTGTGTTCCGGTTCGCGAACAGCATTGTTAACCGGATGTCATTATCAGCGACTCAGTATGAATCCTGTGTTATTCCCAAATAGCGATCGCGGCCTGCATCCCGACGAAGTCACTTTGGCTGATATGCTAAAGACCGCCAACTATCGAACAGCGTGCGTTGGCAAGTGGCATCTCGGTCACCTACCTCCGTGTCTGCCGACGAATCAGGGATTCGATTCTTACTGGGGCATTCCCTACAGCAACGACATGTGGATCGATCCCGCCAATAAGTTATCCACCGACATTGTCATTCGTGATGGCCTGAGTCTTGCAGATCTTAAGGCTGGCCATAAGGCGAAGAACGTGGTTCCCATTTTACGAAACGATGAAGTGGTCGAGTATCCGGCCGACCAGAATACCATCACAAAACGCTACACAGAACAAGCCATTCGATTTATCAACGCAGATCGTGATCAACCGTTCTTCTTGTATCTGCCGCATACGATGGTTCATCTCCCACTGGCCGTATCAGAAGCTTTCAACAACCCTGAAAATGAACTAATCACCAATGCCATCGAAGAAGTGGACTGGTCTGTTGGTGAAGTTCTGCAGGCTGTCAAATCGGCGGGCATTTCCGAAAACACACTGGTAATCTTCACCAGTGATAACGGGGCCGCCGTGGGTTCATCGTTGCCCTTGCGAGCTCGCAAGGGCAGCGTCTACGACGGCGGAATTCGAGAGCCTACATTGATGTGGTGGCCAGGGAAAATTCCGGCAGGATCGGTGTGCTCAGAAGTGGCCGCATCCATCGACATGATGCCCACGCTGGCCGCACTATGTGGCGGCCAACTTCCAAAACGAAAAATCGACGGAAAGAATATCTGGCCTTTAATGTCCGGCGTAGCTGATGCAAAAAGTCCGCACGAAGCCTATGTCCTGATGCATGGCCCGGGAACAGTTCGTTCAGGCAAGTGGAAATTCTATCCCTGGAAGGAAGGCAAAGGGCGCCAGAATCGTGACACTGCCAGGTGGAATCCGTCTCCGTTTCCCGTTCAGCTTTACGACACTGTTGCCGACATCGGCGAAACCACAAACCTTGCTAAGGAAAACCCCAAAGTCGTGAAGCTGCTGCAAGCCGCCTTTGACGCTCACGTTAAGGAAGTCAATGCCAACAAACGTCCTACCGCCGAACTGATACGCCCAGTAGACGCGATATCACCGGAACGCCCTGGTGCTCCACAGAAAAAGCCAGCACCCCCAAAGAAGGCGGCCTAATCGACTGCCTGATTGCCCTTCTCGGCGGTTGCAAATGTTCGGTTATCAGCGATCATTCGCTACTCTTCGAAGCGGTTCCGCCATTGCAGACAATGCTGCGCCGCGCGGAACTTAACGACTGACGTCCCTGTCTGTTCGTGGCTGAGACAGTGTCCTTGACCTACAGGCTCTTAGATTTCCAGCGTCCTTCCGGCAGACGTGCAATTGCCCGAATTTGTGGCTGATGATGATGGCGCAGCAGCGTGGGCCGGTCGGGCGTCAGTTATGTCGCGAACACCAGACGCGTTCAACGGCCTCCCTTGTGGCCGATCCAATGACGG
>JBDNFN010000152.1:0-7573 GCA_041689795.1 Fuerstiella sp. | reverse complement strand
CGAAACGCAAGCGGAACTCAAAGCATTGCGTCACAGTCTTTCGCGGGGGACACCCTTCGGCGATTCGACATGGCAGCCGTCAACGGCCATCCAACTCGGACTGGAGTCCTCGCTCCGACCACGCGGACGCCCCAGAAAGCCAAAAAAGTAGAATGTCCCCTTTTTGCGTTCTGGAGAATGTGTCAGACCAAGGATGCTCCAATTCGCGACTGGGTTCGCCTGGCTGTGTCTCGAGCCCGAGCCACTGGATCAGCGGCAATATTCTGGCTCGACAGCGAACGAGCTCACGATGCCTGCCTGATCAGCAAAGTACAGGAATACCTTCCACTGCATGACACCTCAGGCCTCGACATTCAGATCCTGTCACCAGTCGACGCGACGCTGCTAAGCTGTCAGCGAGCAAAAGACGGCAAAGACACGATTTCAGTAACGGGCAATGTGCTACGAGACTACCTGACAGACCTGTTTCCAATTCTGGAACTCGGCACCAGCGCCAAGATGCTGTCAATCGTTCCCTTGCTCGCAGGCGGCGGTTTGTTTGAAACGGGTGCCGGCGGATCCGCTCCAAAGCATGTCGAGCAGTTTCTGGAAGAAGGCCATCTGCGTTGGGATTCGCTGGGAGAGTTTCTGGCGATCGCGGTGTCGTTGGAAGACCTTGCAGCAAAACAGGGTAACGAAAAACTGAAAGCACTGGCGGCCGCACTCGACGAGGCCAATGGTAAATACCTGGAAAATGATAAGTCGCCTTCGCGAAAGGCAAATGAACTGGACAACCGTGGAAGCCACTTCTACCTGGCCATGTATTGGGCTCAGGCATTGGCAGCACAGTCCAACAATACGGAACTGCAAAGCGAATTCGCCGCCACTGCCACGCAGCTGGCCGCTAATGAGGCAAAGATTGTGCAAGAGCTTCAGGCGTCAGAAGGTAAGCCAGTCGACATCGGTGGCTACTACCACCCAAGCGAAGAATTAGTGACGGCCGCGATGCGACCCAGCAGCACATTGAACGCCATTATCGAAGCGATTTGAAGTCACATTCGGATCGCCGATGCGGCAGATAACCCGTCCGGGCACGTAGCTCGAGTCAGAAGTCGGTCGAGTCATAGCAATTCACGTTTTGTGATGGACAGCTCAGGCTCGTGGAAATCAGCCCCCATGGTCCGATTCGTATTCACTGCGGGCACGAGTCGGCAAAAGTCGCTGTAGCTAACAGAAAATTAATAGGCTGAGATTACAAAGTCTCCCATCGCGCCGAATCGGCGCAGTTGTTCAACTTCTAACCCCGAACAAGGGCTTCGCCCTTGACCCAGTGGCGTGGCAGGCGAGAGAGCGTGGAACGTTCCAATCGCCGAGCCGCTCCGTTGTCGCTAAATGACGATGATGATGATGCGCGGACGGTTCGCGCATCATTTTGATTAAGACTCTGAGCGATTCGAAGCGAAAGCACGATTATCGGCCACCAGGCTTTCGAAAGAGTCGCTTGGAGCAATAGACTTTAGTGGTGGACAGTTTCGGCTCGAGGGAATCAGTCCCCTTGATTCGATTCGCGTTGTCCGCGGCCAGAGGTCAGCGAAATTCGCGAAGGTCTTGATGGGAGACGGCGTTGAAGAATTCGAGACGAGCAACAGCGATCGCAGCAATCGCTGCTTTCAGTACCTACTTCTGCATGTACGCGTTCCGCAAGCCATTCACAGCGGGCACGTTTGAAGGACAGGAATTCGGGGGACTTGATCTGAAGACAGTGTTGGTGTTGTCACAACTTTGCGGCTATATGCTGTCGAAGTTCATTGGCATCAAGGTCATTGCCGAGATGCCAAAGGGGCGTCGGGCCATCGCGATGATCGGACTGATGGCGTTTGCTGAATTGGCGCTGGTAGGCTTCGCGTTCTTGCCGCCACGGGCAAAAGTGGTGATGATGTTCCTTAATGGACTTCCGCTGGGGATGGTGTTTGGTCTGGTGCTGTCGTATCTTGAAGGTCGTCGACAAACAGAAGCACTGGCGGCAGGGCTGTGTGCGAGCTTTATCGTCTCGTCCGGAGTGGTAAAGTCCGTCGGAAGCTGGCTAGTGGTGGATCAGGGGTTCACAGAGTATCAGATGCCCTACATCACCGGCCTTCTGTTCCTGCCTCCAACTTTGCTGTTCGTTTGGCTGTTGCAACAGACTCCTGAACCCGACCAGGAAGATCGGTTGCTCCGTTCAGAGCGAACTTCGATGAATGGCAGCCAGCGATGGGCTTTCTTCCAGGCTTACATGCCGGGCTTGTCGGTGTTGATGTTGGTCTACGTTGTTCTCACCGTGATTCGGACGATTCGCGACGACTTCGGCGTCGAAATCTGGCAGGCACTGGGAGTCAATGAAAAGCCAGCCGTGTTTGCGAAATCAGAGACCGTCGTGGCCATTGTAGCGACTGTGGTGAATGCTCTGGCAATTTGCATCGTCGGCAATGTCAGAGCGCTTACAGCTTCAGTGGTGCTGATGTGTGGTGGCTTTGTGGTTGTTGCCTGTGCCGCAGTTCTGCAATGGTCGGGCAGCCTGCCACCATTTCCGTTTATGGTGGCTTGCGGTATCGGTTTGTATTTGCCGTATGTCGCGTTTCACACCACGGTCTTTGAACGCCTGATCGCCGCTTCACCCCGCCCGGGCAATTTGGGCTTTCTGATGTATCTTGCCGATTCAATCGGGTATCTCGGGTATGCGGCCGTTGTGACAGTGAAGATCTTTGCCCCACCAGGCGATGCTCTGTTTGGACTGTTTCGATCGGGGATTCTGGTGAGCTCCATCTTCAGTATATTCGCATTGATCTTCGCGGTTCGATATTTTCGGCGAGTCCTCTCAGCGGGTGAACAGCCAATACCCATGGCAATTCCCGAGGTTTCATCATGACATCACCTGGTTCTCGTGCCACGTGTCGAGCAGCAGTGTTTTCTGCAGTGGGTCAACCCATTGAAATTCGTGAAGTTGCAGTTCCGCAGCCTGGCCCGCGCGAGGCGTTGGTGCGAATCACCTGTTGCACAATCTGCGGCAGCGATTTGCATACGTTTTCTGGCGCTCGTTCTTCACCGATGCCGACGGTGCTCGGGCACGAAATTATTGGCGAGGTGGAAGCTGTCAACGAAGGCGAATTCGTGCTGACTGACGTTGCTGGTCAAGCGCTGGAAGTAGGCGATCGAGTAACATGGTCGGTCGCTGCATCGTGTGGAAGCTGTCATCGTTGCGAAGGCGGGATTCCTCAGAAGTGCCAAACGCTGTTCAAGTACGGTCACGAAGTCTGCATGAAGGATCATGAACTGAGCGGCGGGTTGGCCGAGTACTGCCTGCTGCAAGCTGGCACGGCTGTAGTGAAGTTGCCTTCTGAATTGCCCGATGCCATCGCCTGCCCCGCGAATTGTGCGACCGCAACTGTCGCGGCAGCCGAGCGATCGGCCGGAGATCTGGCGGGCAAACGAGTTCTCGTTTTCGGCGCGGGGATGCTGGGTTTGACGACGTGCGCATTTGCGACAGCAGCCGGAGCAGCCGACGTCAGTCTGTGCGATGTCAACGAAGAACGGCTGGCTCAGGGTGCTCGTTTCGGAGCAACGTCGTTGTTGCGGACAGTCACCACGGACAACTACGACAGCGTCTTTGAGATGTCCGGCCACCCGTTGGCCGTTCAATCGGCGATGAACGCGGCAAACATCGGCGGAACCGTCGTTCTGGTGGGTTCGGTCAGCCCGTCGGGAACGGTGGCTGTTGATCCCGAGCGTATCGTGCGGCGTTTGCTGTCGATTCATGGCGTGCACAATTACCGACCGGGTGACCTGCTCACGGCCGTCCGGTTTCTGGAAGAACATCATCAGCAGTTCCCATTCGCCGAGTTGGTGCAAAAATCATTTTCATTGGCTGACGTGAATGAGGCGTTCCAGTTTGCTGTGACGAACCGGCCCATTCGAGTAGCCGTGATTCCGTATTGAAGAGAGAGCTTTCGCATGGTCACCGTTGAACAAATCATCAAGCTGTTTGCAGAACGTGGCGACTCGCAATACGGTGGAGAAGCCGTGACGCAGCGGCAGCATGCATTGCAGTGTGCCGCGCTGGCCGTCCAGGCACACGCTTCGCCGGCTCTGGTCACAGCCGCGTTGCTGCATGATATCGGGCATTTGGTGCATGCGTTGCCGGATGACGCTCCCGATCAGGGAGTGGACGATGCTCATGAAGAACTTGGATATCGTTACCTGACGCAGATCTTTGCTGAATCGGTGACGGAACCGGTTCGCCTTCATGTTCCCGCCAAACGCTACCTGTGTGCGGTGGATGCGGATTATCATGCTCAGCTAAGTGAGCCTTCGATTGTCAGCCTGAAACTGCAGGGTGGCCCGATGTCAGAAACGGAAGTGGCCGAATTCCGCACCGGCAGCTTTGCGGAAGATGCCGTCAGCCTCAGACGCTGGTATGATCTGGCGAAGGTCCCCGAACTGAAGACGCCAGCGATTGAAGACTTCGAACAATATCTACGAGCGGCGGCAATGCACAACAAGCAACAGAAGGAAGAGACGTGATCGCGAAATTTGATGTCGCCGTGATTGGTGGAGGAATCGTTGGGCTGGCTCACGCATGGATGGCCGCTCGTCGGGGGTTGAGCGTCGTGTTGTTCGACCGATCGGCTCCAGCTGAAGGCGCGACTGTTCGCAACTTTGGCATGATCTGGCCCATCGGGCAACCATCCGGCGAACTGTACGCAACCGCCCGGCGTTCACGAGAACTGTGGCTGGAACTGGATGAGCAGAAAGTCGTGAAGGCGGCTCGGTGCGGATCGCTGCACCTGGCCCACCACGACGACGAACATGCCGTGCTGGAAGAATTCAGTAGCGGCGGAACTCACGACTGCCGATTGCTATCCGTAGCGGAAACCCTTGCTGCCGCTCCCATCGCCAACCCAACCGGATTGAAAGGCAGCCTGTGGAGTCCCACCGAACTGCGAGTGGATCCTCGAGTCGCCGCCGCCAGTATCGCAGGCTGGCTGGAATCATCGCAAGGCGTCACGCGACACTTCGGCACTCCGATCGCAGAAGTTGACAACGGAATCATCACAGCAGCCGACGGGCGACAATGGCAGGCAGAGCGCGTCATCATTTGTTCGGGCAGTGATCTGAAGACTCTGTTTCCGGAAGTGCTGGCATCGTCGGGGCTACGACTTTGCAAGCTGCAGATGCTGCGAACGGTCGCTCAGACAGGCAGCGTTCATCAGGACGCTCATATCGCCAGCGGCCTGACGTTGCGGCATTACACGTCGTTCGGCCATTGCCCGTCGCTGCAGAAAGTGAAAGATCGAGTCGCCACCCAGAATCCACTGCTGGATCGTTACGGCATTCACGTGATGGCAGCTCGATCGGACAATGGCGAGCTCATTCTCGGCGATTCCCACGAATACAACGAAGACATCAGCCCGTTCGATAAGGCGGAAATCGATGAACTCATTCTACTGGAACTGCAGAAGATCATTCAGCTGCAGAACTGGACGATTAAAGAACGCTGGCACGGCGTGTACGCAAAGCATTCCAGCCTGCCGCTCTTCGAAGCCGAACCGCAACCCAACCTGCATGTGTGTGTGGGCCCCGGCGGAGCAGGCATGACGATGTCGTTCGGACTCGCCGAACGATCATGGAACCGATGGACAGGAAAGTAGACTCACAGATGTCAGAACCGTTTCAGTATCTCAAGGCCGTCGTCTTTGATTGGGCGGGAACAACTATTGACCATGGCTGCATGGCCCCGGCAATTGTTTTTCAGGAAATCTTCCGCCAGCGCGGTGTGACGATTAGCGCAAAGCAGGCACGCGAACCCATGGGGATGGCCAAGCGCGATCATATCTCAGCAATTGCTGCCATGCCCGACGTCGCGTCGGCGTGGCAAAGCCAGCACGGAACCACCTGTGATGACGATCAAATCGACGCCATGTACGCCGATTTTCTGCCGCTGCAAAAGACGACTCTGGCTGATCACAGCCGGATGATTTCCGGAGCTGCCGACGTCGTGGAATGGTGCCGTGGCCGCGGGCTGAAGATCGGATCTTCCACCGGCTATACTCGAGAACTCATGGAAGTCGTGACCGCCGCCGCCGCGACTCAGGGGTACATCGCCGACTGTGTGTTGTGTTCAGAAGACGCTCCCAAGGGCCGCCCTGCTCCGTTTCTGTTGTACGAAGCGGCCAGAAGAATGGGCGTTTATCCCCTGTGGCACTTTGTCAAAGTCGACGACACACCGGTGGGAATCGAAGCCGGCCGAAACGCCGGCTGCTGGACGATCGGGATTACTCGAACAGGAAACTGCGTCGGCCTGACCGAAGCCGATCTCGCCGATCTAACGCTGGAAGAACGGCAGAAGCACATCGACGAAGCGGCGGCAACTTTAAGAACAGCGGGTGCTCACTACGTCATCGAAACCGTGGCCGACATGCGACCAGTTCTTGAACAGATCGAATCCAGGATCGCAGCGGGGCAGTATCCGCATTCGACGGGATGATGACCGCAGGCAACAGACGGCTGGAGTCCCACTTACTGTTGGTGAATATCCTGATCCAGCATTTGAATTCGCCAATCGTTGTTTTCGGGGCCGAGGATATACGTTTCTTTCAGAGCGTAATAGTTGCCAGTGATCGTGGTGATGGCATGGCCGCCGGTGAGCTTCTTGATCCACGTTGCCATTTTGTCCCACTCGGAACGTTCAGGCCCGTACGCGTAGGCAAAGTCGTGCGATCGATCATCGTAGCAATAGGTGAAAACCGGCACGCCTTTGGGAGTATTGGCAACGCTCTGTCTCTTGTAGCCGCTGCAGACGATGAAGTCGATTTGAACGCCCTCGTCAGCTTCTACTTCCCAGGTCGCCAGGTTGTAGGCTGTCAGCACAAGGATAACCGGTCCGCTGGTGTCGGTCACTCGAACCCTCACAGGGTCCTGATAACTCTGATACACGCCAATCGCATGAACAACGTGGCGTCGTGCTTAACGGTGCTGGCGCGGGATAACGAAACCGTCGCTCCAGATCGGCCAGGCGGCGTTCCAGCTTCTTCGCCTGTTTGGTTTCGCCCGTGCTTAGAAGTTCGGAATGCAGCTGTCGCAAATGCAGCAAGTGCTGATACACGCGAGCTAAGGGGGGGCCGTCGGACAGCGGCTGTTGATCGTTGGAATCAACCGTCTGACGGGACGAATAGCGAACACCGTTCGGGGCCGGCTGTTGTTGTTGAACTTCATCTTCGCCGAGTTGTTTGATCGTTTCCGCCGGACTTCTATCGTTGGCCAATTCGGGACCGTCGTTTGAAAGTCCAACGAGACCAGGAAAAACAGCGGCACCGATCGATATGATTTTCGTGTGATACATTTCTCGCCTCGCTGGTAACAGCAGAAACCATGTGGCCTATACAGCGAGCGAACGTGTTAGATGGTTAAAACGTGGGGGAAAGCTGCCATGTGGGTGTATCAAAACGAGTGTAACCTGAGTTCAGCGCGTAGTGGTAGCGAGTCCGTCTTGAAGCGGATTTTTTGAGGGATCGAGGGTCTGGAGCGGAACTGACGAGGGTGTCATCTCTGTCGGTTTTAT
>JBDNFN010000151.1:0-17377 GCA_041689795.1 Fuerstiella sp. | reverse complement strand
GCCGGTATGCGCTGCCTTCCCGCCCAGCCGCGTGCGGCCATCTTTGATGCGCGTGATACGAGCATCTTCGTCTGTTGGCGACTCCCCTTCCTTGTTGGAAACTTTCTTTCCCCTGCGACCCCGATCAAATCGAACCAGCTCGAACGGCGGTCGTGAGGAATCGCAATCAGTTTTTTAAGGCAGAGGCAGGACACAGAAATTATTGAAGCACAAACGACTGCAGCCGATCTCCGCAGCCGCAACGGATTTTCCCACCCACATCAGACGCTCCCGCGACGAGTTGCTCAGCAGCACAGCTCGTCTCCGTTTCGCCTGATCGTTGATGTGAGATCACAAACGGAGTCCGCGCCGTGCAGATTCCAATGTGACCAAACCAGAGCGTTTACTGTTTCCGGGGAACTTCATGGATCGGGGCTTCCGGCGTGTCACGATGCGATCATTGTGGTGCAGAGACCTGCCAGCCCAGTGCCCATTGCAGTTGAAACTGAGCTTCGTTGTACGCGATGACAGATTCCAGGTACGCTCGACGAGACGCTTCCAGTGCCTTCACGGACAGCAGCACTTCAATCGGTAGGCCCTGGCCTTCGCGAATGCGACTTAGGTTGCGATCGTACGAATTCTGAGCCGACTGAATCGACTTCTGAGTGACGGCCATGCGTTCGCGACGATGTGTCACCTGGGTGTGTGCTTCTGAGATTTCACGAGCGACGTCATCGATAAGACTGACTTTGCGATACATCGCCTGCTGAACCTGGGATTCCGTTCGTCGGCGCGCAGATCGTTCTCCGAAACCGAAGTTGCGGATTTCCCAGGTCACCATTGCGTCGAAGTCCACGCGATCATTCACGCTGTTAATCGAGCTTCCGGTGCCACCGCCAAAACCACCACCACTAAGTCCAAGTAGTACACTGGGAACAAACGGTGCGTATTTTTGCCTTTGATGCTGATCACACGCGGCGGCAACAAGAGCCTGCAGTTCCTTCAGTTCCGGACGATTGGCCAGCCCGGTGCTGATCAAAGTTCCCTGATCCAGCTGCATCGACACAAGTTCAATCGGTACCACAGTCGGGTCCAGGGGAAGAATTTTTTGTCCGGGCTTTGTACTGAGTGTGTAAGCCAGGCGTGCTGAGGCAACGTCGACTTCTTCGCGTGCGGCTGAAATTCTTCCTTCAATCAGCGTGAGCTCTGTTCGCATGCGATCGGCATCGGCCTGCAGCCCCTGCCCCGCAGCGGCGTAGTCGTCAGTGATTCTGGTAAGTGCAGCCGTGTTGTCTCGAACCTCTTCCAGAATTCGAAGCTGCTGATGGGTGTCAAGTAGTTTCATGTATGCCACAGCGACGTCACGAAGTTGCTTGTTGACGACTGCTTTCTCCGCATGGCACGTGGCCCACGCTGTTTTCTGAGCAATGTCCGGCTGGAAGATGGCATCCGCCAAATGGAACTGGGCGCGAATTCCGGGGTTTGGCGTCGTGCCGGCACCAGTCGCACCCGCTCCAAGTCCGTATTGAAAAGAACTGCGATTTACATCAACGATATTACCGTTGCTGGCCTGATAGTTTCCATCGTGTCGATGGAAGCTGAATCCGGTTTGGATGTTTGGCAGCCATAGAACCTGAGCCTGCTCAAGGTTGGCATACGCTTCCTGAACCTTCCACTGAGCAAATCCGACAGCCGGATGGTCGCGTCCAACCATCGACAGCGCGGTGGGCAGGTTTAGCAGGATGGCGTCTGGGGCCGTCACGTCATTCGGCAGGACTTCCTGAACGTGAGTTTCCGTAACGTAGCGATCCTGTTCGTACGGCTGTTGGGGCAGAACGGACTGTTGCGGCAGAACGGACTGTTGCGACGCAACATGGACTTGCTTCAATCCTGAATTCGTTGACGCTTCCCGGGATTGATCTACCAGTCGAATTGCGTAGCTGCGCCCGTCGATTGTGATCGTCCCACGGTTGTCTCGACTGGCGTTGGTTACTTCGTGGCCAACGGGCAGAATGACCAGCCTGGGTGGCGGTTCAACCTGTTGCTTCGCGGGATATTTGCCAGCAGGAAATGTAATCGTGCCGGACTGCGTTAAGCCTGGCTGCATTGAGCCTAGCTGCGTTAAGCTTGGCTGCGTCGGGCTGGTTGAAAGTGAAGCGTGTGCGTCAAGCAGAACTGGAACCGCGTCCTTGCTGCTGGCACTCGCAACATCAGCCGCTGCTGCAAAGGGAGATTCCGCCTCTGGTGGTAGCGTCAGCGAATTGTCGGGGCGCGCAGGGCGCTGCGTTTCTTTGTTGAGAACCGCGTTTCGCACACTACTGCAACCGCTTAGATAGACAAGCCCGCCAAGCATACATATTTTAATTGTGATTGAACGCATAGAACCTCCCTGTTCCGTCAAGTGCGAATGTCGGAACTCATCGGCAGTTTCGACGGTGCCAGGGTGGTGTTTGGCGTGAAGGTTGCCGCTAACGACGGCAGTCTCGACGATTGCAGGCATTGTCCGTGCAGTAGCGATGAAATCGAAAAGACCAATTGCTCCGACAATGAGTTCTGCAATATGCGATGACAGCGGTCCATAAAGTCTGTCTTCCGCACAAACCAGGTGATAGTGTGCAGGCAACCTGAATTCCCTATCCCGTAAAGGTTCTCATCATGAAATTGCTTTGCCATGCGGTTGCCTCTGTCGTATCGGGAAGCTTCGTGCTGTCGATCGCTGGGTGCTCTATGCCAGCAGCGGCAAAACCTGATACTGCTGCCCAGTCAAAAGCGATAGCGCCCGTCGCGGTCAAAATCGTCGCCGTTGCACAGCAGGAAGTACGCCGGACCAGCACTCAGCCTGCCACCGTTCATCCGTTTTACACGGCAGAAATCCAGGCGAAGGTTCATGGCTATGTAAAACAAGTGAAAGCAGACATTGGAGACGTCGTCAAGGCGGGTGACGTACTGGCAATCATCGATGTGCCGGAAACTGTCATGCAGAAGCGAATGCTGCTGGCGGTCGTTGAAGGGCAGAAAGCGGAAGAACAAAGAGCTCAGGCCGGCATTGAACTTGCCCAGGCCAACGTGCTGGCTCTGGATGCCATGGAACTGGAAACACGCTCGAAGCTGCAGCAGATGGAAGCAACTCTGGCCGCCGCAGAAGCTGAGTTTCAGCGAACGAGCGACCTGGTTCAGCGAGGCTCTATTGAACCTCGAATTCTGGACGAAGTGCGTGAACGCCGCAATTCTGCGGCTGCTGGCAGAGCGGCTGTGACGGCCGCAATTGATTCAGCCGTCGCTAACGTATCCGTCGCCAAAGCCAGACTGGCCGCTGCCGAAGCCGACCTGAAAGTGGCCGTCGCAGAAACCGCGACGAAAGAACGTGAAGTTGAACAGATTGACGAACTTATCAAGTTTGCCACGTTGACTGCTCCCTTTTTGGGTGTGGTCACGGCTCGCAACATATCACCGGGAAATCTGGTGAACGAACGCAGCAGCAATCGCCCGTTGTTTGTAATCAGCCAGCTGGACAAGGTCCGAATTCATATTCCTGTTCCGGAAAACGATGCCGCATTTGTGGCGATAGGCGATTCAATCAGCATTGCGTTTCCATCGTTTGCGGCGGAATTGGAATTAAACGTTCCGGTCACGCGACTGACCGGCAGCCTTGATCCGAGCACGCGAACGATGCTGGTTGAAGCTGAAGTTGCTAACCCGGATGCTAAGTTCATTCCGGGGATGTTTGGCCAGGCCACGATTACGTTGTCTACCAACACAGCATCTACCGTGCTTCCAGCCAGAGCTGTTCGATTCAGTGATACCGGCGATGCCTATGTATACGTCGTTGCTGACGAAAAAGTGTCTGTTGTATCCGTAACCACGGCAGCAGACGACGGCCACATAATTGAAATTGCAACCGGCTTGAATCCAGGTCAGATGGTGATTGACGCTCATTTGCAAAGATTCACAGACGGTCAGGTCGTCAGGTTGATTAAGTAGGCCCCCTGCGTATTGGCAGCGACGTTTTGTGTGCGACTGGCATCGCCAATTTCCATGCCGGTGTTCGCTAATCGCAATTTCAGTGGCACGCTTCAATCTTTGGACGAACAGTCCACGGTCATTCCAACATTCCAACATTCCAACATTCCAACATTCGCATCAGCCGAACTAAACTCACATGAGTCTCATCAACTTTTCACTGAAAAATCGATTCGCCGTGCTTGCCGGGGCGATTGCGCTTTGCCTGTTGGGAGCGACAGTTATCCCGGGCATCACCGTGGATATTCTGCCCGACTTTAAGAAGCCGGTTGTGGTAAGTTTTTTTTCGTACCCCGGTTTGCCCACACTGGATATGGAAAAGTCGGTCAGTTCGCGAGTCGAACGGGCTCTGACGCTGGCCGGAAAGATTGAGCATCAGGAATCTCGCACGGTTCCCGGCGCCGCCGTGATTAAGATCTTTTTCCAACCGGGAGCGGACCCGAGTGCGGCGATGAACGACATCGTCAATCTGGAAGCAAGCGACATGTTTCACCTGCCGCCGGGGATCGAATGGCCCTTCACGTTGCGCAGCGAGCCCTCGAATCTTCCCGTTGTTCTGGCCGCGATTTCCGGCGAAGGACTCTCTGAGTCTCAACTTTACAGCATTGGCTACTACGCCGTGCGAAACAAACTGGGGGGACTGAAAGGCGTTCAGATTCCTCACCCATTCGGTGGCAAGTTCCGCCAGATGATGGTGTACGTTGATCCCGCGAAACTGCAGGCTCACCATGTCAGCGCAAAAGATGTCGTCGACGCTGTCACGAAAGCGAATCTGGTAATGGCCGGCGGGTCCGCGCGAATGGGTGGCACAGATTACCAGGTGCATCCCAAAAATACTCTGCCAACGCCTGTCGAAATCGAAGCCATTCCGGTTGTGGTGCGTGACGGCAACCCGGTGTTTGTGCGTGATGTTGGCCGAGTTGTCGATGACGCCGCATTGCAATACAACGTGGTGCGAGTCAACGGCGTTCGCAGCGTGTATTGCCCGTTGCTGCGAGAACCGGGCGAAAACACAATTGACTGCGTGGACCGCATTGCAAAGGGACTGGAAACGGAAATTCCTCAGATGAAATTACGCGGCGACATTCCCGAAGCAACGGAAGTGACGCTTGTGTCCGACCAGTCCGGCTATATTCGGCAGGCACTGACTGACCTTTACCGCCAGGTTGGCCTGGGAGCCCTTCTTGTGGCAATTGTCGTCGTGATTTTCCTGCGGCGATTCCTTCCGACACTGGTCATCTGTTCGTTGATTGTGCTGGCGATTCTGATTGGGGGCCTGGGCTTCGCATTTACCGGACAGACCATCAACGTGATGACGCTGGGAGGAATCGCGCTGGCGATCGGAACGGTTGTTGATGCGGGAATCGTCGTGGTCGAAAACATCATTCGCCATCAGCGAATGGGCAAGTCGCCGATGGATGCTGCTGTTGATGGAACTCAGGAAGTTTCCACCGCCATTCTTGCAGGAACCATCACAACTTTGGCCGTCTTTCTACCGGCCGTCTTCCTGACAGGCATGATCAAGTATCTGTTTGCTCCGCTGTCATTGGCAGCCACCTTCACGATTGGCGCGTCGTACATTCTTGCGCTCACAGTCATTCCGGCGTTCTGTGCCACGTTTGTGCGTGAGAAAGTGCAACAGGGAGCGATCGCAGACAACAACGCTGCGGCCAGCGCGAAGCCCCAGGGGATCTACGGCCATCTGCTGAACGTTGCCCTTAATGTTCCCGCATTGTCAACGCTGCTGATTGTCGCGGTAGTTGGATCTTCGTTTCTGTTGTGGCCCATGATCGGCACAGAATTGTTTCCGGAAGTCGATTCCGGTTCATTCGAAATTCGTATCAAGACGACTCCCGGAACAGACCTGCTGGAAACTGAAAAAATTGTGGCTCGCCTTGAAGATTCGGTGAAAGAAGTCATTCCGGAACAGCAGATCGAAACGCTGATTGCCAACATTGGACTGCCGGTTGGTAAAGGTGCTGGGTTTTCGACGGTATTGAGTTCCAATTCCGGCCCGGACACCGCGTATTTGATCGTGAACCTGAAGCCGGAAGGTCGAACAACTGCGACTCAAACGTACATTGAGCAACTGCGAACAAAACTAGCCGACGAATATCCATTAGAGCAGTTTGTGTTTGTATCGGGCGGGATCGTCAACATGGCACTTTACGAAGGCGTGCCAACGCCAATTAGTGTTCAGGTGTCGGGCGGTAGCCTGCAGCAGTGTCGTGACAACGCAGAACGAGTGGTCGCTGAAGTGCAGAAGATTCCGGGCACGCGAGATGTGCAGATTGCTCAGGCCCTGGACTACCCTCAGTTCGACGTACAGGTTGATCGCACGCGAGCCAAATATCTGGGACTGGATCAGGATGAAGTCGCGAAGACGGTGCTAACGGCGTTGGGTTCCAGTGTGGGATATTCACCCACAATCTGGATTGACCCGAAATCCGGCACAGACTTTTTTATGGGTGTTCAATACGAAGACAACGAATTCGAATCGCTGGACGACATTCGCAATATTCCGCTATCGCTGAACACTCCCAATGGCTCAGTAACGATTCCGCTATCGAACATCGCGACCGTCAAACGAGTAAACATTCCCGGTGAGATTGCTCACTACAATATTGGCCGAGTGAACGATATTCACGTCAACGTTTTCGGGAGAGACCTTGGATCGGTCGCCGCCGATGTTCAGGCGGTTCTGGCGGGAATGGAGTTCGAAAACGGCGTCGCCGCAAGAATTCGTGGCCCGGTTGAAACGATGAATGAAGGCATGAGCAGCTTGAGTCTGGGAATAATCGTGGCCGGAATTCTGGTTTACCTGGTACTGATGTCACAGTTCCGATCGTTCGTTGATCCGTTAATCATCATGTTGGCCGTTCCTTTGGGATTAGGGGGGGTGCTGGTGATTCTGTACCTTACAGATACGAATATCAACATTCAGTCGTTGATGGGCACGCTCATGATGATTGGAGTGGTGGTTAACAACTCAATCCTATTGGTCGAATTTGCAAATCGCCGTCGAGAAGAAGGCCTGTCGGCACGCGATGCGGCAATGTCTGCGGCTCAGGTGCGACTGCGTCCAATTTTGATGACCTCGCTTACACTAGTCGCATCAATGCTGCCGCTGGCGATTCAGTTTGCTCCCGGCAACGAGGCCATGATTCCGCTGGCACGAGCACTTCTGGGAGGCATGGTGGCTTCAACAGTGCTGACTTTGATTCTGGTGCCATGCGTTTATTCGCTGGTACATCGGAAATCGACGGTCGCAACCGCCGTCTAACGTGACTCGGCTGCTGTTCGGAATTTCTGGGGCGGGGGACAAAGGAGCGGGTGACCTGCGTGCCACCTGTTTGAAACGGCGGCTGTGTTCGGACTTTAATTGTGTTGATCATTTATCGTGCAAGGCACATGCTTGCGTTGGCCCCCACCGAGTGCCCTCCCCGGTTCCGAAGTTTGTACGAGTATCCTTTTGCGTTGCCTTCGTATCCACAATGCATGCCTCAAATGCGGATTTAGCGCATTAGTCGGGGACTGCCTCACGACTGCCTCACGACTGCCTCACGGGCTGTCAATGGCTCAGTCAGTTGGCGATACGGCCGCTTCCCAAAATCTGCGAAGCTGGCCGAAAAGAGAGGGCTGGATTTGAGCCAACGACCTTGAGGTTGCGATAGCCCATGACTGATGGACTCCGGATTCATTCCTCTGAATGTATTCAGAAGTAGAACATGTCAAAGGAACATGAAGATGTCCCGTCGGTAGTTGAAACGTGAGTGACGGGTTTGGGTTGATGTTTCGATTTCATCGAGCGGCTGATTGTTTGTCCGGGACGTGGTTTTTGAGAGCCTCGATCAGCTTTGGCAGGTCTTTGCAGCCGTTGATTCTGTGGGAGCCCTGCTCGCCGCGCAAACGGCCGGTGTCGTGTCTTGCGGTGTCGCATGTCGCCCTGCTCGACGCACAGCGGCGTCTCGATCTCGCTGCACGCGCCGAGTGACTTTGCGGACTCGGCCGAACATCGATTCAATAGCATTCGTCGTGGCGAAGAAGCGTTTCAGTTCGCCTTGAAGGTCCCGCTTTGTGACGGTTAGGGTTTCTCCTGGACCTTCTTCCAGACTTGCAGCGGCGTCGGCCTTGCGTCTTCGGGCTGCAGCTTTGGATAGACGTCAAGCTCGACTTGTTTCGTTGTCGAGAAAGCGTACGCGAGGTCGTCGAATGGCCACCTTCTGGCCTCATCGGAGTCTGCTTTGGAAGCAGCGGCTGCACGCTGCCCTGTGTGCCGCGAATTCCCGGCCAACTTTTCGGGCCTTGCTCGATTTTGAAGTCGTCTGGGGATAACTTACAGACAGGCCGGTGTCTCCTGTCACGAAACGGCATGGTTCGTACCAGCAGAAGACGGTCTTCCGCAGGCGAAACCGTTACGCGTTTTCACTATTCAGCGGACATCTTCGACGTTAGTTCATCCAGATGTAAACTTCCATCCGATCGTTCCGTTAACGGAAGTGCACACTCATGATGCTCAGTAGCAATCACCCCCGGTTTGTGGCGTGCATCATCGCGCTATCTACGGCGATTGTCAGTGCGATTGTCAGTGCAGATGACGGAGCGGATGTCAGTGCGCCCACGGATGCGTTTCTGAAGACCTATTGTGTGAAATGCCACGGCGCAGATAAGCACAAGGGCGATGTGCGACTGGACCAGTTTGCATTGCGTGTGACAAGCGAGAATCAGGAGTTGTGGACGGAGATTATCCGCAATATTCAGCGTGGCGACATGCCACCCGAGGACGCCAGGCAGCCGACCGATAGCGAACGCTTGGCTTTTCTCGCAGAGGTCATTCCGAATCTTGAAACGTATGCAGCGGAATCAAACGCGTCCTCGGATCCATTGGTGCGCCTGACGAACAATCAGATTGCACACAGTCTTCAGGACTTACTACAAACGCACGAGCATATTGCGGACCAACTCATCGGCGACCCGGTCGATAAGCATGGTTTTTCCCGTCAGGCAGAACTCGATCTTTCCGGTTCCTACCTTCAGCTCTATGCCGATGCGCTCGAACAGATCATCGAACGGGCGCTGCCCAACATCGAACCGGCTCGGCCAGATGTGTTTCGCATCGCTGGCAACGACTGGGAAAAATGCCACTGGGCGGGGGATAACTATCTGTACCAGGGGTTTCGGCAGTTGTACGAAGGGCCGATGTGGATCGGCGATGGTTTTGAGATCCCGATACCACCCAGGCACGAATACCGCATGTTCCTGCGTGAAAACAGAAGCAAAGGCAGATTCCGGATCAGGTTAACGTTACGCAATGAGCCACCCGAAAACGGTCAGCCGCGAACGCCGCAGGAAATCGGTGTGTACGTCGATCAGTCAGGTGCGCATGCATACAAGCTGGTGGCACCGATTACTGTACCGGCCATAGAAGGCGCTCAGCAGTTTGAAGTGTTCGGCATACTGGAAGATTACGTCGGAGTGAATCCAGACCCTATTGTGTCTGATGATCGGAGCCCCGGTTACTGGTTGAAGTTCCGCACGCTTACGATTGTGAATCACAATAAGCTGGAAGGTTTCACGCTGCCGCCACGATTCAGTTGGACTGAACCGATTTTTCTTGTGCGGCCCGATGAACAGTGGATTAAGGCGTTTGGCAGTATTCCGGGTTTAATTCCATCGGCAAATGGAAACAACGGCACGCATGGCAATGAAGCAAAGGGCCCCGCGGTCTATCCCGAAGCGATGAAAACGCATGGATATGTGGTCATCGAAAACGTGGAGTTTGAAACGCCGTTCTGTGAAAGTTGGCCGCCGTCCCCTCTTCAGCCGTTTTTAACAGAGGGGAAACTGGACCCCCAGGAAATGCCCGGCAGGTTACAGGCGTTCGCGGCACAGGCTTGGCGCGGGAAGCTGTCCGAAGCCGACGCGATTCACGTTGATAAGATATTGGCAGAAGAGCTGGCCGCTGGCAGCAGTGACCTGGAAGCATTGCGAAGCACAATCGTCACGATACTTAGCGACCCACGCTTTCTGTACCTGCGTCAATCGAATAATTACGAGCTGACGTCCCGCTTGTCTTACTTCCTGTGGAACGGGCCACCGGATGCACGGTTGACCGCGCTGGCTGGTGAGCAGGACCATCTTGATGACGCCCTGATCGAGCAGCAGGTGGACCGTTTGCTCGCGGACCAGCGTGCCCGGCGGTTTGTCGAAGACTTCGTGGCGCAATGGATCGACTTCACCCGGTTCGATCAGATCGCGGTCGATCCGAATTACTATCCCGAATTCAAAGACCGTGGTGTGCGAATCAGGGAGTATATGAAGCAGGAATGCGCAGAATTCTTTGCTCACGTTCTTAATCATGATTTGAGTTGTCTCAACTTGCTTGAATCGGATTTCGTGATGGTGAATGAAACGCTGGCTGAGCATTACGGCATCGCTGATGTCTTCACGCCACGATTTGTGCCCGTTGCCGCGCCCGATCATCGAGGTGGCGGTGTGTTGGCGCAGGCTGCCGTCCTGCTGGCTCAATCCAACGGCCAGGATGCCCACGCAGTGAACCGCGGAGTTTGGATACGTTCGCGTTTGCTGGGGAATCCGCCGTCCGATCCGCCACCGGATGTGCCTTCACTACCGGAACCATCCGGCGATGCTAAAGCCAGCGTCCCAGTATCGGTCCGGCAAAGACTGGATTTGCATCTCAAGTCAGGTACAACGTGTTACGACTGCCACAAGGATATCGACCCATGGGGGATTGCCACCGAAGGCTTTGATGCGGTGGGCCTGCCGCGAACTTCAATTAGGAATGCCGGCCCGATTGTTAAAACAGTCGTGATTGACGAACAGGAGATCGACGGTCTGTTGCCCTTGAAACAATTCCTGCTCGAACATCGTCATCCGCAATTCACTGAGGGCTTTACGCGTCATATGCTTTCCTATGCTCTGGGCCGACCGCTCACGTTTCGGGATGAACAGACTGTACTGGTTCTGCATTCGAGGTTCACTGAAAGCGGCTACAACATACGGAGCCTGATCAAAGCAATCGTGACTTCAAACGTTTTCAGGCAAGGTTCACAATCAAACGCGCAACAGTAAACGTCGCGTCAACATCGTCAGTGATGCAGGAAGACAATCATGGCTAAGAAAATGAATGTTCATCGGCGCACATTTCTCCGCGGCGCAGGTGGCGTGGCTTTAAGTTTGCCGCTGCTCGACTGCATGGCGAGCGAAGCAGAATCCGAAGTGCCCAAACGGCTTCTGGCGTTGTATGTCGGTCACGGTTTTGCTTTGCACGGTGATTGGGGTTGGTACCCGACACTGGTCGAAGGCCAGATGCACTTCGGCAAGTCGATGGAAGCCTTTAACCCGTTGGCCGGGCGTATCAGTGTTGTACAGGGTTTGGAGCATCCGCAATGCGTGAGTGCCGGCGGGCACAGCACGGCCGATTCGTTCCTGACCGGTAGTAATCCCGCCGCAGCAGTGAAAAGCCCGTCACTCGATCAAATCGCCGCGATGACACATGGCCATAAAACGCGCTACCCGAGTCTGGTGCTGGGCAATGAAGGTGGTTTGGGCGGCGAAGGAAGGTCGAACACGCTTTCTTACAATCAGTTCGGCCGCGGGATTCCTTCCACGAATAACCTCCGTGGATTGTATGACGCGATGTTTAACTCCGACCCGGCCCTGCAGCAAAAGCAGCACCAACGTTTAAGCAAAGATCAACGCCGCGTCGATCGTGTTTTGGAATCGTATCGGGATCTTAAGCAACGACTCGGCCGCGAAGATTCGCAAAAACTGGAACACTACATGCACGCGTTGCGCGATGTGGAAAAGGACATCGAACGTCTCGAGCTCTGGATGAACAAACCCAAGCCACAAGTGGCCACCGATGGCCTCGCGCTTGATGCAACCGTGCAGGATCCGACCACTTTCATCCGGACGATGTACAGCCTCATTTATCTGGCGTTCAAAACCGATTCAACGCGTTTCGCGAGTTACATGCTGCAAAGTATGAACAGCAGCGCGTGGGACAATGTTCCGATCCAACTGGGCCTTGGTGTCACCCACCACCTGTTGGCGCATAATGCGGCCGCGGGTGCTGAACAATCCATACCGCTTGGGAAATACGACAAGTTTCAGGCTGACCTGCTGGCTGAGTTTGTCCAGAAACTGGCTGACACTCCCGAGCCCGGCGGCAGCATGCTCGACAACACGATCGTGATGTACGGCAGCAGTAACAGTCAAACACATGTCAACACCGACTATCCGCTCATGCTGGTTGGTGGAGAGAACCTTGGCCTTAGTCATGGAATATTTCACCAACTCGGCGATACCACGCCGCCGCTGTCCAACTTGTTTCTGACGCTCCTCAATGCACTGGATGTCCCTGCTGCGCAATTCTCTGACAGCACCTCTACATTCTCGCAGATTATGAAATAGCTTCGACGTCTTTGGAAACGGGAACTTACGAAAGGCCGTTGGGACGACGCATCCCGGGTTCGGATAGCGACCGCCTCGATCCAAATTCCTGAAAACTCAGAAACTCATGCCTTTTGTCGCTCAGCAAAAACCGCCCGTTTGATACGACGGAATTCCCGAATTCCCATACGCTTGATGACGCCGACGACCTGTTACGGATCGGCGGCTTCTGGTGTTTCTTCATGAGGAAACCAGTTCTGAGTGCGGAGGCAAAGCTTAACCAGCATCAGCATTAATTGAACTTCAATCAACACGCCGCCGACCGTGGCAAGTGCAAAAAGACGGTCAGCTGATGCCAGTCTTCCAGCAACTGAGACTGGGGGGAGGGTTTTCCCCAGTTGCCAATGTTTTCGCGGAAATTGTTGCTTTAGGGGATTTGGGCCAATAGTATCAAAGAACTTGGATGTTCATATTAGGTGCATTTTGCGAGGCTCGACAGTGAGATTGGTAGCGAAGGTGATTCGGGCTTGTTGTGCGAAAAAGGTATGTGAAATGACTACAAGAACAATTTGTCGCCTGCCAGTGATACTGACTCTTGCTGTCGCCTGCGAAGCTCGCGCGGATTTGATTGTTGATCAATTTACCGGGGGGGGTTGCCGTCCAAGCGCAAAATGAGTTGTCTGCCCAAAAATAAGTTTCGCAGGGGGTTAGAAAGCTGCTCACCGACACACAGGTAACGGTGGACGCAACCGGGGATCAGGCGATTCTTCTCAAAAATGGCGGGTCGAGGAACTTTAGTTTGTACTATGATCTGGGCCAGGCACACGACTTGAGCGGTGCAGTCATGTTGAATCTTTCATATTTATCCGCACCAACTTCCAGTTGGAACGTACAATTCGCAGCAGTCGCTGGATTCCCTTTAACTTCGAATGCTCTGCCGGCCGTGCTCGCTCAATCAGTTGTTGTGACGGGCGATACAGATGGGCCGGTAATGGCAGGATTGACGGAAGTCGTACCTGGGTCGTTGAACGCTGTTCGGTATCTCAGTGTAAAAGTGACGCGAGACGGCAATTCCGCCGGAAATTCCAACACGTCGTTTACACCTAATGAATTCAGGTTTAGCGGTAATATCTCAGCAGTGCCGGAACCGGCGACGATGACTCTGCTGGGGTTGAGCCTGGTCGGAGGCTTTGTTGCTCACCGTCGCCAAAATCGCAAGGTCGAAGCGGCTGAGGTCGTCTAGTCAAAACGCAGTGTTCGAGATCGGGCTGCAGTTCCGCGGGAACTTATCGTGCCTGAGTGAAGGCCCGTCAGCGGCTTATGTATCTTGGCATTCGGCGAGTTACGTTCAATTGGTTTGCCTGGACGCTTTTTAGTTTGTTTCCGCGCTTATCCCCAACAATCGCTGCGCGGAGGACGAAGTTTGAAATCTCTCCGAGCCAGCCTACAAAAGGGTATGGCGTGGCACGTTCTGGAAACGCCTTTCAAGGGATCTTCGTGGTCAGTCCTGTATGAGTGTTTTAGATACAGATCTGCTGGATCCGGTCGATCCACCCACTCTTTCTGCTGAGCAGGAGGCAAGGATTGTCCGGCAGTGGATGATTGTCGCGGGCCTTATCCTGCTGGTGCATGCTCCGTTTTTGATTTCACTCAGCAGCTGGCTCTGGCGCCGCGATCACTATCAGTACTTCCCCTTAATACTGATCGCCTTTGGGTGGCTGGTATCGATACGTCGACCCGGCATTCAATGGCTGCCCGAACAATCGTTTTCGATTCGTCACGCCCTGTATCTGAGTGTTTCCGGACTGTTGTTTATTGCGGCTGTTCGAGCGAACAGCAACCTGTTGGGATTACTCTCCTGCCTGCTGACCTTATGGACCTCAGTTTGGTATTTCGGCGGCCTGTCCGCCGCAGGGGCACTTCGCGGCCCCTTTTGTTTTTTGCTGATGCTGGCGCCACTGCCTCTGAATCTGGATCAGCAACTGATCGTGAATCTTCAGGTTCTCGCGTCAGATGTTGCCAGCCGAGCTCTTGATCTCGCAGGTATTCGGCACACCCTTTCCGGGATTGTTGTCCAGACCACTTCTAAGTTGTTTCTGGTTGAGGAAACCTGCAGCGGAATTCATTCGTTGTTTTCGGCCGTGGCGGCGATGCTGCTGTTTTGCGTGTACCAGCGATATGGGTGGTTTCGAATTGTCATGACTGTGGCGGCCACTGTTTTTTGGGTTGTGCTGGCCAATGCAATACGCGTGTTTCTGGTAGTGTATTCCGAGTCGCGATTCGCATATTCGCTGGACACCGGCTGGCGCCACGAAGCTCTGGGCGTATTGACTTATGTGACAGCCATGTTTTTGTCGCTCAGTACTGACCAGTTATTTAGATTTATGGTGCCGATTTCGGTCGATTCCATGTCTGAACTTCAGGCCGAATTTTTTCAACGCGTGACGCTTCCGCTGCGCTTATTCATCTTTCGTCTGCTTGATAGTCGTTATTTATCCGGGCGGGCGGCCAGGTTGATTCCGGCGATTATCTTTGGCGTTGTGTTTGTGGGGCTTGGCGGCGTCATTGGCGTTCGACGAATGCTGACTGGGGTATCTGCGCCGCCCAGAAACGTGGAAGTGGAAGCGGTCGATTTTCTGCAGGACAGAGTTGAAAGCGACTCTTTAGCGGGCGACGTCAACGGCTGGCATCAGGACACGTTCAAAAAAACCACGAGGAAGGCCAACGATCCTTTTGGAGTCCATTCGGCAGTTTGGTCGTATAGTGGCTATGGGATGAACGTTCTGTTTTCACTAGATGGCTATTACGACGAATGGCATGACCTGAGAACCTGCTATCGAGGCAGCGGTTGGGAAGTGCAGGCTGCTAAGAATGATGCGACCGACGATGGCGAACTGGAAATTCCTCATACAGAATTGCGACTCGTCGGAAAAAACGGAAACCAAGCGGCCGTCTTCTTCAGCTGTTTCGATTCCACACTGCAGCCCGTCACGCCACCGAATGTTTCCGACAGCCTGCTGCAGATGCTACAGAGTCGACTACGAAACGCCTCATTCATTGAAACGCCGCAGCAGAACAATGTTGTTCCCCCCGTATTTCAGGTGCAACTGATGGCTGAGGCTGACCGCGACCTGTTGCCGCACGAGCAGGCCGCGATCCAGGACCTGTTCAGGATACTCAGGGCCGCGCTGCTGCCGAAGCTGGCAAAGGCACCATAATGTTTCGCAGACTTGTCTACAGCATTGTTGATACGTTGCACCGCATACTGTTTATGCGGTTTATGTTGTGTGGAAGAATTGCGGAATATTTTGTCGGATGGGTGAGACCGGGCTTCTGGTGGTTCCTGATCACTTATCCCTTTCGTCTGTTGCTTAGCGCTTGGCACCAGAGTCAGTGGCGCCATCTGTTGTGGGGTCTGCCTTCCGTATTGGCATTGGTGCTGTTTGTCTGGTTTGTCATCCAAGACCAGAACTCACGTCCAGTTCTGGCAGATGGGTATTGGTTCGATGCCCGGCAGGCTGTTGCGGCAAAAAAACATTCTGAGGCCGAGACTTTGCTGTGCCGGATAATTGATGAAGGAGGCGTTCATCTAGTGGATGCACGATTTGCTCTCGCTGACTTGTACTCAGACACAGGTCACCCCGCGAAGGCCGAGCTGTTGTATCAATCGCTCGCTCCTGAACAGGGATTCGGGCACGGCCCCGCTCATCGCCGCATGGCCATTAGGCTGTGTGAGAGTCTTGAGTCCAGCCTGTCGGAAGATCTGCTGCAGCGAGCCCTGCATCACCTGACCGGCGCACAGGACATGACGTCGCCAGAGATGCTGCTGGCCTGGGGGCGATATTCAATTGCCACCGGCAATCTGCCTGATGCCAAAGCGTATCTTGCAAAATCTGTTGAAACCTATCCCGAAGTGTGGACGACACTGGGGACAATTGAACTGGAACTTGGAAATGAGCCACAGGCGCGAAGCAGCTATAACAGGGCTCGAAGTTTTTTCAGCGAAGAGTTGCGTCAGCATCCTGACGAACGAGGTATGCGTGAAGGTTATGCGAATGTTCTGATTCGACTGGGGGAACTGCAGGAAGCAGAACAGGTCCTGCAGGCGGGACTCAAGATTGATCCTGACGGACGGTGGAAAGTTCTGCTGTCCGGCCTGTATGTCAACGTTCACGACCTGTTGGTGCTGGAGGGCGGCCACGATGCGGCCGAGCTGTTTTTGCCACTCGCACGCGCGCTGCAAAGTGAGCCCAACTTTCTGCCGGCATTAACACGTTTGATGGGCTACCTGAAGCTCACACCCGGAAGCAATTCCGAACTGCACGCCATACTTAGCAGTGTGGTGGCTGAAGGAAAAGAGCCGGCCCTGGCCCATTTGGCATTGGGAAACCTGTGCTTTGTCGATGGCGATCCTGAACGTGCCGTCTTTCATTTTGAACGAGCTCTGAGCATTGATGACAGCATGACGATCGTGCTGAATAATCTTGCCTGGATGGTCGCCCATGATCAGGGAAATTCTGACCCTGATCGGGCTTTGGCTCTGGTGACGGCAGCGCTCGAACAGGAACCGACGAACGGGCGATTTCTGGACACTCGCGGCAGTATTTTCATTCTGATGAAACGGTGGCCGGAGGCACTGGCGGATCTGGAATTGATCATAGACAAAACACCGGATCCCGCAGCCGTCCACGCTAAACTGGCGCTGGTTTACGATCGCCTGGACTTCGGAGAAATCGCGAAGCAGCATCGACGACTGGAGCTCGAAAAGCGAAAGTAGTCGTCCCTGAAAAAGTGGCTGCGGTGTTGACGGGCCGTCGGGCCGTGTCCACTGAAGTTCCCCGGAATTAGTCAGCGCTTCGAATTGGTAACATTGAAATCTACACGGCGCGGACTCCGTTTGTGATCTCACAGCAACTGTCAGGCGAAACTGAGACGAGTTCTGCTGCGAAGCAACTCGTCGCGG